>NZ_JCAWFG010000101.1:0-108108 GCF_059740505.1 Camelimonas sp. FR25 | reverse complement strand
ACGTCAGGAGGCGGCCGGTCGTCGCCTGCAGCGGCTGTGTAAGTGATAGCAATTTGACTGTAGCCGTTTGTCGCCAGAATAATCGGTTTTGCTGATGCTGTGCCCATGATCGGCCCTGACAATGTGGGTTGAATGAACTGAATGGGACGTATTGCTGGTGTCGTTCCCATATTGAGATTGATTGCCATCGGTCGCGCGATATGGTGGTGAGCGCCTGCTCATTGCGTTGTCGACGATGCCCAGCGGAGGCTGATGCCCGGACCCGATGAGTATGACTCATCGGGTTTTGGTCAGGCCCGTGCGGCGACCGAGCATTTCAGGTCGCGGATGGGGCAGCGTCTTCGCGGCCTGGTTTGAGGGGCGTCGTCAGCTCTGATCGGACTCCGACGTCGCAGTAATCTCAGGCAGGTGCGGCGCGACAGTATCTATCCGATAAGAGCGCGGCAGGCTGTAGGGTGCGTCCGCAGCGTTCGGTTGCACAAAATACTGTACCTGCAGCGTTCCTGGCGCGCCGTATCTGTCAGAATCGTATCCCTGCAGCAATCTTGTATCAAATGTTGGGTTCACATCCGTGTCCGGGGCCTGCCCCGCGAAATCGAACGGAATGTTAAGCACCTCATTGACTGGCGCATTATTCTGCGTCGCTGAAATATACATTGTCGTCGTCACGCCAGTGGCGTTGGGGGTGAGTGCGCGAAGGCTGGCGATTGTCTGTCCTGTGATCACCGGGCTCGTGTCGCCGACATTCGCCAGATTGATCGTGCCTTGCAGTCCGTTCAGGGTGGGCGCTGGCAAGGTGCCGCCGTCAGTTGGTTGTATCGGACGCGAGGAGTCAAAGCTGACGACAACAAGGCTTGGGAAAGATAGCGCGATGTTGCCACGTAAATCAATGAGAAGGCTATAGACGTTAATTGAGTATTTTTGGTGCGTTTTGGTAAAATCGATAGGCAGCAGGGAAGTGCGCACTGCAATGGTTTGTTTCTTGGAGACGTCGTCGACCTGCCCGGCGTAGGTGTACATCGGCAGTTCGTCAATCACAGGCGATGACGTTCTGGGTTTTTCGAGTAATATCAGCGACGTGGCCGTGTCCTTCAACAGGGCCGGGGCAATGGTGACCGGGAGCGATGCTGCTGGCAACACAAGGGACGACGGGATGATCGGGGATGTAACGGCAGCATCTGATTTGTTGGAGTTGATAAGGAGAATTGTTCCTGGCGACGTCCTTGTTGTGAAGGTGTCTTCATAGAACAGCTGAATGGTTCCGACGCGCGTGCCTTTCGGTGAATTTTTTAAATCGCTTGACGCCGCTGCTGGTAGCGTAATGTAAAGGTGGACTGCATTGCCTCCGGAATCTAAAGGTTCGGCCATCGCATGGGCAATGGCTCCAGCGCCGTCCTCCACGTTCAGGTTGATCAGGAATGTTGACGGTTGCTCTCCATAAATATGAAGGATGCCGCCTCCCTGATTGCTGGTATGGTTGACGGAGAACATCACGCCTTGCGACGGATTCATTGAGTCAAGCACCAGTACATCACCCGAATCCGGCGGGGGTTCGAACGTTCCAGGTAAGGATTGCGGCACATTATTGGTCACGGCGCCTGTAAGATCTTCGTATCTCGTGTAGAGCTCGCTATTGCTGAAGATCAGCGTCAAGTTCGGTTCTCCTGCGTATTTACAGAAGATGGTGAATGTAACGGCTGTCGCAGACTGGCCGGTCGAGCTGAACGACACTTGGGATCGGGCGCCGCCGATGTTGGCTGCGGACAAGGCGATGGTATCGGGTAACTTAATGTCGGGGTCTGTCAATGTATACGTGACGTCGAGTTGGCTGTATCCAGCCGTAAAATGCGTAACAACGGTTGCAGTAAATGTGCCCATGGCATAAAATCCTTGTAGTGTTCGGCAAAATGGATTGACGCGTGCTGCACGGGGTCACGTGACGCGCGTGGCGATACCCGAACCGGCTTCGGATATTTTATGATAATGTCGATGACGGGTAGCGTTGGCCCGTCAAACGCGTACTACGGCAATGTCTTTTTGTGATTGACACCGGTTATGCGCCACAATTTTCTGCGCTGATGTGATGGCGGAATCGGGGGCGATCTGGCGCATCGTGTTCTTGGGCTGCAGAGTGCGCCGTACCATGATGCGCCATTTAGCTTGGATGCGCCATTTAGCTTGCGCTGAACGACCTCGCTGGAGATCATCGCGCAGTATGTGTGCAGCAAATTACTTTTGCCCAGCAGCCCGGGTGCGCCCAGTAAACCAGGTGAGCCTGACCAACTGGCGATACGCAGCAAGCCGTTTACTTGCGCCGTCTGCGCAGCCCACCCGTGGGATATGGCCCGTGATCGATGCGCAACCGGCCTTGAGACCATATTGACGTCATCGCGAGGACGGAGGCAGCAATGACGGCAGGTGCGCCGGTTGGCATCCTGCCGAGGTGTGCGTTCGCCCCTTGACTGCGTGAGAGCGCTTGCCGGGGCGATCAACCTCAGACACGCGCTGACATGGCCTCTGATCAGTTCTTTTCAGGAACATTGCTGTACAGCGTCACAACTGCTCTGGCGTCGTGCAGGAGCGCAACCTGGTGCGGTCAGGCGCGCGGCATTCTGCCCGTGGCGCCCTATGGCGCGGAACAATATGACGGCGCAGCGCAGTCCTGCCGTCGTGCGTGCTGCTTTATGCCTGGTCGTGGCGACCGACGCCAGGTCGCGAAGGTCGCCAGAATCCGATGAGCATGACACATCGGGTTCTGGTCAAGCCCGTGCGGCGACTGGGCATTTTCGGTCGCGGATCCGTTAGCATCTGCGCGGCCTGGTAATACTGACCCAACCGCGCCCTGCGAAGCACATGCGTCGCTCGGGCTTGACCAGCACCCGCTGCGTGTTGCGCGTCGGGTGCTGGTCTGACATGGGCCGATGTGGTGCGTGCAGGCCGCACTGGGCGATGCACGGGCTTCGTGCCGTCCCGCACGGGTGACGCGTGGGCGGTGGCGTGCTAAGCGCGTGAGGAGCGGTGGCGCAGCCGGTTTTCCCATTCTGCACCCGACTTGTGCGGGTGGGGCGGTGGCCACGGTGATTGCGGCGTAATTTGTGAGGCGGCGACCATTGGACAGCGAGCAGGCGATCGGCATCTTGCCAGCCCAGACCATCCGGGAGTTGTCCGAAATCGGCGTGCTGCAGGCCGACAGGCCGCTCGCCGAGGGGCAGATCCAGCCGGCCAGCCTTGATTTACGGCTGGGCGCCACGGTTTGGCGGGTGCGCGCCAGTTTTCTGCCAGGCCGGCGGCCGGTGCGTGAGCGGCTTGAGCAACTGGCGCTACACCGGTTCTCGCTGGAGCAGGGGGCGGTGCTCGAGACCGGTTGCGTCTATATCGCCGAGATACAGGAAAGCCTGGCGTTGCCGCCTTCCATGTCGGCGTCAGCCAATCCCAAGAGCTCGACCGGCCGCCTTGATGTCTTCACCCGGCTGATCACCGACCAGGGCGAGGAATTTGACATCATTCCCGCCGGTTACACCGGTCCGCTCTATGCGGAGATTTCGCCGCGCACCTTTCCCATTCTGGCGCGGCAGGGCTCGCGCCTGAGTCAGATCCGCTTCCGCGTCGGCGCCACCCGCCTCGGCGACGCCGAGCTGGCTGCGCTGCATGTGCGCGAGCCGGTGGTCAGCGGCGGCGTCACCTCGTTCCAGGGCGGCGTCGCCGTCAGCGTCGATCTCTCAGGCTTTGGCGCAGAGCGGCTGTTGGGCTATCGCGCCAAACGCTTCACTGGTCTCGTCGATATCGACCGTGTGGGCGGTTGCCCGCTCGCGGATTACTGGGAGCCGCTGCATGCCGATGGCTCCGGGGCGCTGATCCTCGATCCGGGGCAGTTTTACATCCTCGCCTCGCGTGAGGCGGTGACGGTGCCGCCGGATTACGCCGCCGAAATGGTGCCGTTTGATCCGCTGGTCGGCGAGTTCCGCGTGCATTACGCCGGTTTCTTCGATCCAGGCTTTGGCCATTCGATCGCTGGCGGGGCCGGGGCCCGCGCGGTGCTTGAGGTGCGCTCGCACGATGTGCCGTTCATTATCGAAGATGGGCAGATCGTCGGACGCCTGGTCTATGAACACATGCAACAGCGCCCTGCGATGCTGTATGGCCAGAATGGCTCGAACTACCAGGGCCAGGGCCTCAAGCTCTCCAAGCATTTTTTCTGAGCGACGACAGACCCGGCGGGCCGATGCTGAGGGCAGGGCTGCAACGCAGGCTCTGCGCCAGTAGCGGCCCGGCGCCCAGGCGCGCGTCACTGGCCGGATCGGCCAGGGATCAATGGCGCCTAACGGATGCGGCCAGGGCCAGCCGGGCGCCGGCCTGGGGCGGGGGAGCTTTCGGCCGCGCGGGATTTGCGCGGCGGCGCGGCGCGGGCGGCGCGCGGGCCGACCCATTGCACGTGGCGGGCGAGAATGGCGGCGGCCAGTTCGACATGATCGGCGCGCAGGGCGGCGAGGATGGCGCGATGGTCGCGATCGGTCGGCGCCTCCCATTCGGCGCGCCAGCCTGAGAACAGGAAGCGGGCGCTGGCCAGATGCAGATCATTGATCGCCGTCAGCAGGCGCGGCATGCGGCACGGCGTCAGGATCAGCGTGTGAAACCGCCGGTTGGCCTCTTCCCAGGCGTGCATATCCGGCGCCCGGTCGCCAGCGCTGGTCGCCTCCTCGGCGGCGTCGAGAATGGCGGGCGTGAGATGCGGCGCGGCGTGGCGCAGCGCCAGCACCTCCAGCGCCGCGCGCATTTCGGCGACCTCACGCACCTCTTCCATGGTGAAGCCGGCGACGCGCACGCCGCGCCGCGGCTCGCTGACCGCCAGCCCCTGGGCCTCAAGCCGGCGGAAGGCCTCGCGCACCGGCACATGGCTGGCGCTGAATTCGGCGGCCACATGGTCCTGGCGCAGGCGCACCCCAGGCGCAAGCTCGCCCGAAATAATGCGGTCGGCCAGCGCCTTGCAGATGCGCGCCGCTATGGTGTCGCGTGGCCCGTCCGTCATCACCCCATCCCCCTGCCGTGCTGAGCCGCGTCTGGCCCATGCGCCGGGCCTGCCTGCAGGGATAACCCGGCGTCACGCGCCCCACAATTGCTACACGCGTGAGGCCAGAGCACGAGGGGGGCGCCGGGCTGCGGCCTGATCTCGTTCAACTGTGGGGAAATTGTAGCAGCGCGACGCCAGGCGACAGGGCGTGGCGCTGCGGGCGGCGCGCTGACGTTCCGGCAAATGTCCCGGCAAACGTCCTGGCGCGCCATTTCGCGAGGGGGGCAGCCAGGGGGAGAAGGGTTTTTTATGGTGTTTTGAGCGGAGGTTGCGCGGCATGCTGCATCGGTCGCGCCTGGTGGCGCGGAAATTGTCGCGGACAGGCGAGCGCTGCGCGACGGGTCAAGGTTCTGGCCTGGTGATGCGAATACAGCTCGTTGGAATCATTCGAATTATTCTTTGGAATGGCTGTAAAACATAGCGTTTGCCAGTCGTTGCGCCTTTGGATACCTGCGCTGTGACAGGCGCATCTGGCGTCATGTCTGCGCGCGGCCGCCCGGCCTGCGTCGCCCGTCGCCAGATGTGTGGATCATCGCCCAGGGAGCCAGCATGTCCGCCGACCGTTTTGAGAGCGCCAGTCCATTTCCCGCCGGCGGCTGCCGGGCGCAATTGCGCTTTGCGGCGCAAGATGCGGCGGCGATGCTGGAGGCGCTCAAGGCGATTTATCGCGGGCGCGGCGTGACGCTGAGCGACGTGGCAGATGGTTTTGACGCCGCGCCTTTCTTCGGCCAGGCGCGGTTCCGCCGCGATGGCGATGAGATCAGCGTCGTCGCCTGGGCGGCTGACGCCGGCTATCTCTCCACCCTCAAGGCCCAGGTGGCGGAGCGGGTGCTGATGCTGTCGGCGCCGCAGCGGCCGGCGCTGGCGTGGACCGGAGAGGGGGCAGGGGCCGGCGCCTTCCCGAATTTCCGTGAGATGACGGTGCATGCGGTGCGCGACGTCACCCCGCGCATGCGGCGGGTGACGCTGGCCGGCGCCGATCTCATGCCTTTCGCCGTGGGCGGCCTGCATGTGCATGTGCTGTTTCCGCCCGAGGGCCTGGCGCGGCCGGAATGGCCCGTGCCGGGACCCGATGGCCTGGCGGTGTGGCCGCCAGCGGAGCGGCGCCCGGTGCAGCGCACCTATACGGTGCGCCATGTCGACGTTGAGGGCGGCCTGCTCGACATTGATTTTGTCATGCATGGGATCTGCGGCCACGACGCCGCAGGGACCGGGGGCGCTGAAGCGCTGACGCAGGACGGCGCGGCTGAAGAGCGGGCGGCGCATGAGCAGCCAGGCGTCGGCGCCGCCTGGGCGGCGCGCGCGCGCCCTGGCGACATCGTCGGCCTGCGCGGGCCGCTTGGTCGCGTCTCCCAGGTCGCGGACTGGATGCTGCTGGCCGGCGATGAATCGGCGCTGCCAGCCCTGTCGCGCATGATTGAGCGGCTGCCGGCTGCGACGCGCGGCCTGGCGCTGCTCGAGGTCGAAGGGCCTGAGGACGAGCAGCCCATCGCCAATAACACCTGCATCGATATTCGCTGGCTGCACCGTAATGGCGGGCCAGGCCTGCTGGCGGCGGCGGTGCGCGCCGTGGTGATCCCCGACGACGCAGGCTCCACCTATGTGATGGCGGCAGGCGAGCATGAGGCGGCGCGCGATATTCGTCAGCACTGGCGCGACGACCTGCGTCGCGAGCGCAAGCAGACGCTGTCGGTGGCCTATTGGCGCGCTGGCCAGAGCGATGAGGCGCGGCGCGCGGCAGGTGATTGAGCCGCGACGCTGGCTGAAACGCCGCCAGTTGCAGCGAGGGGCATGGGACAGAGCGTCCGGCGCCCCTTTTCACGGCCAATTGGCCTGTGCTAGTTTCCAACCTATCTGACACAGACACGGGGACGTTCGGTTTCATGCCTGACGAAGGCGACAGTACAGGCGACAGTCGATACCGAACATGGCTGGCTCATGCAGTAGCCGGCATTTTCATCTGTGATTCCGCTCATTCAGCCCTGGCAGGCGCGCGCCCTGGATCCCATGATCCGGGGATTTTTGCGTTGTCCGATAACCACCTAAGGTAATTTCCATGGAGTTCCTCGCAGATCCAAATATCTGGATCGGCCTCGCAACCCTTATCGTTCTCGAGATTGTGCTCGGCATCGATAACCTGGTGTTTATCGCCATTCTCGCCGACAAGCTGCCGCCGCATCAGCGCAACCGCGCCCGCGTCACCGGCCTGTCGCTGGCGCTGCTCATGCGGCTTGCGCTGCTGTTTTCGATTTCGTGGATCGTCACGCTGACGCAGCCGCTGTTCTCGCTCGGCGGGCTCAGTTTCTCCGGGCGTGACATTATTCTGATCCTCGGCGGCGTGTTCCTGATCGCCAAGGGCACCATGGAATTGCACGAGCGGCTCGAGGGCGACCAGAAGCCCAAGGGCGGCAAGGTTATCCATGCCGTGTTCTGGCAGGTGATCGTGCAGATCATCGTGCTCGACGCCGTGTTCTCGCTCGACAGCGTGATCACCGCTGTCGGCATGGTGGACCAGCTGTGGGTGATGGTCACGGCCATGATCGTCGCCATGGCGGTGATGATCGTCGCCTCGAAGCCGCTGATGGCCTTCGTCTCCAAGCACCCGACCGTGGTGATCCTCTGCCTCGGCTTCCTGCTGATGATCGGCTTCAGCCTGGTTGTTGAGGGCTTTGGCTTCCATATTCCGAAGGGCTATCTCTACGCCGCCATCGGCTTCTCGGTGCTGATCGAGGCCGCCAACCAGCTTGGCCGCCACAATCGCGAGAAGCTGATCTCCACCGGCGACATGCGCGAGCGCACCTCCGAGGCTGTGCTGCGCTTGCTCGGCGGCAAGGTCGGCGAGCAGCCGCTGGGTGAGACTGTGGATGTCATCGCCGAGCAGGCGGCCAATGGGGCCCTGTTCCGCGACGAGGAGAAGGACATGATCCGTGGCGTGCTCGACCTTGGCGAGCGGCCGGTGAGCTCGATCATGACGCCTGGCAATGAGGTGGAGTGGCTCGACCTGAACGAGAGCCCCGAACAGTTGCGGGCGGCGATCGCCGAATTGCGCCACAGCCGTGTGGTGCTGGCGCGCGATAGCGTCGACGATTTCCTTGGCGTGGCCATTACCCGCGAACTGCTCAATCTGCTGGTCGCCGGCAAGCAGATCGACTGGACGCGGGTGGCGCGCCAGCCCGTGGTGGTGCCGGAAACCACGGACGTGCTCAAGGTGATGGAGCAGATGCGCCGCTCGCAGGTGCAGATGGTGATGGTGGTGGATGAATATGGCTCGCTGGAGGGCATCGCCACGCCCACCGACGTGCTTGAGGCCATTGCCGGCGAGTTCCCGGATATGGATGAGGAGGCGGCGGGCCTCGAACGTCAGGAAGACGGTTCGCTGGTGTGCGACGGCTTCATGGATATCCGTCAGCTGAGCGCCACATTGGGGCGTGACCTGGTGGACGACGCCAACCGTTATTCCACGCTGGCCGGCTATATCCTGACCCAGCTCGGCCATCTGCCACGTCCCGGCGAAGCCGTGGAAGTGGACGGGCTGCGGCTTGAAGTGATGAATCTTGAGAAGCGCAGCATCGGCAAGGTGCGGATTACGCTGCTCGACCCGCCGCTGCTCTGACGCCATCGCCAGGATGTGGGCGAGCCGGAGTTCGTCACGCCCTCTCTAGCAGGCTGCGAAGATGCTGCCGCATCCGCGACCTGAGATGCTCAGTCGCCGCACGGGCCTAACCGGCGCCCGGGCGACATCCTGGCACGGGAAAGCTTGGGCGACATGACCTTGAACGGCAGTCGCCTGAACGGCCCGCCTCTGGGCTACATAGGGGGACATGTCCTGGAGGAACCCATCCCGCGAGAGGGCGCCGCGCGCTCGTCGCGTGCGGACATGACCCCGGGAGCCATCTGGGTCTGCGCCTGGGATAATAGGTGCGACGGGCCCTGTCCGTGAGCATCGATGCATTTGGGACGCGGTTAGCCTGCAGAGGCGAGATGTATGTAACGGCGCTTCCGTGGCGCAATCAGCCTATGGGAGTTGGCTATGGCGTCGGGCTCAGGCGCGGGGGCGCAGGACGGGGTATCGCTTGCGACGGCGCGCGGCCCTTCCGGGCTGCGGCTCTATGCGATCGGCGACGTGCACGGCTGCGCCGGGCTGCTGGCGCAATTACATGAGCTCATCGCCGCCGATCTGGCGGCTGATCCGCCCGACGACTGGCGCATCATCTATCTCGGTGATTTTGTCGACCGCGGCCCGGATACCCGGGGCGTGCTTGCGCAACTGGTGGCGCGCCAGGGTGACCCACGGCACATCTTTCTGCGCGGCAACCATGATGAGGCGCTGTTGCGGCTGCTGCGCCACGGCGAACTGGACCATGTGTTCGTCTTGCACGGCGGCGCGCAGACCGCCAACTCCTATGGCGTGGCGGCAGATGTGCTGCTGGCGATGCAGGATGCTGACGCACGCCGGGCGCTGCAGGCTGATTTGCTGGCGGCGATGCCCGAAACGCATGTAACGCTGCTCGACCAGTTGCAACTCACAACGCAATTCGGCGACTATTTCTTCTGCCATGCTGGCGTGCGACCGCAGACGCCTCTCGACCGCCAGGATCCGCACGATCTGATCTGGATTCGCGAGCCGTTTCTCTCCTGGCAGAACCTGCTGGAAAAAGTGGTGGTGCATGGCCACACCCCACGTCGCGAACCCGTGCTACTCCCCCACCGCATCGGCGTCGACACCGCCGCCACCAACACCGGTCGCCTGACGGCGCTGGTGATTGATGGGCCAGGACGGAGGTTCCTGTTCGCAACGGAGTGAGCCGCCTTGGGGTGGCGCTCCTGGCGCTATCCGGAAGGCGGCGATTTCGCCCAGTAATCGGCAAAGAACTCTGTCAATCCGCCAAGGTTGGCGCGCGCCGCCTGCAAGCCGACGATGCCCTGGCGTCCTCCACGTTAGTGAAGCCGGCTGGCGACAGCCTCAAACCGCCACGTCCACGCTGACAAAGCGCCCGCAACGCGCCTAACGCTCGAAGACCTTTGCGCCACGGCCCGACCACGCAACAGGGATGCGAGCAACATTGGCGCGGTGGATACCGCGCGCCACAGGGATTGCTGGCCTGCGGCGAAGCGGATAACAATGCTCACGCGAGCCTTGGCGTCTCATACGGTGAGATCAGACCAGCGGCTGTTCGCGCGGAGCAACACATCCGCCGCGACGATGCGGGCGTAGTTCAGTGGTAGACTGCGCATATCATTAGATATCAAAGGGTTACAGTCAGGTGGGGCGCGCTGCGAGCGCACTGACTTGCAAGGCTTTTTTCCCAAATTGTCCCACGCACTTTCGCTGCTAGCGCGACACGGCAACAGTCATTGATGATGGTCGCGTCTGGCGCGGCAGGGATGCACTCGGACACATGGTCTGACAGCGCGACATAGCCAGGCCTCCGAACCTCGATCAGCATGCCGCCGCGCTGTCGTATGGCCGCTGCCTCATCAGGAAACCGCACGCTCTCTTGGATGACACGGCCGCCTATCGCGAGGATCGCGTCAGCCCGTGCAAGCCACAACGACAGCCACAAATCCCCGCGCACGGCGGTGCGTCCCCAGTCACCGATTGTCTGCTGCGCTTCCAAGCATGGCCTTGATCGGCGTGGCAAGGTGAGGGGCATCGAAGCCAAATTCGTCGCAGAAGATGCTCGCCACCGTGCTCTTGCCTACGCCTGCATAGCCCATAAGGCCAATCAGCATATGGTTTAAACCTCTGGGTGTTGTGAAGGGTCGGGCGGGTCGTTGCTTTGCCTTGGTAACCCGCAGCACCGAATGGACGGAGCGCAAGAAAAAACCCGCCACGCTGGGGGAGCATGGCGGGCAGGTTCACATTCAGCCCACATTACGAGGGTGGCCCTGATGGTATCGGGAGCTTGGCTATTTGGCCAGCGTTCTCACGCGCCCCGGCCATCAAGCCGCCACATCCTCCGGAGTAGCGACCATGTCCTCGGCATCACGGGCCAGTTGCAGGACGTCGTGCCCCGAGCCTATCTCACGGCTGTTCAGGTAGAGGACAGCAGAGCCGTCAGGGGCGACGTGGATCTCAAACATGTCCGGATAGCGTTCAGCCCAGACAATGCGAACGGGTCGACCGTGGCGGTCGTGGCGAACGAAGCTATTCCACCATAAGCGCATTTTGGCCTCCATAGTCCACGCAACTGTGACGTTGGAGTTGAAAATTTGCGCAACGAAGCCCGATCGATCAAGACGGCTCGCATTTTTTTGACGATGGGCAAGGCCGCGGCAAAAGTGCTCGCGTCAGGCGCCAGCACGGTCGCTGCGCCAGCGCGCCCTTTGTTCTACGCGTCTTTCAATCTCTTCCTCCGTCATCCATTCCTGCGCCATTTCGCGCAGGGCCTTGTGCTCGCGGTGTACGGCTTCCTGCGCGGTCGCAAGCCGCTCAGTTGCGGCGACGAGTTTCCGGACCTCATCGACCATTTGTCGGACAGGGTTCATGTCGGCGATCTGGACGAATGGAACCGCGATGTCATCTGATGGCGGCGGGGCGGGCGGCCGCGCCTTGCGCGCTTGATTGATGTAGGCCCAAAGCCCGCCGATGAGCGTCACCGCGAAGATAGCGGCGTTGATCGCCCACTGGATGGCCGTTGGCATTGTCGTCATCCAGGCTTGATCAGGTCCCCCCATTTCGGCGCATCCTGTCCATACCGGCCGCGTCACGACTGGCGCTCAGCACGTTGAAAAAATCTAGCGCGAGCAGCAGGGGATAGATTGCCAGGCCGGTCGAGGTGACGCCGCCGAGGAATAAGCCCATGCTGATCTGGAGCCAGACAAAGCACGAAAGGCCGGCCATCACCGCCCGTACATGGGGCGAGAGGCGCCCGTACCATGTGGTCCAGAACGTTCCATTCATGACTAGGGCGATCAGGCGCACAGACCCAATACCCAAGGCGAAAAGCCCCCATGTGTGCTCAGCCATGAACAGTTGCATCACCGCCCATGCGGGCGTGCTGAAGGTGTCGCCGGGGGCGTAGACGATGGCGCCCCAGATGACGAGCATCACCGACAGGGCCCATTCCGGGGCGCGCGCACGGAAGTGCTCCGTCACGCCCCGGACAATCCGCAGATACATCATGGCCCGCCCTCACGGGCTATTGCTGGCGGCGCTGCCTTGGGCAGCGGCCTGAGCAAGTCTGGGGTCTGAGGCGAGCACCTCAACCACGCCTGGGAGCGCGGCGACCTGGGCGACCTTCGCTGCAGCCCGGCTCACCCACCATTGCCAGACGACACCGCCAGCGGTGGACAGGATGCCGAGCACGACCGCGATCTGGTTCGCCAGCGGCAACCATGCCGCTTCATCCATCCAGCCCAGCGCCGCAATGAGAGGCCCGAGGCCAATCAGAGCCTGTCTGATGGGCAGGGTCAGGTTGGTGTTCATGCGCCGCCTCCCTTCGCTGCTTCAATCGCTGCATAAGCTGCCGCGAGGCTGGTGATGGCCGTGGACACCGACGACGGCGGCGCGGCGCAGAAGGTCTGGACGGTGATGCGGGCGTGCTCCGCCGCCGTCTGGGCTTTGGCCGGAGCAAAAAGGGAGACGCCCAGCGCCGCCGTCTGCACCTCCGCGCAATAGCGCGCCAGCTTGGAGCTCACGCGCTCGATGTCCGGGTCGATGCTCGTCTTGCCGACGATCTGGCCCACGCCGGCGGCGATCTGCCCCCAGGCGGTCGGGTTGTTCAGGGTGGGGCTGACGCTCTGGCAGGCGGCAAGCGTCATCGCTCCGATGGCGAGCGCCATCAGCTTAAAGGCCTTCATGGTGTACTCCGGGAGGTTAGAGGGCTGCGCTGGCCCGTGCCCGCATATCGTCCCCGACAGCGGTAGCGCCGACCTTTTTCAGGTCAAAAGGCAGGCGGGCGATGTCCCACTTGCCCCGTTGAGTGATGCCAAGCGTGCCTTGCACCTCGGCATGGGTGAGAACGGTGCTGCGGCTGATCGAGATGCCGTATTGGCGGCAAAGCGCAGCAATGACGCGAGGTAGCGCGTCCCACTGAGCACTGGTCAGCGGGTATTTCCCAGCCGAGAACGGAGCTTCGACAGCGCCGGCCATCCCACATAGGGAAACACCGATGGAGCCGCTGTTGCAGTTGAGCGTGTGCGCGGCGTAGCCAGCCTTGACCCCGCCGCGACCATTTTTGTCGATCGTTGGGATGCCTCGCACCAGTTTGCCGTTACCCTCAATCAGCAGGTGATAGTGCGCCCGATCCGTGTCGGACGCCCTGTGCGTGCCGGCAGTCCAGTGAACGATGATCCGGTCAATGACAGCGGATGGCATCCAGTCAGCTGGCACGATGGGCGGGGGTGTCGAGGCTGGTGTCGACACGTCAGCGGCGAAAAGCGCCGCGAGCGTTTCGGGGCCGGGCCAGATGCCGTCTGTCAGGCTATTTGCGCGCTGGAACGCCTTGATGGCCTTCAGGGTGTCGGCGCCGAAGTCCCCGTCAGCCCCGAATTTGCCCACGTCAAAGCCGTGCGCCAGCAAGGCACGCTGCAGGTCTTCTGTTTTCATGGATCACCCATAAAAATACCCGCCAGAGGCGGGTGCGGGACGGTCAGAATTAAAGGGGCGTCAGGCGAGCAGTTCGCCCGCCCGGTCAGGCCCAAATGCGGCTATCAGTGCAGCCTCAATGGTCGTGAAAAGCTCATCATCTGACTGAAGATGCACCGCATCCGACCACATGCGGCGCAGGCGAACGGACTGGTTGTTGAGCATAGTGTCCATGATCACCGCCTCAGCTTCGCTCGATCGACGCCAGATATCGGCTTTGTAAACGACGCGCGGAGGAGCGGGGATCTCGGGCGGGGGTGGCTCAAACGGCAGATCGTCCCCTAACAGGGCTGCGGCCTCAACCGCGTCGCTCCAATAGACCTCATCCGTCGGTATGACGTGATACGGCAGGCCGTCGAAGTTAGCTACAAATGTTCCGTCAGGTCGCCGGTAAGTCAATGTGATCATGTGATATTCCAGCAGAAGCCGTACCAAACACACCCTGCTACGCCAGAAGTAACGCTTGTGCCACCAGCGGCGACGCCTGCGACAACACCGTTGCGCAAGTAGCCCGTCGCGTTTTCAACCCCGAAGACAAAATATGCGTAAGTGCCCCCAGAGGGTAGGGTAGCCGGTTGTCCGACGCCGATTGTGAAAGCTGACCAGATACCCCGACCGACTGCAACTTGAGGGCGTGGCGCAGCAAGAATGGCGGCAAGTGCTGCATCCTGGTTTGCCGCAGCGAGCAGTGGACGCGCAAAAGGAGCCAGGTCCGTAAGCGCGGCTGCTCCCGCTCCAGTGAAGTAGGCCAGTTTATTGGCTGCGCTAGTCAGACCTGCGATCGCCGTGAGATCCGGGTCAAGCGGTTGGTATAGAAGATCGTTGTCCCCCTTGCTCCTCAACTCCACTACGCCGGCACCCTTGCGGACAAACAAACGACCGTCAGCGGTGTTGACGCCGATCTCACCCGGAGAGAGGTTGGCCGCTGTGGGAGCGACCCCGGCGGAGGTTGAAACCTTGTGCTTGAGGGTCACTGCCATCAGAACGTACCGCCGTCCAGAACCACGCCGTCAATCGTTCCGCCTGTGATGGCGACGCTATTGGCGGCCTGCGTTGCCATAGAGCCGAGACCCAAGTTGGTGCGTGCCGTCGCGGCATTTGTCAGGTCAGACAGGTTGCTCGCCTTCGCCAACTTTCCGGCAATCGAAGCGGTGACGGTCGCCGCGAAATTTGGGTCGTTTCCGAGCGCGTCCGCCAACTCCTTCAGGGTGTCGAAGGACGTGCCTACGCCATTGAGCAGGCCGTCAATCACGGCCTTAACGAACGCCGTCGTCGCGATCTGCGTGTTGTTGGTCGCTGTCGCGGCGGTCGGCGCGGTCGGCGTGCCTGTAAGCGCAGGGCTGGCGAGCGGGGCTTTCGCGTTGAGCGCCGTTTGCGTGGCGCTGCTGATAGGCTTGTTGGCGTCGGACGTGTTGTCCGCGTTACCAAGGCCAACGTCTGATTTTGTGACCACGCCCCACGCTGGCGCAGCGCCGGCGCTGGACCCGGATTTCAGGTACTTGTTGACATCGCCCGCCGCCGTCGCCGGAACGTGCCGGTCCCCGTCCGTCGTCGGGTGAACGTAATTGTTCGCGCCCCCGGCAATGCCATCCAGCTTCGTCTTGTCGGCGGCAGACATAAAGCCGGCGGCGGCGGTGGTCGCGTTGTCGTGGCCGTGCGGGGATGGCGGGAAGGTCGAAGGCTTGCCCTGAACTCCGCTCCACGGAACCTGATCGGCAGCGTTCGCCGCGTCCACCTTTCCGTCGTTGTTCGTGTCGTAGACTGACTTCATCATGTCGCCGCCACCAGCACTGCCGACAGCGCTGTCGACATAGGTCTTGGTGGCGAACGTGCCGCTGCCTCCAATCGGGATGGCAGACGTTGCGTTCCCGTCCCCGTCGTCGCCAAAGCCGATGTAGAGAGTGCTGTCGGCCTCGTTGAAAGCGGGCTCACCGCTCAGCAGCGAGGACGGCGCACCTACTGCGCCGCCAGACGCCCGCCTGCGAACCTTGATCGCGCCAGTAACCTGAACCGACATCAGAAAAACCCTCCATTGATTACAATCGGGATTTCAGGCGACAGTGCGCCATCCCTGCCAGCTGGCCCCTGCGGCCCTGCGCTCACGAGCTCGATGACTTGTGTGGTTTGTTGGATGATCTCCGGCGGGCCAGCGCTAGGGGATACGTCCAGGATCTCCAGCAGCCCAGTGACGATCTCAACCTCAGTCGCCATTGGGATAGTCCTTGCCGATCAGCGTCCCGGTCATGATGGGATATTGCGCCCCATCTGGTTCACGGCGCTCAATGCTATATGGCGTGAGGCGACCGGCGCGGACGCGGCGGCTGTCGGTCAAGGACGGGGCCCAGACGATGAGGCCGGTGTCGTCCATCGCCAAACCGCCATCTGAGAGCCTGGCCGATAGAACGCCGTCCACGACGGTGGCCGTCAGGATCAGATCGTGACCGGTGAGATCCTGCATCGTCCCGTCAGGGTTCTTCAGGCGCATCTGGATCACCGGGGCGTTGCTGCCCCGGTAAACGGCAAAATCCCGCTTGGCGGGGGATGCTGGGCGCATGGGTGGCTCCAACAAAAATCCCGCCGAAGGGGCGGGTGGAAACGGTCAGGGTTGTTGGCGGTCACGCTGGCCAAGGCCAGTCATCGATCTCTTGCACCGTCGTGACATCGCCCTCGGCAATCATGCTGGCGATCTCCGCCTCGGCCGCAAAACAGGCGTCGACATGAGCCAGCACCGCATCGCTGATGGCGATGATCTGTGCTGCCCCGAGAGACACGAATGATCCATCGGCGCCCTTCCAGCCGACCGAATACTCAGGGTCAGCGTCTGCCTTGATCCGGGCCCCCATGATCATTGTCTTGGAGCGGTCATCGGTCGCTACCGGCACGCCGGCAACAATGATGCCACCGGTTTCAACATTCCAACGCTTGTTGGCCGCGTAGGCGTAAAGGTCCGGCTCATCGGTTGGCATATCACCAGCCGGTGACCATTCATCACCGTCCACCGTCCAGCCCACGCCGGCGTTTCCGGGTCCGAATGCAAACACCGCCCCATCAGGGGCGTCCAGGGCATCGCCGTCCCAGACAATGCGACGCCCATCATGGGCAAGCGACGCGCCGTCCGGGACGACAATCGCGTTGATGGCCTTGCCATCTGACACCACAAGGATCGTATCGGTCATGCGCCGTACTCCAGAATTATCAGGACGCCAGACGTAGCCGCACCGCCAACAGCTGGCCCACCGCCAGCAGCGATGGCCACGCCGCCGCCGCCGCCGCCATATCCAACAGCAGCCGAGCCGTTGTTATTGGCCGACGTTCCTCGGCCAGTGCCATAGGGGGTCGATCCGCCGGGTCCGCAGTAGATGCCGGCGACCGTGACGCTGAGTGCGGTTGCATAGCCGGGGGTGATGCCTTGCAGCTGTGAGATATTAGCGCCCGTTGCTGGCAATGAGACCGATCCATTGCCGTTTGTTGCCGGGGCCGTGGTTCCATTGAACATCAGCCCGCCTTCGCCACCCGGCAGAACGAGCAGCGTCCCGAGCGACGTGGTCCCTCCTGTGCCGCCTGATGCTCCAGCCGCGACGGCCCCCGCTGCCCCGATGGTCACGGGTTTGCTGGCTCCAATATCCGCAGCGGTGAAGCGGGCGCGCCCCGACGTGGCCCCGCCTCCGGGAGATCCCAACGAAACCGTGCCAGCAGCCGGGTTATTGGAGCCAGCGCCCCCTCCGCCGCCCCCGCAGCCCTCAACCAGACAAAAGGTCATGCCGGGGGTCGGGGTATAAGTTCCGGATGCGGTGAAAACCTGAATGTTGATCAGACGCCCGGCGGAACTCGGAGCGACTCCAGCCAACTGCCAAGCCGTACCAGTACAGACAAGTTCAACAATGCGGCCAGCTGGCAGGTCGCCTCCCAATAGTGTTGACCCGTTCTGGCGCACTACCGGCAGGGCAGCGAGGCCGCTCACCGCGAGTGTCGCTGCACCGGTGTTCGATGCCCCCACAAGCAGCCTGAGAGGCATCCCCGCCAAGGTTGCATTGCTGGCCGGTACGGGATCGAGCGTAACCGTAAGGGCGTTAGCGCTGCCGCCGGCTGCACGGTAGTTGAGAGCCTGGGAGCGGACGGCCTGGCTGACCTGCGTGAGGTCGGCATCGCTTGGCGTCAGCCCAGATTTCGCGATCAGCGCGTGCATCTCGCGCAACGGCTGTTCGAATGCCGCGGCGCTAGGGATTGAGCCCTGGGTCCCGGTTGTTGGATTGCCGTTGACCCATGACGCATTTGCGTCGCCGCCGTTGTTGAACGGAGGTTGATATTTCATGCGATTTGTCCGTGAGGTTGCGCGGCCTCAGAGAGGGGCGGCGTCGCTATAGTCGAATACGACTTCAGTGTGGGCCGGCTTATAGCGGCGCAGCACACAATCCAGATCGGTGGCCAGCGCGATGCGGACCATCGGGTCGATGCCAGCCTGACCGCCACCGTTACCAGTGCGGAACCACGTCACGCGAAGGGCGGTGATCCGCACCCGCCAGACGAAGCGGATTTCAGGTGGGCCGACTTCCCACCGCCAGTCGCCGAATGCGTCGCGCGTGTCGCCACAGGCGCTCACGCCCGCCATAAAGGGGGCATGTTCGGTGATGCGGATTTGGTAGCCCAGGGAGGCGGCCAGATCGAGGAAGAACGGGCGCGACTGGCCGCCTTCAGTCGTCATCTTCGACACAAGGGCCCGCTGCCGATCGGCGATGGTAAGTGGCTCGGCAACGCACGGGTCAGGCAAGCCCCACGCGCGCTCCCAATCGGCGAGGATTTCCAACGCTGCGCGCGGGTCGCTCTCGCGCTCCAACAGGTCCGCCGCTCGGCTGTCGAGGATGCCCCACGTCTCCGCCAGCCCGCGAAGAAGCTGCATCAGAACGGTGCCGGGGTCGCGGGGCCAGGCCCGACCGCGCGGCAGGAGTGCCGCAAACGCCTCAGCGTAGTCAGCGCCGCCGCGCCTTACATGCCGGTCTACGTCCATGTGATGGTCCCCATGGTCGCCATGTGGCCGGGTGTCGGCATCGGATGATCGGACATCGTCAGATCAAAACTCACGACGCCGGGTGTCTCCAGGATCGCGGCGCTCACCCATTCCCGGTGGATTGTTCGAGCTGGCTGGCTGACGCCGTTCTCTGCATAAGCCGGCGCCGCACGCTCACGGATCATCGCCGCAACGTTCGCAGTGACCGCTGCCCGTGTGGCCGCATCGTTCGGGACCATGTCCGCGACTGCGAAATCAATCGGCTCCAGTATCGGGGCGAGGACGAACAGGTCTTTAACTGCCATCGGGCGAACCGTGTCCAGGTAGGCTTGAACATCGGCAATATCTCCAGTCAGCGGCAGGCCGGTCGGCGGGCGCAACCCGTCCATCATGAACCGCACAGTGACCGTTCCCATCCCCATTTCGAGGGGCGAGGCCCACGCGCGGGTCACGCCTGGCACCGCCAGGGCCCACTGGACATAGTCGTCAGCGCTGCCGCCCATCGGCGGCTTGCGGATCCGCAGCAAGACCCGCGTCCGCAGGTCATCGTCGCTCTCGGGGTCCGTGCCGCCCTCGATCACAACCACCGTCGCCACACCGTCCACCCCATCGGTCGCGGTGGAGATGGCGAGGCGATCGCCAGCGGAGCGGTTGGCGGCCGCGCCTGCGGTCAGCGCCTGCACAGCCACATTTGTTGCGCCGACGCCGAGCGTCACCGCCGCGAGCGTCTCATACTCGATGTCGCCGCTTGCCCAGCGGGCGCCGGCAGGCAGGACGACGCCAGGGGTTCCAGTGACATTCGCGACACCAGCGGCAAAGGTCGCAGGCTTGCGCCCGCCCAGCCAGATTTGGGCGTGGCGGTCAAGCCATTCGGTCTCCGCCGTGTCGGGCATGAGATTGTTGGCCAGCCAAGCCAGATATTGGAATTGCAGGGCGGCCAAGCCGGCATTGCTGTCAGATAGGACCCGCAGGACTGAGTTTGGAATGGAGGCGTCAGCGCCAGGCAAAAAGGCCGCGATGTGGTCGCGCGCCTGCCGGCGCAGGTCGCCAAGGGAGTGGATGGGGAAGGGCATTCGTCAGACCTTGATCCCGGACCAGAGGTCCGCAAAGCGGAGTTGAATGGCTGGCAAGGGGCCGCGATAAAGCGTCGCGCGAACGTCGATCTGCCCGATGTCAGTGCGTGTGGCTTCCACATCCACATGGGTGGCGATCTGGCGCTCAACGAACGGACGTAGGGCCTCGCGGACGTAGGTTTCTGCTCTGGCGATGGTGGAGCCGTCGCGGGATGCGGAGCCGGTGATCTTGGCCCGCTCCAGAAGCCATAGGCGGGTCCCGATGGGCCAGCCGTCCCATATCACTTCGGCGTCGAGATCCGCCCACCAGCCGCGGCGGTCATCATCGTCAAGACCGGGGAGAGTATCGTCGGGTAGGGCGAGACGGTCGGTGCCGAGAGCGACAACGACCGCCGTGGCTAGTTCCTGGGAGGTGTCCAACGCGCCCGCTGGCGTGAGCAGCAAGTCAAGCGTGACGGCCTCTCCAGAAACCACCTGAACAAGGCGGGCGTCCATCAGTCGGCGAACAGGTTGGTGGAAGCGGCGTCGTTGGCGAGTTTCACTGGCTGGCTCCCGTTTCCGATATTGACGCGGCTTGGCAGCACCGTGAGGGCCATGCCGCCTACGGTCGCCCGTATCTGCCCGTCGGAGACCGTCAGCGTGGCATTGCCCACAGTGACCGTGAGCGGCTTGTTGGATGCGCCGCCGGTGATGACGATGCCGCCGCGGCCGATTTTGATTTGCTGGCCCTGGTCGTCATAGAGGGTTGTCTCGCCCGGCTGGGCGTTCTTTGGCCGGTGGCGCCTGTCGGCTGTCGCGATGGCCACCGGATGATCAGCCGAGCCGCCGATGTTGGCCATCAGCACCTCGGCGTGTTTTCCGTCCTGCGGCGCGAGCGGGACGCTGTAAATCCCATACGGTTGCCAGTGCTCCACGTCGGAGATTTTCTCACCGAAGCGGCCCCGAACCGTCATGGTTTGCATCTTTTTCCCGTCGTCCGCCGAGACGAACGTGCCCCGAAAGACGCCGGTATAGGCGCGGCGCGCGCCGTCTCCATCTCTGGCGCTCATCAGGCATCCGCCTCCGGTTTCGCCGGCTGCGAGCCGGGGTTGTAGGGGTCGGCCTGCCCGATATAGCTGGGGTTTACCAGTTCCATGGCGGCCCGGTTCACCAGTTCAAGGGTGGTGGTGGTGCCAGATCTGGCGTCCTGGGCGAAGGTGACGCCCCAGACATAGAGGTCCATTTCGCCATCCTGGGTGGGGAACAGCGTCGGCGACTTCACCGTGACCTGCTCGCCGAAGTCCCATAGCCCCGAGCCGTCGGGCTTGAGCCAGCCGGCAAGAACGATCTGGACCCGGAGGCTCGCGGCCGCCAGCGCGGCGGCCTCCATGTTCACACGGGCCTGCGTTTCCTTCTGGTCTGCAGCGCCCTCGGCGAGCACGATGCGCTTGCCGCCCTTGATCTCGCTGGACACTTCGGCCTTGGACGAAACCTCGGCGGCTTGCTTGCCGAACAGGCTGTCTGAGCCGGGCTGCTGAGATCGGCCGATGATGCCGTCAACCGCCGGGTCATCGATGAGGCAAGAGCCAGCGACGATGTTGACGCCTTCCTCGATCAGGAACTTGCTCTCCGATCGCCCGGGCTTGCCGGCGACCACCGTTCCGTCGGCTTCGCAGGTCAGCCAGAGGCCGCGGCGCTTGGCCAGGCGGGTGAGATAGTCCCAGACGGTTTCGCCATACTGCGGCATGGCGCGCCGGAATGGCTCTTTCGCGCCTTCAGGGGCCTTCCCCATTTTGAATTGCAGGCCGTATTGGCCGAGCGTCTTGCGAGCGACGGCGTCAAAGGTGACGTTCTTTTGCTCACGAGGCTCAACGGACACGTCCATGAATGGCGCAGCCTTGCTGTAGCCATCGATTTGGATGCCGTGGCGGTTGGCATCAAAAGCCACCTGGCGGCATTTGACATAGCCCTCTTTGATCACAAGCTTTCCCGCGAGCGCCACGTCCACCCTGTCGCCAGGCTTGAGCCGCAGATCAGCGAGGGTCTTGCCCTTGGCGTCGCTGGGCTCCGCCACCGTCAGGCGAAAGGTCCGCATTGCATTCGTCTGGACGTTGAACTGCACCACGACAGCGGTCCAATCCCGATAGACGCCCGAGGACGCGCGGACCTCACAGATGAGTTCGCCGGCGGCGCCGGTCGGCTTCGCTGCCTTCTGGGGAGGGTTAGGAGTTGGGGCCATGGGTCACGCTGATAGGGCCCGGCCAGACGCCGGCATGAATAGGGGGTGGACAACGCGGTTTTCGTGGGCGAGCTCGTCGGCGCGTCCGCCGTCGCCATAGAGGCGGTTGGCCAGCCAAAGCGATGGCTGACGAACGGGCAGTTGGTAGGGGACGATTTGGGGCAGGGGGCGCGCCCTGGCAGACAAGTCACGGATGGCAGCGCCATGTACAGCCAGAAGCGCCCGGTAGGCGACATGATCGCCTAGATCCGACGCGGCCAGCTCGGCGGCCTCGAAGCCAGCGTTCAGTTGTGCCCGGTAGTTGTCGACCTGCTCGCGGCTCACAAACTCGGTGCTGGCGACGAGATAGGCCTGCCAGATCAGCGTCAACTGGATGAAGCTGGTCAACACCACAACAGCGGGCCAGCCGGTGGGGGTCATGCCGAGCGCCACGGCTCTCATGCGACCGAAGCCCGCGACGTCCACACCTGCATTGAGGGCATAGACCATGCAATCTCCCAGTTCGGTGATTGCAGTTGCCTGGCTGATGGCGGCTTCCGCCCGCGCAGCCAATGAGCCAACAGCCTGTCGCAGCGATGCGCCCGGCTCCCCCGACTGGTCTGCGGCGGCAGCGGTGAGGGCGGGCAAGAGTGATCGCAGAATGGCTGCGGCTTCCTTGAGTTCAGAGCTCTTCATCCGACCCCCGTCCCGCCGCCAGAGAGGCGCGCATCGCCGTTTTTCTTGATGGTGTCCGCCGCACCTTCCGCGCTGCCTTCAAGAGCGCGCTGAGTGCTCTCAGTTGCGCGACTGGCCATGGGGGAGCCGGCCTCAACGAAGGTGATGTCGAACATCGCCATGCCGCCGACCTCGCGGCGTTCGGTGCGGTTGCTCGTCTCGCAAACAACCTCGATCTCTCCCATCGTCGGGTGGACCAGGAGGCCGGCGCCCTCCGAGTTGAGCGCTTCCTCCAAGGCGTCCGCCTGCGCCAAATAGTCGGCGCCGATCACATAGCAGGTGATGCCGAAGCGCTTGGCGCGGCGGCCCATGTCCTCGGTGTACGGCTTGTCTCGCTTGGGGAACTCGAACACCGCCGCCCGGCGCCCGCCGAGCCTGCCGCCCGTTTCCACCTTGAACTCGACGCCCCGGAAGGAACCGGGGCGCAAACGGTTGCGCCATTCCATTGGTGGCTCCTCGAAAAATCGGTCGACTTACCGCATGGACAGTAGCTTGGAAGGGGTGCAATCTCGGAGGCAATAACTTTCTGATAACGAACTATGTATAGTTTCTGAATTAATCCGAGCTTACGTTGAAAACTGTCTCTTATAAGGATGGGGGGTGGCATTCCTGTGATGGTATGCATCAATCGGTTTAGTATAATTGCCAAGTGTTTTATTGTCTCATTCGCTTTTGTAGCGACAGTATGGCCTGCCGAAGCGCTCGCACGTGAGCAATCTAAAGAGGCTGCAGCAAAATCTAAGGGTGGTCGCGTTCTTGGTGTTTTTGGAGATTGGTCTGTCCACGTCGTGGGCCGGAACAAGAATCGAACGTGCTACGCGGTTTCGCAGCCCCAGGCGCGGCTCCCACCGGGCTTGGTCCGCGACCCGGCATTCCTCTTTGTGACTTTGCGATCATCGCAGCATTCGAGTGGCGAAATAAGCTGGCGCCTGGGATATCCCGCAAAACGTGGAGTAGGCCCTTATATGGCAGTCGGCCGGTTCAAAGCCGCAGTCGCCGCCCGTGGTGAGAATGCGTGGCTCCGATACCTCGCACAACACGACGATGCAGTTGCGGCGATGAAGAAAGGTTCCACGCTCGTCCTTAGAACACGGTCACAGCGGGGAAATGATCTCAGGGACGAGTATTCATTGCGCGGTTTTACGAAAGCTCTCCGGCTCGCGAGAAAACACTGCAGTTGAAATTGCCTACGTCGCTCGGGCGCTCATATATCAAACCCTTCACTTGTCATTTGCGTCTTGCCCGCGTGTAGCTTCACGTCCTTGAACATGCCGTCCATGGACGTGCGGGCCCGGTAATTAGGGGAAGGCAGGCCGTTGATGTCGATCGTAAGCCGCGCTGAACCTTCCACCTTGGCCGGGTTCTGAAGCCCACCGGCCGCGCGGGCCGCCCGCTGCATCATTTCATCGCCGGCCCTGAACCTCTGATCCCACGGGAACGGATAGTTTTGGTTCTTCTCCTTGGCGTACACGTCACCAGAGAAGCCGTTGCCGGCGACCACCGTTTGGTCTGGCCCGATCCGCAGCGCATTGGCAACGGCATGGGATCTGCGGTTGACGATCTTCGGGCGCTCAAAGTCGCTGGTGAGGGTGTTGGTGTCGATTTCCAGATTGCCGGTGCCCTTCCCAAACAGGATGTTCCTGGTTGGCCCCCATCGTCCCGAGGCGGCACGGTGCGCCATCTCGCGCATCTGTCCTTCGGCAGAGTTCCGCGCGTAGCCGTTGGCGTCCAGCCAGCGGAACATATCCGTCCGGCGACCCTTGCCCGGCGTAGGATCGCGGGCCCCGTAGATCCCGAAGCCGGTTCCACCATCGTGGCTCTTGTTCGGATCAAGGCCGCTTTCCATCTGGGCTTGACCCACCAAGTGCGCGGCCGCAGTCCGCAAGTGCTCCTCGGGGATGCCTTCACGCCGCAACTGGTCCATGGCCCAGGCCATCATCTGTCCGGTCCGCGCCGCACCGCGTGTACCGCGCCCTTCGCCGCGCGGGGTATTCACTGCTCCGGACTGGATCGCCGCGCTGTTGGCCGCGTCTACGTTTTGGCGTGCGCTGCGCCGGAAGTCGGCCCACGCTTTCATCCCGCCGAACGCGCCGCCGCCGCCCATGCCGCTATCGTACCCACCGAAGGCGGCTGTATGGATCAGGCCACCGCCGCCGAAGCCACTGCCACCAAATGACTGCTTTTGGATGGTCGCGCCTTGCTCTCGCAGCTTCACCAGTTCGTCGGTGAGGCGCTTGATCTCGTCCTGCAGCTTGTCGCGCTGGGCAATCGCTCCCTCTCTGGCTCCAGCCGAGAACCGCCCGCCGTCGATGCTCTCGTTCAGCTTGTCCAGTTGCTGTTTGAGGGCGGACAGACGATCGGATGCCGCGGCGTCGGCCTTCCCCTGAGATCCGGCGAGAGGCGCGCCGTAGGCGTTGGGCGCGAGGCTCACGATGGGCTTGCCACCGTTCAACGCCTTCCCGAAGCCGAGGTAGTCGCCGCTCTGCCAGGCCTTGCCGGCCGCGTTGAGGCCGTCGAGCAGGTCTTTTGCGTCGCGAAGAAAGGTCAGCAGCGCGCCGCCGACCGGCTTCTCCCATGTCTCGATCAGCTTGGCCGACGTTTCCAGAAGCGGGCCCATGGAATTGACCCGGACCTTTTCCATGGCGTCGGCCATGCGGTCCATCGCTTCATTGAACTTTGCCGCCGCTCGCTCCGCGCCAGCCGGCATGGTCCCGATGCGTTGCTGAACAGCATCAAACTGGGCGCGCCACTTGGGGCCGAGATCCGCAATTATCTTGCTAAAGTCGTCGGTCCCTAAGGCATTGCGCAAAAAGTCCTGGCGGCGCTTTGGATTGCTGATCCGGGAAGCGCCGTCCAGAACCTTATCGATGTATTCGTCGACATCCTTCGACCCGACAAGGCTCTCGGCGAGGTTGAACTCGCCGCGTGACCGCAGGTCCTGGTAGAGCCCGCCGATGCGTCGGCGTATCTGGTCGAAGTTGTCAGCCGCCCCCTGGGCGTTGCTGCGCACCTGGTCAGCGGTGACGCCGTAGCGCCGACCGATGGCCTCCAAGGTGCGCAGCTTTTCCACCGTTACGCCAGTTTCACGACCGAAAAGGCTCATGTCGCGGGCGCCCAGGGCGAAGTTGCGGACGCCGATCGCCGCGGTAGCGATAGCCGTCCCGACGCTCAGGGACGCAATGCCCAGCCCCTGAAAGATGGGTGTGAGCGACGCTACCTCTTTGGACACGTTGACGACGCTGCCCTCGACGCGCTTCCAGTCGGCGTTGAGGGTCTTGATGCCCGAGGTCTTGGACACCTGTTGCATTTGGTTGCGCAGCTTCGCCAGCGGCGCCGTGAAACCGTCGGTTACGGAGACCGGGATGCTGAGGTTATTCGCCATCGTCAGAACTGGCTTTCATGCGGCCCATAATCTCACTTGTCCGCATGATGATCTGCATGCGGATGTGCGAGGGCATGGCGTCGGGCGGTAACGAAAATGGCCAGCATTTAAAGACGAGGCCGAGTTGGATGGCCTCGTCCAGCGCCTGGTCTAGCTGGCCACGCTCGCGAAAAAACGGGAGAGTTTCCCGCTCAGTCTGATCCCCTCAACGCCGGGGAGTTTCTTGACCTTCGGCGGTGGCCAACCAGACAGTTCGGCAACGAGGCTGAACAGCTGCTCGGCGTTCATGGTGCCGTCGAGCACGCCATGCTGGATGAGGTCGCCGGTCGTAGGCTCCCGCAAAGTGATGGATCGCTCGCGGTCCCCCAACACGTCCACCTCCTGGGCGAACGTATGGGTGTAGGGGAATACGATTTCGTCAGAACTCATAGCATTCCGCCCCTTCCCAACGGACGCGGACGCTGCCTTCCGCCGTGTTGATCTCGCGCACGCCGGCGGTGAAGGCCTCGCGCAAGACATAGGTTTTGCCGTTGGCCAGTTCCGCCGTCACGGTTTCGTTCGTCATGCCCTGAAGTTCCTCGATCGAGACTTCAGGCAAGGTGGTGACATCGCCCTCGATGGAGGGAACGCGCGGCATCTCCGAATAGCCGTGGAACCCATCCTGCCCGGCGATGCCCGTCCGCTCGACGTTGGTCGGCGTAACGGTGAAGTTTCCCCGCAGAGGGAACTGCCGCCCGTTGACCTTGATGAATGCAATGCCTGCAACTCGCGCCATTGCCCGTCCTCCTTATGCCGCGAACTGCAAGCGGAACTGCGCCTGGACGTTGAACCGGCGAAGCTGGTTGATGAGATCCGGCGGGTAGAGACACTCAAGCGTGTTCGGCTCCGTCGAAGATCGCTGGACGATGAGGGCATCCTTGAAGGCGGTCACGTTCTCAACGAGCCCGTCGTATTCCATGCGCCCGTACTCGGCGATCAGTTCGGCCTTGACGATCTTTGGCGTCACAATGGCCTGCCCGGCGCCGAAGCGGGTGCCGTCGTTGGCCAGTTTGTGCCGGGGATACTTGTTGCTGATGCTCTGACGGAGCCGGGTGAAAATCTCGTCCAGCGTGGCGAGCGTGGTCGCGACCTCAAAGGCGTTGTCCGGCTGGCCAAGGCTGTTGCGCTGGTAACTGGACTGCTCGCGGAGGATCTGCGGGACCCCGCCGGTGTTGCCATCGATATTCGTGCCCTGGATGGACAGGCCGACCTTTGCCAGAGCATTCAGCTGGGTCTTGCTGAAGCGGCCGGCGATCGCGGCCGGCAGGACGCCGTCAAGGGTCAGGGTCTGCAGCGGGCGCGCCGGATCGATGGTGAAGGCGCGCGCGGCCTGCGCTGCGTATGCCGCTGCCCATTCCCACACAGGGGAGGGTGATCCGACCTCTACCGCCATCGGGTGGATAAACGGCGAGTTGTTCGTGCCGCCCCATGTCACGAGGTTGGCGTAGGTGTCGCGCTTGGCCGTGAAAATCTGGCCATAGCTCTGCCGCATCCAGCCCCAACGCCCGTTGTCGCCGAAACCGTACTCAGTCGCCCAGGCCCCAAGGGAACCGGTGTCGGTGTCAGGGAGGGCCACGAATTTATACGGCGCGTCGCCGAGGTTGGCGATGGCCGACGACCAGTCAGGAACGCCTGTGCCAGAGGCGAGGTTGCCCGAGCCGGAATAGGTGAGCACCAGCCCCGTGGGGCGTGTCTCGCCGCCGTACATGCCGAGGTAACTGTCCGACATGGTGATGTCGTTGCCGGACAGCCCCTTCCACTTGGCTGTCAGCGTGACCACGTTCGTGGCCGCTGCCGCCGTCACCGGCAGGTTGGTCGCGGCGCTGATTGCTGCGGCGATCTTGGTCGCGGCGGTTGCCGTCGTCTCCGAGCTCGTCAGGCCGACCGCTACGCGCTGACCAGCGATGTACAGATAGAGGGTGCCCGCCGCCGTCGGCGCCGAAGTCACGGTGATGGTACCGCTGGCCGCGACGCCGCCCGACGGCTCCGCGACAGGAAGGGCAAACAGCGGTGACGAGCGGTTGATCCGGAACCACACGGCGAACATACGGGCCAGCATCGAGCCCGCGCCGAACAGCGCGTCAGCATCAGCTTGGGTTCCAACGGCGATCGGAACATTAGCCGGCGCCGAGCCGGTGGAGAGCTTGATGCCCGGAAGCAAGCCAAACTTCAGATTGACGGGGGCGCCGGCCTGACTGGGGTCGACCTCGATCGAGGTCCCCGGCAGCTTGTAATCCGGCGGGATCTGGTTGAACGAAACCATGGGTCAGCGATCCTTCCGTAGGGGCTTGGTGTCGTCCGCCGGCGGCTGCTCCTGGCTTTTGGGCAGATCGGCGATGATGCGGATCGCGCCTTCATCGCGGAGCCGCCAGGTGAAAGCGTCGGCCGGCCATTTCTCAGTGATCGGCAGGCCGGACGGCTGGTGAGTGAGCGCGCGATAGCGCTCGTCCGTCGCCTCGACGGCGACGAGCGTTGTGCTGTCCATGGATTGCTCCGTTGAGGGTCAGGCCTGGTCGATGACCGTCGTGATGGCCGGGGTGTTCTCGTCGTGGCCATATGGCCGCGTCGTCAGGGTGGTGCGGCTATAGTCATCCGGCACCACAGGCTCCCATCGCGTGCGATACTGGACGACCAGCTCCGTGATGGATCGGCCAAACCACCTTTCGCCCTCGCGGGGCAGGGACTGTGTCGTGTCGGAGGACAGGACGCCTTCAATAAGGCTCAGCCAGTCGGGCGATGTGAGCAGTGCGCTCAGAACCGCCTGCTCTCGCGCCGCAAGGGCGTTTTGCAACTGCTCGCGCTTGTTGCGCTGCAGCTTGATGTCGAGCACCAGCGTCAGCTCATTGATGAAATGCGGCTCGCCAGACCAGGCGTCGCCGTCGGCGCGCATCGTCTCCCGCGCCGCCCATATCATGAGCGATGGCAGTTGGTCGTCCGGCTCGATGTCCTCTGGGTTGATGTGGACGAACCGGAACAGATCAATGGGCGCAAGGATGTCGCGCGCGGCGTCACGGACCTGGATAGCCGTCGGGGTCATCAACGTGTTCCTTCAGTATCCAGACCTGCAGGCCCATGCCGTCGGCGTCACCCGTGTCTTCGATCTCGAATGTCCGACCATCGAGGAAGCCCGAGGGGAGTTGCACATTGCTGAGCAGATCTCCCCTTGCCGCCTGAAGGTCGCCGATCTCCGACACGCGAACGCCGAACGTGTAGCCGTCGGCACGGAGCATATCGCCATGGTCGCCCATGATGTCCTCGCCGACCATTTTGAACACGCCCCGAACTACGCGGGGTGGTGAGCCAGGAGCGGAAACGAGGGGCATCAGAAGCGCGGGATAGGCGAATGCATCCATGCACGGCCCCAGCACTAGCGCGTCGAAGTCAACGGCCATGGTCAGTCGTCCCGATCGGCACCCGAATCGGCGTCCGGGTCATCTGCGCCGTCCCCATCTTCGGGGTCATCGCCGCTATCGTCCGATCCGTCGTCACCAATCTCAGACCCCGCGTCGGGGTCCGCACTGGTTCTGCGGCGGCGCTTCCGGCGCTCGGGCTGCGATGTAAGATCATCTTCAATGACCTCTCGCGTTTTGCGGCGCGCCGCGCCGACCGCGATAAGCTCCGCCCCCTCGCTGTCGGGCACCTCGAGCTCTTCGCCCGGCAGATACTGGGTCCGTCGGGATACCTTGAGGGCCGAGCTGTAAACGCCACGACGGATTGTGTTGATGGCAATCAGCTTCATGGTCAGAGCACCTTCGCGGACAGGCTGGCGTTGACCCGATAAGGCACGACCAGCGGCGCGGACTGCATCAGCAGGTAGCGGACAGACGGGTCAGGCTGGACCCAGCTTTTCTGGTAGTAATCCAGCGCCTGGAAGCCTGCGCCCTCATCCTTGATCGCTCCGAAGTGACGGACGCCCTCAAGCCCGGTTCGCGAAGCCATCACCAGGTGACCGTCCGGGATGAACTTCTGGGTGGCGCCGGCGTCGTCGGTATAGGTCTCCGTGTAGACCCACAGATTGAAGTCGCCGAGGCTGCCCTTGTAGGTAGCGCCGTCACGGCTCACGTCCGGGCCGAGGTTCAGGTTGGTGCGGCTGTCCAGCCCCGCGCTCCTGTCGAGGAGGTCACGCACAGCCTGCTTACCCCGCAAGGCGCGCCAGACGTTCTCCGCCATGACAACGTCTACGGCGTTTGCGCCGCTCTTGTCGCGGATGAGCCCGGAAAAGTCTTCGAGGTCGCCGAGCGGGTCACTGGCGTTGTCGCTCCACAGGTCGGTGCTGGTGAGCGTGACCTTCAGTGCAGCGTCGCGCCCGAAGTTCACGACGCTGGTCGGATACTTCTCGCCGGAGACCGTCACGGACCCGTTGAGCATGATCTGCGCGGCCATCCATTCAAGGCGGCGGTTGATCATTTCAACCTGGTCAACCGTATCCTGGGCGAGCAGGCGCGCCCGGCGCGCCATGGCGTCGAGCGGCGCGCCGATGGGTTCGCCTGGCGCACGGCGTACCGGGCGGCCGTCTTCATAGACGCGCTTGTCCTTGATGTAAGCCGGCTTGAACGATTTGGTCACATAGCCCTGGTGGTGAACCACCTGGCCTTCAACCAGAGGGCTGACGAACGGGGCCAGGCGCGGCTTGCCTGTCAGAACGTCAAAGAAGATTTCTTCCTGGTTGGAGACGCTGGTCTCAGGAAAAAAGGTGTTGAGCAGGAACAGGCTCGGCGCCGACGCCTTGAGGTCCTGCACGACGCGGTTCAGAACCGCAGGCGAAAAGATGTCCATGGATGAACCTCAGAGGGTGGCGTTCTGGAGTTTGATGCCCACGTCCCACAGGGCTTCGCGGACGCTCGCGGCGGTGTGGCCTGCGCCGAGTGTCAACAGCGTCTCGTCAAAGACACCGCCGAAGTAGGCGACCGTGACCTTGTCGGCGGCGCTCGCATCGGTGTCCTCGGCCAAAATCACAGACGGGGTTTGGGAACCGTCAGAGGAAGCGGAAGCGCTCAACGTGTACTTTCCGCCCGACGTGATCTTGCCGAGCACCGCGCCGCGCTTCAGGTTCTGGCCGGAAACGAGCGTAATGGATCGGCTCTGGAGGTTGTCCTCGCCGACGATGAGGGCGTCCTGTGCGAGCTCCGTGCCCGCAGTGCTGAAGCTGGCTGCCATGATCAGGCGCTCCTCTGATTGGGTTTGAAGCTGGCGACGACGCTTGCCGCGAGCGCCTCCGGGCTGTTGGGGTCGATGCCGCTGGCGTCGGGGCCGACTTGCGGATTCGCGACAGCGCCCATGGCGGCTTCAAAGCGGTTGCCAGCTGCGGTGGCCTTGGGTGACTTGCCCAGCACCGCGACAGCCGCCTCGGCGGTCATGTCGGTGTCGAATGCCAGATGATGGGCCAGTTCCTCGCGGCCCTTGGCGTCGTCGCTGCCGAGGATCGCCTTGCAGCGAGCCTGCATCTCTGTGGCGCCAGACTTCATGCCTTCGGCGTGGCCTTTGGTGTGTCCTTCGGCTGCGCCCTCCGCCCGGCCTTCGGCGCGCGCGGCATCGATGGCGGCCGCGCTGGCGGCCGTCTTGTCCAGGTTGGACATTTCGTCGTCTCCATGTGTTGGGGATACTTCGGCGGCGAAGGCCGCAATGGCGTCGTCCAGCGAGCCGACGTTGTCGGCCAGCCGGGCGGGCAGTGCTTCCTGGGCGGAATAGGTCAGCGCTTCGGTGGCGCGCACCGCGCTTTCGTCCAGCCCCCGGTTTCTCGCCACCGTGGCGACGAAAAGGTCATACATGCCGTCGATCCGGCTCTGTATTCTGGCCTTCACATCGTCCGGAAGCGGGGCGAAGGCGTTGCCATCAACCTTGTGTTTGCCGGCGTGAATGAAGGTGATTTTTACGCCGCCATCTTCCAGCGCCCGCGACACATCCATGTGCATCGTCACGACGCCGATCGAGCCAACGCCGCCGGTTCTGGTGACAGTGATCTGGTCCGCCGCCGACGCAATGGAATAGGCTGCGGAATAGGCGCTCTCAGCTGCGAGCGCCCGGGTGGGTTTCTGCCCGCGCGCTGCAAATATCCGGTCCACCAGGTCGAAGTTTCCGGCGACCTCGCCGCCGGGGCTGTCAACGACAAAGGCAATGGCACGGACATTCCCGTCATCCATGCCGCGCTGGAAGGCGCGCCAGATATAGTCGTAGCCCGTGGCCCAGGAGCCGAAAGCATAGGGGAAGTCGTTGAGCAGCACGCCCTTGACCGGAATGTGGAGGATGCCGTTCCGCACCACGTAGGGCCGGAACTGGGCGCGCCAGTCGCCCGCCTCATACCAGAAGTCGTCTTCCATCTGGGTGACGGCTTGGGCATCGCGCTGCTGGAACTGCGCCCATTCAGCTGAGGCGCGCTCAAGGCACGCCTGGAAGCGGTCCAGCATCAGCGGGGCGAGCATTGCCGGCGCCGATGCGAACCGGGCGAGGAAGTGGTTACGCATCCGCTCCGTCCTGTTGGTTGGCGCTCTCGGCCTTGTCCTCGGCCTCAATTTCTGCGTCGATTTGTGCGCGGTCTGTCGCGACAGCGTTCGGCGGCCACGGCAGGCCGTTGGCCTCGTACTGATCGCGCCGGTAGGCCTGCTCCCTGGCTTCCTGTTCAATCTGCTCGCGCCAGTCGCGCCCCTGCTCGCCGCATTCGTCAGCAAGAGTTGAGACGCCGGTATTGAGACGGATTTCTGCGGCGCGCGCTTCCTTGAATGGATCGATCCAGCCGCGGCCGGCGAAGATCCATTTGCAGCGGGTCCATGCCACCTGGTTGCCGTAGTAGTCGGCGGGGGTGCAGTCCGGGATCAGCCCGCGTTGGACTGCTTCTTCAAACCAGAGGTCGAAGATCGCGGTGCACCAGTGGTCGACGATGAACTGACGGACAGAGGCGAAATAACGCCACGCCTCCAACAGGGCCGCGCGCGCACTGGAGTAGTTGGTCTTCGAGAAGTCCCGGAAGACCAGCTCATAGGGCATGTTCAGACCGGCGCCGATTGAACGCAGGACAGTTGTCGTGAACGCCTCCAGCCCAGTTAGCTGCTGAGTAGGGGCGAACGGTTTCATGGATGTTCCCGGCGGCAGTGGAACAATAGCGCCGCCACGCATGGTGACGCGCCACTCATTGATGGCCGCCTGGTAATTTGCCATCGGCTTGTCGCCGCCACTGTCGAAGATCTCGTTGATCTGTTCGCTGTCGAGCGGCGTCTCCAATGCTGCGAATATCAGCGAGTTCAGGACGGCCAGCCTGAGCTGCTCCGTCATCATCTTGTCCTGCATGTTGAACAGGCGGGCGACGGACGTGATCACCGCCTTGCCGCGCGTCTGGCCGACACGCTCGCTTTCGAAAATGTGGAGCACCCGTCGGCGACCCCAGGGCATGTAGGCCGGTATGCGCTCCCACTGGCCGGCTGCTGCGCCTGGCATTGCGAAGCTGAACGTGTCGCCGGGGTGTGTCTTGCGGATGTGATAGGCGACGGCTTCAGTGGTCACCGGGTCCAGCTCGATCCCGCCTCGAAACAGCGGCGTATCGATCTTCCCCATCGGGTTCGACAGGCGTGCCGGGTCCACCAACTGGATGCAGGTGCGCCACCTCGATCCAGTGCGTCCCGTCCATAGGGGCAGGGCGAGGGCCTCGCCGGTCGCCGCGATCATCCGGGCTTGCAAGCGGGTCGAGACGTGGAAGTTGTAGCGCAAACCGCTGTCAAACCAGTCCGTGTCGGTGAAAGAGGCGAACAGGCTTTCCACCTGGGCAGACCAGCCCGCGACCCAATCCGCATCCTTGCCCAGCGCCACGCGGTCCGGACTGGGCTTGCAGGCGATGCGGGGCCCCACGACGTTGTCCACGAACGTGCGCTCCGCGCCTGCGGCTACGCCGTTGTTCCGCACCAGCCCATCAATGCGCCCGGAGATCGCGTCGATCTCCGGTAAAAGCGCGGCGTCTGGCGACAGGCGGAACGTCGGGGTGGTCGCCATATCGCGAGCCAGGATCGAGGCCGCCGCATGGGAGGTCTCGATGTCAGGCATGGACGCGACTTCGCGCCCGCGCCCGTTAATGCCGGGGCGGCCACGTTCCATCCATGATTTTTGCATTTCAGAACCCCAGCAGCATGGGCCCGCGTCGCCGGGGCTGGCCGGTTAGCGTGGCAATCTGCTTTTCCAGATCGGTGATGTAGGTCTGCAACTTCGCCATGTCGGCCTGGGTGTAGGAGACCGACTTGCCGTCATAGGAAACCGAGGCTTCCATCCGGCCGATTTTCAGCTTGTGCAGCGCCGTTTTGGCTTCAAGAAGCCACAGTTGCAGCGTCGCCAGATCCGCCATTGGTGAACCTCACAGATAGGGGTCAGAGGCGACGGCCAGTGGCTGCACGCGTGGTGGCGCGACTGGGGCGGGCGCCGGAGACGCGTCTGTGGGGGCGTCCGTCGCATACTCCAGCGTTTTCTCGATGCGCCGGGGCAGGGAGCGCCTGACGGCAAGCGAGCCCACGAAGGTGTCCAGCGCCTCGTTTCTGCGGCCTGAGGGCAGGGTCCACACGGCAACATTCTGCCCCATCTTCCGCTTGAGTTCGCGGCGTTCCGCCGTAAGCTGCGCGAAATAGCCGGGGCCGAAATCGTCATCGAGCGGGAAGTGGATAAAGCCCGGCTTACGCTCGCCAGGCTCTGGCATCTCAATCTTCAGGCGACCGTAGATCGCCTCCTTGGCCGCATCGACGCCCACGAGCCAGAGCTTCTCGTTCTTTTTCGATTTCGTGTGCAGCAGCGGCCAGATCGGTCGCCTGCCGGCCACGCCTTTACAGGGGTAGACCTTCAGGCCGCGATTGCGCCGTGCGAATGCATAGACCTGATCACCATGATGGCCGCCCGTGTCTATGCCAGAGGCAGATACGCGGAGGAGCCGCCCGTCACGGGTGCGGAACTTCTGGGCCAGCAATTGGCGCAAGGCCAGCCACGCTTCCGGCTGAGCCGGGTCGAGATGTGTGACCTCGTACTGAATGGCCCAGGATTCCTCGTCGGCGCCCCAGCCAACAAACTGGGTTTCCAGACGGTCGCCTTGCACGTCCGTGAATGCCGTGATGACTAGCACCCCTTCTGGAAGATCATCCGGGCCATAGGCCTCCCGGCGTTCCACGAGGTGGGTTCCATCGAAGGATTCCCGACCAACAGGCTTCCAGAGCTCGGCAAATCCGGTGTTCGTAACCTTCTTGAGCAGCTCAGGATTGCCCTGGGCGTCAACGAACTCCCTGACCAGGTCTCGCAGGCGATGTCTTGAAGACAGCCATTTGGGAATCTGAAAACTGGCGTGGCCGTCATACGGTGATAGCGCATCGCAGTGCATGCAAAGTGACCGGCCAGTTTCACTCCACTTCGCTGGCGCCTGTCTCTCGCCGCAGCAGTTGAAGGTCTTTGTCTGTCGCCAGCCATGGTCCGACAGGTCCGCCAGTGTGGCCAGGGCGGCGAGCCGGTCGGACTCGCTCCATACCGTGCCGCACCCTTCGGCCGCGCACATGATGCCGGCGGTATCCGCAAGGTGCTCGTCCTCTGAGCTTTTGCTCCAGGTGACTTGCGCCCACGTGATGACCTGACGGTGCCCGCAATGGGGGCAGGGGACGAAGCATTGCCGTTGATCGCCTGCCTTGTACTCGCGCCCGATGCGGGAGGTGTCCTCGTCGGTAGGTGAACAAACGCGAATGGACTTGGAGCGCCCAATGGCGCGATAGGTCGAAGCCCGTTCTTCAGCAAGCGCGAGCGGGTCGCCTTCATCTCCGGCGCTGGCAGGCCACTTGTCGATCTCGTCCCCGATGATGATACGCTTGGGTCTCGAAGCCAGGTCGGTTGGGGAGTTGGCGCCCACGAAGTCCAGGGACCCGCCAGGGAAGTCCTTGTGAATGATCGTGTTGCCGCTATCGCGTTTCGTCGATGGTGCGATCAGCTCGCGCAGCGCCGCCGAGGCTTCGACGGTTGGCTCAAAGCGTTCTTTCGAGAACGCTGCGGCTGCCCCCTGTGTTGGCTGCACGAAAAGGATCGAGGACGGGTCCTGATGGGTGTAATAGCCGGCGGCGTTCAGGCAGAGTTCGGTCTTCACGACCTGCGTCGCCGCCATGACCGTGACGGTGTGGGTGGCGCCGTCCGTGACCGCACGCATCGGCCCAAAGGCGATGGGCTGGGAGCGGGTCTTCCATTTTCCGGGTGTCGCGCTGTTTTTGACTGCAATCTGGCGATAGGTGTCAGCCCATTCGACCAGATCCATCAACGGCAATGGGCGCAGGACCGGAAGCGCGTTACGCAGCCTCTTCCGCAGCCAGAGCGCGCCCGGCGATACCGTCGGGGTCATGCAGTTCATGGAGTGCCTCGACGATGGCGGATCTAAGCTCCGCCTCAATTGTCGGCCCGTCCTTGCCGACGAGCGACGTGGCCACGGTTCCGGGTATGGACAGCAGCGTCTCTTTGAGAACCGAGAATATGCGCTCGACCTCTACGCCGACGGCTTCAACCAGAACCACTTCCCTGTTCTTGACCTGAAGCTCATGCCTGCGCAGCTCGCCGAGGTAATATTCCTTGGCGCGCTGGGATTGTGCGAGCGAGGGAATGAGCTTCCCGGAAGCATCGTAGACCGGTGTCGCCGGGTCAGCGGGTGCAAATTCGGCTTCCTGATACTCGTCTGCCTGAACGGAAGGGTCCGCATCGCTTGCAGCTGGAGGGGCAGGCGCTGCCGCAGCTGTTCCGCCCCGGTAAGTTGTGGGGCGCTGGCTCAGCAGGCGCTCGGTGGCGGCGACATCCACGCGGCCCGTTTCATCAAGGACGAGCCAGCCTTTCTGCTTCCAGAGCGTGACCGTCTTGCGTGAAACATTTCTGATCCGCGCAAACTCCGCCTGTGAAACATTTGCTCCGGCGTTACCCGTTACCATGACCAAGTTACCCCGTTACTGCGTTACCGGGTTTTGGTTACCTGCACGTAACAAAACATCGGGGTCCGAACCACCCGTGACCCCGACCCCCTAGGGTAAGGACCCATTTTTCGCTGTGAAACACCGCAAAATCGTTGATTCACAATCATTTTCTCCAAAGGTAACTCTACGTTTCACGAAATGGCTGGACGACGAAGGTGTGAAACATTCGCGAGATGGTGGGCGAGATAGTGAGCTCGAGATGGTAGCCCTCCGGCCCGCCCTTTGGCTGTCCTGTGCCCGGAACATCCCGCGTCGGCCTCACGTTGACACAGACACCCACCACTGAATTTCAGGAGGAAGGCATGTCCCTCAATGGACGCAAAATCGCAATTCTGCTCGCACCCAAGGGGACGGAGGAGCGAGAGTTCGCAGAACCACGGGCGGCTGTGACCGCGGCGGGCGCCCAGCTGACCGTGGTCGGACTGGAAGCGGGCGAGGGCTCAACAGTCAACAATGATTTGGAGCCAGGTGGGCGATATAAGGTTGACCAGCTTGTCAGCCAGGTAAGCGCCTCGGATTTCGATGGCCTCATCATCCCCGGCGGCTCGGTGGGCTCTGACAAGCTGCGCGGCAGCAAAGACGCCGTCTCGTTCGTCCATGCATTCTTTGAGCAGGGCAAGCCGGTGGGAGTTATTTGCCACGGCCCGTGGCTCCTGGTTGAGGCTGACGTGGTCAAGGGGCGGACACTGACCTCCTATCCCACTGTGGCCACTGATATCCGCAACGCTGGCGGCAACTGGGTGGACAAAGAGGTTGTCGTTGACCAAGGCTTGGTCACCAGCCGAAACCCGGACGATCTGCCGGCCTTCTGCCAGAAGATCGTAGAGGAGTTTGAAGAGGGGCGGCATCCCGCGCAAGCGCGAAGCGCCTGACATGGCGATAGCGGGGGCGGCTTGGGCATTTGAGGCACGCGACCGGTGAACATCTGCCCGCGGCAGCGGTTGACCTCTGACATGGAGGAGGCAATGCCATGACCGAACAGACCGAACGCAAGCCAAATGCCAAGCCAGCCGATAAGAAGCCCGCCGCGGCCTCGCACGTGAAGCCGTCCGGTGATCGGGACGAGCAACATGCTCGCAAGTCAGGTAGCGGCGCCGACAAGCCCAAGCGGGTCGACAAGAAGTGAAGGTATGGCTGGGGCCGCGCTCGTAGGGCGCGGCTTCGACAGCTGGTTGGGTGAGCTCCGTATAGTGCGCTCGCGATTACCGGCCTTTTGGCCTGCCATTGTCGTTCACGATGAAGCGGCTCCATGCCTCGATGAAGCGGCGATGGAAGCTTATCGGGATTACCCGCTGTGCCACCTGGTAATAAGGCAAGCGCGCCTTGTAGTTCGGCCGCTTCACAAATAGCAGCATGGGTACCGCCCACTTCGGCTGGCGAAGGTAAATGCCATCGGGGGCTTTGTTGTGCCCGCGCATGACGAAGTAATCCATATTTCGCTTGGGCTTGCGGGCTTTGGATTTGGCCGTTGTGTTCTGCATGCGGTCTGTCTGCGCGCCAAGGGCTGACAGGATGCGGACGATGTCTCCGCCCCTGACGTTGCCATGGGCATCGAGGGGCATGCGTTTCGACGGCACAACGAACTCGTGGGCTTCGAGGATGCTGGCGCGCTGTAGGACGCGCTCAAAGCCTTTGTGCCGGCGAGCGCCACCCTCGACTTGCGGGCCGAGGAACTTCCATGCGGGGACGCCCCCGAAGCCTTCTTTGAACTCCAGTGCGCCATTGAGTGGATCGGCCTTGCCGGATGGCCGGACCTGCAACGCGTTCAGTGCGTAGCGGGTAGGGCGGTCGAATACCTGCCGCATGGTGTCCTGCTCAGCGGCGCGGCCATCCTTCAGAGCCTGGTTGAGCGCCCACGAGACGGCGAACTGCACATTGCGGTCGGTCTTCCCGAATGCTTCTGCCTGCCGGCTGAACTCCCGGAAGTCGAACTTCAGTTCGATCATACTCACCCCAGACCGAGCTCGCGGGCTCTACATCCAAAAGGTGGCCCAGTCCGCGCTTTAAGCGGCCACGGCTATCCGAATTGAGTAAGCTCGGCAGTGGAAAATCTGGTTGCCGATGCCATTGGAATTAAATCAAATTCTCGTGTTGCCACAAGGCGGTCAGATCCGTCCGTCCGGCGACCCAGAGGAGGCCAGAATGGTGAAAACTGCCAAACCCCGCGCACGCGGCTTTGCCGCGATGTCCCCGGACAAGGTCAAAGAGATTGCAAGCATGGGCGGCCGATCCGTTCCTGCAGAGAAGCGCAGCTTCTCGCAGAACCGGCTACTGGCGTCAGAGGCCGGCACCCTCGGAGGGTCTTCCGTGCACTGGACCAAGCGGTCGTTCGCCCGGGACCGTGAACTTGCGCGAGAAGCGGGACGGCGGAATGGTAAGTTGCCTCCAGAAACGAAGGGGTTCGCTGAGTAATCGTGCGAACCGGCCGGCCCAGGCGCTCTGAGCCGGCCCCAATGGAAAGCGCCATCACCGCAGCCAACAAAAAACCCCGCCCGGATTGCTCCAGCGGGGCTTTGTTCAAGACGCACTTGTGTGTGGTGAATATGGGTCAATAGGGTTGGTGTGTCAAACGATATTTTTCCTTCGCGATTACAGTAGGTTACGAGCGATTATTTTTTGTGCATTAAGCGGTGTTTTCGCCCTTCGACCGATCACCGTCCACGGTGATACGGGTGCTGAGGGGGGTGTTGGGGCGTGAAATTCGAGCCTTTGGGAGAGGTTTTCTGCCAGCACGGCTAGGGCAGAGCGCCAGACGTGGTACTCAGCGCGGCCCGCAATCACGCTATCCCACGACGGACCAGCGACCCGCGCTCGTTTGCGACCGTGGGCGTCAACGCCACCCTGCGCCACCCTCCCACGTGTGCGCTGCACATCCGCATAGCACTCCGGCCTGTCACCATTGCGCGCATGCTGGATCACCAGCACCGATGTCACCATGCGCGACACCGGGCGTGCGCCGGTCCATTCGACGCGTCCGGAGAGGTTGGACACCCTGACCAGAGACAGGCCGCTGGCCATCTCCCTGACAGCCATTCCTGCCTCAGCAATCTCATGCGGCAGCCAGATGCGGACATCGCCGCGCGCTCCGGTCTCGCAGAACATGTCATCGAGCTGCAGAACCGCATCGTGGACGGTGAGGGCGTCGTCGGCAATCTTCGCGCCCATGCTGGCGAGCCAGCGACCGCTGGACTGCACCCTGACGCCCAAAGCCGCCACGCTGGTCATGTCGCAGGCAGAAAGGGCCGGGCCAGCCATATCCCGTGCCATCTGCGCCGCAAACCGGTCAACCCGCTGGACGCCGTAGGCCCAATGGAGCAGCGCCTCAATGTCGATCGTGGTCTTTGCCATGGTCCGTGCTCCGCCGCGATAGTTGCGAGGGACGCGCGATAGACAAATTCGTCCCTCGCGCCATCCAAGTTTTTGATATGTTTTCGTTATTTCGTTTGTTGCGAGGGTTGCGATAGACGATCTCTATAGTGCGTAAGAAAAAAGCCTTTAAAGCTACCCGCAGCCCCGTTTTGCATACACACGTAGCGCGCGACCCTCGCAACCCTCGCAGAAACTACGTAAGCCACTGTTTAAGCGTCAAAAAACGGGTGCGAGGGTTGTTGATCGTCTATCGCGCGACCCTCGCAACCCTCGCGCGCAAAATCTGGGCGCGAGGGTGCATCAACCATCCAGCGACCCAAAGGAGCTGCGAGGTAGGGGCACGTCGACCAGTTCGACGCCGAGCCATTTGCGGATGCGTTTGTCTTCGCGCTCAAAACCCTTCTTTTTGAGCGCGAGGCTGAAAGACTTTTCCTTCCACGGTCTTATGGCGTTGGCGTCGCAAAACCGCGTGAAGCCCTCGTACATGTCGCGCGCCTGGACGCTCCAGTCCCGCCGCTCGCGGACGCAGGCCGTGACGAACGCGCCGACAGGGTCCAGATCCTCGCGGTGTGCCTCTGTCAGGGCCGATACGGCGGGCGGTTCGTGCAGGCCCTCCCTCAGAAAGATCAGCGCCCCCTCGATGGCCCAGTTCAGGATGCCCGGAGCCTCGGCCATCATTTCGCTCACCACGTCCTTGAGCGGCCGCTGCTCGTCTGCAGGCACCTTCACTGGCCAGAGGACAAACTTCAGGCGCCGCCAGATGCCGTGGTCGAGGCCGCTGATGTCCGGCAGCTCATTGCCGGACATGAAGGGAATGAACTCGGGCAGGAGGTCGAAGAACCCCTTGTTCAAATGGCGAACGGGCATGGGCTCACCGCCTGTCATCGCCTTGACCAACCCCTCGCGCAGGGGCGTGTTGCGGGGCAGTTCGGCAATGGCGACGAAGCGTTTGCCGGCGAGGCGTGCGAAATCCGGCGTCGCCTGGTCTCCACGGCCTTCGAGCGCGCCTGCGATTGATTCCGGCTTCAGTCGCCCGCCATACCCGCCCAGCAGTTCAGAGATGATCTCCATGAACACCGATTTGCCGTTCGCGCCGTCGCCATACAGGAAGATCAGCACCTGTGTGGTTGCGCCGCCCAGTAGCGCGCGCCCAACGGCAATCTGGATGAACCGCCGCACGTCGGGGTCTGGCTGAAACCGCTCCAGCCACGTCAGGAACAGGTTCGCCACGGCATCCGGCTCATAAGAGCAGGGGGCAATCTTTGCGATGAGGTGTGCCGGGTCGTGCGCCAGCAGCTCCACGCTGGAGCGGGGCTTCCGGATCATGCGCCGTGCGTCCGGGTCCGGGCATTCCAGATCCTCGACCTCTTCGATCCACTTCCGGAAGCGCAGCGTGCCGTTGGCGACGTTGAACAGCATATGGTCGGCGTCGAGGTCCGCCGGCGCATGCGAGCGGTGCGGCAGGGCTTGCGAAATCATCGCTACGGTCCGGGCGCGGTTGCCGCATGACACAGCGAACTTGATCCGATCGCCGCGGCGCTTCCGCAGACGTGCCTCCGCTTCAAGCCCGTCTTTCAACACGGCCTTGTCTGCGTCGGACAGGTCTTCCGCGGGCATTGATTTCAGCGGCTCGGCGGCCTGAATCGCGGCTAGGTCGCGAGCAGAGACCGTGACATGCGCAGCCTCCAGTTTGATGCGACGGGCTGTCTCCTGGGCGAGACGCTGTACATGCTCATCACCGCCCTCAGGGTCCCAGTGCGTGCCACTCCAGACGTGGGCGCCGATCTCGCGCACATTTATCCAGTCGCCGCCGAAATGGTTGATCAGCCGCTGACCGTTGTCAGTGTCATTCTGATCAAGCAGGGCGCAGGCGGCGACCACAGCGGGGTCCGGTCTGCCATATGGCGAGGGTTCGCCATTGTCGCCACCGCCGTCATCAGGAGGCTGCGGAGGATCACCCGCATCCTGATAGTCGCTCTCATAGGTCTCGGCATTGTCGATGATGTCGACGATACCCCTCATGACGTCATCGCTCATTGGCGATCCCCCTGTGCGCCATTGGCGTCAAACTTGTTGGCTTCATTGCCCCAGGCGTCCCATCCGGGCCGGCTCTGGCGGGCGAAAATGTCGGCTCGGCGCAAGCCGGGCGTCACGGCTTCGATGAGCGCATAAGCCTCGTCTGGCTTGCGCGAATGCTCGCGCGCCAGCCCATCGACCAGCGCGTCATCGATCGTTTCAATGAGGTTGGCGACCCCGCGCCCACGCGCCTGATGACCGTCCAGCGTGCCGATCAGGAACGGCTCGCATACGCTGCGGATGACGTAGCCCGTGCCCCAGCGCAGCTTGCCGCTGCTGGTGCGCTTGGCCCATGCCCCGCCGGTCACCGGCTTGACGCCCCAAGCGCGCATCACCGCATCCTGACGGCCGATCAGAGGCCAGGTGCACCACAGCATCATCACGCCGCCGGGGGCCAACAGGTCGCCCACGCGCAGAGCCTCGATGTCGGCCAGTGACATGGTGCCGTACTGGGCCTCTGGCGACTTTGCCTTGCCGGCATCGGAATAGGTTTTCCATTCCCACGGCGGATCGACCATCACCACGTCATAGGAGAACAAAGGCAGATTGATCATGCCGCCGCCTCCATGATCAGATTGTTGAAATCCTTGCCACTCGGCGCGAACGCCCGCCGGATATCGCGGCCGGATCGCGCATAGCGTCGCGCGGCGCGCTGCAGCGTTGTCTCGGTCAGGAAGCGGTCACTGTCGCCGTCGCCCAGCAACAGCAGGTACGACACGCTGTATGGAATCGGGATGGCGCGCGCGCCCATGTCGGGCACGGGGCCGGGGATGCGCAGCGGGCTACCGTCCCGCCTCTTTGCTGTCGGGTGCGGCGTCGTGCCGGCGTGAGGCCCGCCGAGATTGCCGAGCGCAACCGAGGTCCAGAACGCCCACCCGGTGAGATCACGCCCCACTGCGGCGAGAGCTGTCCACACGGACAACACCGTTTCAATCCCTTCACCAATCACCAGTGCGCGCGGCGATGCGCAGCGGATCAATTCGATGCGCCCACCGGCCATCACGCCACGGACCTTTTTGGCGGGCAGAACCTCGCCAGTGTCCGGGTCAAGGATCACTGCCTTGCCCTTGGGCTGGTCCAGATCGATCCATGTGATGTGCAGGCCAGAGAATGCGCCGTCCGGGCCGATGATCGGCGCCAGCATGGCAGGGCCTCGGTGGATCACGCGGGCGCGGTCTTTATCCGGTCTGCCCGGGCGCGGCTCACGGCCATGGAAGTAGGGCATGTCTTCGACCGCGCGCAGGTGATTGCTGGCCAGCTGCCAAAGCCCCCGGCGCGCCAGATAACCCGCGACCGCTGCGGTATTGGGCGGCGCGGCGCGCTGCCATTCCTGATACAGCCGCAGACGTTCTGTCTCGGCGCGGCGCGCCGTGATCTGGGCGCGCTCCAGCTCGTGTGCTCGCCGTTGTTCGGCGCGCTGACGCTCGGCCTCCGGGTCCACCGCCTCAGCCGCACCTCCCAACCGATCAACGGCCGCGCGGAAATCGCAGCCGTCCCGCTGCATCACGAAGCTGATGACATCTCCGCCCGCCTGGCAGACCGCGCAAACGAAGGTGTTGGTGTCGAGGCGGATTTCGAAGCGCTGGCCACGGTCGCTGCCGCCGCACATGGGGCAGGGGCCAACAAGGCCCCGCCCCATGCGGCTGCTGCGCAAGGGCACGCCAGCGAGGTCCGCGATCTGCCTCTCTGCGCGAATACGATCGAGTTCGGCTTGGGCAATGCGGGCCATCTCAAGCCTCCCGCATGGCGTTGCGGATCATGTCGGAAAGGTCGCCACCCCACAGGTCCGAGCCGCGCAGGGCGCGGGACACGCTGGACCGGCTGAGGCGGAGCGCGCTGGCAATGGCATGCTGGGGCCAACCCAGTTCATGCAGGCGGCGCGCTGATCGCTGCAGGCGTTTGACGTTGCGCCGAACGACCACCACGCGCCTCCGGTTGCGGGAGCGGGACAAGACGATCACCGGAAATGCGAAACATTCGATGGCGCGACGCCGCGTGCGCGGGCGCGCCAGTTGTATGGCAGCAGATCACGAGGATCCTCGCGCGCCTCAGGATAGGGGCCGGGGCAGTTGGCCTTCAGCTCAGCCATGACAATGTCGTCGACAGCAATTGCCCGGCGGCGCGCCGCAGCCAGTTCTGCGCGCTCCTTCGGCGGAAGATCTGAAACGTCGATATCTCGATAGCGCATGTCGATACCTCAGCTATTCGCCACATTGGCGAGCTTGCGGGTGATGCGGGTCAGATTGTCCTGATGCTCTGCAGCGCGGGCCTGGACGCGGCGCGCTTCAGCTGGCGTGAGTTCACCGTCGGAAAGCGCATCCGACATTTCCACGGCCATGCGGGCGCCGGAGCCTGTGACGCCAATCAGGTCCGCAACGAAGCTCTCCTGCCGCGCCTGCTCATCGGCCATGGGTACAAGGCGATGGCCGCTCAGTTGGGCTAGAGCGCGGGACACGATGGGCTTCTGCGAGACGTGTTCGAGGTGGAAGATCACTTCGAGCGGCGGTAAGTCGCCGTAACCGTCGCCGCGCCACCGGCTTACCGTTCCCGGCGAAGCGCCGGTGATCTCCGCAACGCGCTGGGCGCCCGTCGAGCCAGGCACGGCCATGGCGGCAACGAGGTCGCGAACGGCCGACTTGATCAGCGTGAACAGGCCATCAGGCAAAAGGGTAGCGCTCACGAAAATCGCCCCTGCGTTATTTCGTTCGGAAACTGGAATGTGCGTGGGAGAGTCAGCGCATCAGATCAGCGCAGCAGCGCTCAGGGAGGGTCGCGAGAATGCCGGAGGAGCCGGACACCACTGCTGATCAGCAGCTCCGCGCCCAAGGCGAGCCAGCCGGCGGCGCGCACAATCGCGGCGTAGAGCGTCCAGCCGCAGGCCAACAGCGAAACGCCCACAAACCTCCGAGCCCGGAGATGCTGGCTCTGCGCGATGCGGTGCAGAGGCTGGAGGCCATCAGGCGGCGTCATGATGCCCTCCGTTCGAGCTCAGGCTTCATGAAATCCGACGGGGCCACCTGACCGTTGGTGACTTGTTGGATCTTGAGCAGTTCGCCAAGTCGGGGGGCCCGCTCGCCATAGCGCCACTTCCGTACCGCCGACGCAGTCACGGTCCCAATGAGTGCCGCAAAGGCTGCGTTGGTGAGCCTATTGGCTCGCATGTAGTCGGAGAGCTTCATGACCCAATAGTTCCCAATAAGGGAACTTTAGTCAAGGGGTATGTGACCCTTATCGGGAACTGACAAATAGATGGTTTGTGGGGCATGTTCCTGGCATGGAAAACCCGTTGAGAACTCTGCGAAAAAAGAGCGGCCTGACGATTGAGCAGGTCGCTGAGGCTATCGGCATGTCGCGGGGCGGCTACATCAAAGTCGAGCGCGGCGACCGCAACATGACGCTCGATTTCATTGAGCGTGCGGCGCGCCTTTTCAACGTGCAGAAGTCCGCTCTCCTGGACGGTAAGATCGCAGGCTCCGATGTTGAGGTGAGTGTTCCAAAAAGTGCGCTCCTGCCCATCCGCGTCGTCGGCACCGTCGAAGCCGGCGCGTTCCGCGAGGTGGACGAGTTTGACCAGAGCGAATTCGAGGAAATTTACGACGTCCCGGATCCGCGCTTCCCCAAGGCTCGCCGCGCCGCCTGGAACGTAGCTGGCGACTCGATGAACGCCCTCCAGCCTCAGCCCATTTTCCCGGGTTCACAGGTGATCTGCGTCGATTTTGATGACTTGGAGGGCCGAGTTCCCCTGCGCGACGGGATGGTGGTCGTGGTCGAGCGTACGCGGGATGGTGGCCAGACGCGGGAATGGTCAGTGAAGCAGGTTGAGGTCTACGAGGACCGGACGGAGTTCCATCCACGCTCGACCAACCCGAAGCACAAACCGATTGTGGTTGCGCACGACCTTCACGCCGATGATGGGCAGCAGGTCGCTGTGCGCGCCATCGTTAGGCGGGTGGTGAACGATATACCGATGTGAGTTTAATCATCGTCATCCAGCATTTTCAGGAAGGTCATCTGTCGCGACTTCGGGAAGCTCCCCGGAAATGCTCGTTCATACTTCTCTAGGAATTCTTCTTTCGTATCACAGACCTTCATTAAATTTGTCGCTATGGCTATTTGCTTTTCCAGAACGGGCTGCCCGAGCCCAGGTGACAGCCAGCTATGATTTTTATTCTTGCGCTGCCACTTCTCATCTGGCGGATTGCGAGCCTCAAGCTCCTCCATGACCTGTGGCGGCAGGTGGTCGTAGATAAGGACTTTGGTCAGCTTGCCAGCGTATCTAGGCCCCTTGATCCCCGATTTTGGGGGCCATGACCACTTCCATAGCCGGAACATCTCCTTGTAGTAGACAAGTGGAAATTTTGCTGCCCACGGAATGAGCTCTTCCGACAAGTACGCGGAAAGCAGCATCTGTAGTTCGTTCTTCGCTCTGAATTCTTGATAGCAAGGGGTGGATTTTGGCTGTGGCCGGTTCAATCGCTACCATTGGGACGGCCTTGGTCGCGGCAGCAATCGCCGCCGCGCCGCTAGTTCAGGCGTGGTTGGGGATTGCGCGATAACCAGTTACACGCTCCTCAGAGGCCTCTTTCATTTGGAACAGAACCTGAGGCTAGAGTGTTTCCCATATGCCCCGCCTCCCCCGACGGGGCAAAGCCCCCGACCGGAGAGGCCCCATCCGTTCCAGTCCGGATGGGGCTTCTCTTTTTCGGTTCCTTGGTTAATCTGATGTGCGCGCGCTTCCCCCGGCGCGCCAGAAAGCGAAATCCCGCCCGGCCCCCACCCCTTTTCTAGGGCGGGGTTTCCTTTCGAAAGGATGTAGGCCAAGCTGAAGTTGCGCTGGATTCCTCCCGCGTAGCACTTCGGCCCCGCCTGCTTTGACTGGTGGGGCTTTTTCTGCCTCAGGCAGTGCCGTCCCGGATCGCATCCAGTGCTTCATCCGGGATCACGCCGTAAATGCCGAGGATCACGGCGTCATCAAATTCGCCTGTTTTGATGTCCCCTGTGCGTGAGAACGCGACAGCCCCAACGACCTTGTCGCTGAGCCTCTGCGCCTTCCGAACAGCCATGCCGCCATCTGGCGCCTGATACGCCTGACCGGGTCCAACGCGATTCTTGCCCCGGTGCTCGAACGGCTGCACGACGTAGAGCGTCTTGATGCTGGTGTTTTCGGCCTTTGACATCATTCCCTCCTGCTCTTCGACTGGCTCACGCTGACGATCATCCCAATTGCGCTGTCGCAGCCCGCGCAGCGGTAGCGAACGCGGCTGATTGCGGCGCTCTCCATGAGCTCGTCCACGTCGGCCGGCGCGTCTTCATCGTCCCCAAAATCAATGAGCTTTGCGCTCTCCCGCATGCAGTTGTGGCACCGCATCATCAGCCTGAACCGGCGTGACGGCGGCGCAAAATTGTGAACGTCTCCTTGCAACATGGCCTCTCCCCCGTGGCATTTGTTCCATTTTTGTTCTCGTGATGAATGGAGAGTCAATAGGCCGACGCACACTGCAGCCAGATTGAACCAATCTGCCAAAAGTTCCCAAATAGGGGTTTACAAAAGTTCCCAAATAGGGAACGATAATCTCCATCGCCACCCGGCATGGAGGCCACCCCGTGCAAGCCCCCCACGAACAAGCCACGCTCAATCACCTCTGCGGTGACCGGGCCATCGGTCAGTTGACCGATGACGCCCGTCAGCTGCTCGCGCGCTTCGGCGGCGATCAGGACGTTTACTTCATGCGCCTTGGCGGGAAGTTTTACTCAGTCCGCCTTGCGGCTCTCGTGGCCAGACTTGGGCCGGTCGAGGTTTCGCAGTGCCTTGCGGAGCGTCGCGGCGAGGCGCTGCGCTTCATCCTCGCTCAGGACGATTTTGATTTCTTCGCTGGACCCGAGGGTGAGCCGAATGGTTGCTCCCCCCTGCAGGGGGCGCCGGTTGCGTTTGGCCCGGCTGACGCTGGCGCTCTGATTGGCAAGGTGCATGTTGCTCTCCCTGGCTGCCGCGCGACTGAGGTTACGCCCAAGCCAATGCTTGGCAACGAAACTAAAGTCGCCACCCATGACGGCTACATCTGGCCCGTCTCCCGCGCCCGCATGACGGACGCGGACGCCATCCACGCCCGCATGACGGACGATCTGGTGGCCGCAGCGGCTCAGAAAATCCCAGCCACTGGCGTCTTCAGCTACCTGCAGCAGCAAGGCTGGACCAACAGCCAGATCGTCGACCACAGCCGGACCGCGATTGATCTCGCCGTCTCCGCCAAGCGCGGAGCTGCAGCATGATCGCAGCATTCTCCCGCGGCGCGCTTGAACTCGCCCTTCTCAGTCTCTGCATCGGAACCGTCGCCCTCTGGCTCGACCTTCTGGCAGGTGTGCTGTGAACGTCTTCGCCCGCCTCGCCATCATCAGCCTCGCCATCGTCTGCTGTCTCGCCGCTTACATCTTGAGCGGCATGCGCGGCGATCTGGATCACGGCGCCATCATCATCGGCATCGTCGCTGGCGCTTCCATCCCTGCCGTCTTCGCGGTGGCCGCAGCCTGCCACGCCCGCATCACCGGTCATCGCTCCGAAGACGATTTCCATGGTGACCAGATTTCCGGAGATGTCCCATGACGTGGATTCAGACCAGCACGGGCAGGGCGTTCGACCTTCTCCATCCGACGCCGGACATGGTCGACCTGAAGGTTGATGTGCCTGAAGCGCTGGCGCGCATCCCCCGTTTCAACGGCCACGTCATGAGCGGGCCATACTCGGTCGCGCAGCACAGCGTCCTTGGCGCCGACATCATAATGTCCCGCACCCGCGACAAGGGGCTTGCAGCGGCGTTCCTGCTGCATGACGCCCACGAGGCATATCTCGGCGATCTGACCACGCCGGTGCAGCAGGCGTTGGGGCAGTTGCTGGCGGAAGTGACGCCAGCCGCAGGAAGTCTGTTCGGGCTCGTCCTCAACCACGCCAAGGCAAGGATCGATGAGGCCATCCATGCGGCAGCTGGGCTGAAGTGGCCTCTGCCGGAGCGCGCCCGCGCTCTCGTCAAAGAGATTGACCTCGGCCTGTTGCGAACCGAACGCGACGCGCTCCTGGGCGCGCCGCCTGCACCTTGGCTCCCTCACATCGAAGCCGCGCCCCGCCTGCGCCTCGGCAACAAGCTGAAGCCCCAACCGTGGCCGGACGCTGCTGCGGATTTCGTCGACCGTCTCAACCGCTACTGCCCGTCAGCTCACGCGCGGGCGGCCTGACATGAAAGGCAAGGAGCATGCGCAAAATTGATGCCAGCGGCCTACAAGTCGATCCTGCCGCGCCGTTCGCGCCCGGCCCCGCACCCATGCAGCAGTGGCTTCCAATCGCCGAACTTGACGTCGATCCGGAATACCAGCGGCCAGTGTCTGCGCTGGGCAAGCGCAACATCCGCAAAATCGCAGAAGAGTTTACGTGGGGCAGCTTCATGCCCGTCGTGGTGTCGCCGGTGGCCGGCGGACGTTACGCCATCATCGATGGGCAGCATCGGGCCACGGCCGCGCTGTTGCGCGAAGTCGAACAGGTGCCGTGCATGGTCGTTATCGCCGACCGGGCCGCGCAGGCGGCGGCGTTCCAGCGCATCAATGGTTCAACGACCAAGATCAGCCGCCTTGCACTGCATGCGGCGGCGGTCACCGCGGGTGATCCCGAGGCGCTCGAGCTGGAAGATGTGTGCGCCCGCGCCGAAGTGAAGGTGCTGCGCTACCCGATTCCGATAGCGGACCAGAAGCCCGGTCAGACGATGGCGTTGGGCGCACTCGCGAAAGCACTTCGTGATCATGGTCGCGACACCCTGGTTACTGCGCTCAACTGCATCACCCAGACCAGCAATGTACCCGGTGAGATCAACGCCACGACAATTGGCGCGCTTTGCTCGGTTCTCGACGGAAACCGCCACTGGCGGGATGCCGGTGGGAAGCTGCTGGACGCCATGGATAGCTTCGACTTCCTCGCAGAAACGGAGCGGGCGAGGGCTGGCGCCAGAAAAATAGGGGGCAATGTGAGCGAACGTCTGGCCGCCAGTCTTCGCAATCACCTGCAGGTGAGCCTGGGCATGGAGGCCGCGTGATGACCGATCAGAACATAGGCATGGCCGACGTGTCCGACACCGACGTTGCGGCCGACGAACTGAAGCAGTTCATCGAACGCCTTGAGCGCCTTGAGGACGAAAAAACCGGCATCGCTGGAGACATCAAGGAAGTTTTCGCCGAACTGAAGGGTCGCGGGTTCGATGCAAAGGCCGTCCGGCAGATTTTGCGGATCCGCAAGAAAGATCGCGCAGAGCGGCAGGAAGAAGAAGCGATCCTTGAGCTCTACCTGCAAGCCTTGGGGATGGAGTGAGTGACATGGCCCGTTACAGACGCATCACCAAGCTCGTTGAAGTCGAGGTGGAGATCGATGAAAGCGATCTGCGCGAGCTGGCTCCCCATGAAAACGACGGCGACCACCTACTGGACCTTGCGGCAAGCGAAATCAGGCGCGGCAGGCTTCAGGAAGCCGCGATTTATATCGCACGCGCCATCCCGCAGCTGTCTGGGCTCGATGATCTTGCAAGCCGGCAAGCCTTTGCGGGGGCGTGACCATGCACTTGACCGCAGAACGCTCCGACCTGCTGAAGCCCCTGGAGGCTATCGGCCGCATCGTCGAGCGCAAGAGCACCATCCCAATCCTCGGCAACCTGCTGCTGCGCACAGACGGCAACAAGCTGTCCATCACCGCCACAGATCTCGATATGGCTGCAACCGCGACTGTGCCGGCCCAGGTGACCGTGGCTGGCGAAGTGACGGCGCCGGCGCACATGCTGGGCCACATCATTCGCAAGCTTCCTGACGGATGCCAGGTTGAGATGCGCGTGGCTGACGATGGCACCCGCATGACGCTCAGGGCAGGGCGGTCGAGGTTCACCTTGTCCCTGCTTCCGGCCAGCGACTTCCCGCTTTTCGACGCCGACGAAGGCCAGCGGTTCGATCTCATGGCCGTTGAAGTCGATATTATGCTCAAGGGCATCGATGTTGCGATTTCAACGGAAGAGACGCGCTACTACCTCAATGGCGTGTACCTGCACACGCCGACGGGCAGCCCTGACACCCTCCGGGGCGTGGCGACCGACGGTCACCGTATGGCGCTACTCGACATTGGCCCAGTTGAAGGCCTGTCCGGCATGCCAGGCGTCATCGTGCCGCGCAAGGCCTGTGCGGAGCTGCGCAAGCTTGCCTCCAGCCGCCCGGCCTCGCAGATGAACGTGATCCTGTCGAAGCGCAGGCTGTCGATCACCTGTGGCGATATCAGCCTCACCACCAAGCTCATCGAGGGCACATATCCGGATTACATGAGGGTAGTCCCGCAAGGGAACCCGAACGTGGCCACGCTGTTCCGGGAGGCCTTGCTGAAGGCCGTGGAGCGCGTGGCGACGGTGATCGAAGGGCGCGGCAAGGCGGTCAAGTTCAGTTTTGCGGGCGGTGGCCTCACCCTATCGGTCGCCAATCCTGACGCCGGCGCGGCGGAAGAGATCGTCGACTGCGAACTGGTGGGCGACCCGGTCGAGATCGGATTCAACGCCGCCTATGTCCGAGACCTCCTGAACGTCGTCGACGCAGACCGCATCGCGATCGAACTCAACGATGGCGGGTCGCCCGCGCTTATCCGTGGCCTGAGCACCGAAGCCGAGGGGCATACCCTTGTGCTGATGCCGATGAGGGTTTGAAATGTCGGTCACCACCCCGGAAGAGATCGTTGAACGCCGCCGCTCGGCCGCTCGCCGGTATACCCAATCCGAAAAGGGCAAGTTGAGCCGAGCGCGGGCTGCAAAACGAGAGTGCCCGGAAGCTCGACGAAAGCGCGATAAGCGCCGCCGCGAAGCCATTGCTGAGAGGCGAAAGGCTGATCCGGAGTTTGACGCCGCATATCGCGCGAAAGAGCGCGAGCGCGACCGCCGCTACAGGGCGACGGAAAACGGCAAAGAGCGAGATCGTCGCTATGCAGAGGCGCATCGCGATCAGATAAACGAGCGGAATAGGCTCTATCATGCCGGGCACGGTCGGGACGTGTCCACCCGCGCGAAGGCGGCGTACAGCAAGACGCCCAATGGCATGCGGATCACACGAGAAGCTGTGAGGCGGCGATACTTGCGCAATCACATGACGCGCGCCAAGGCGGACGAGCTATGGCGTGTCGCCAGTAAAGCCGCGCCGGCATATCTGCCGCCTGACACCCGGGACGACATTATTGGCGACCTGATCACTGAGGTGATGTCTGGCAAAATCCTGATCACCGAGATCGCAAAGAAGGCGGCCGCAATAATCTCTGCCAACCGCAAACACAACAGCAAGTGGGGTCCACAGTCACTCGACGCCGAACGATGGGACGGCAGCGGACAAACCCTGCATGACACGATCAGCGAGGGGCTTTGGCAATGACCAGAAGCGCGGCTTCCGAGAAAACTGTGCCATCGCGCCATCTTGCCCTGCCTCCTACACTGGCCCCACGTGGCCTCGCTCGCGAGGAGGCGGCCGCATACATCGGCGTCTCGCCCCGGATGTTCGACGAAATGGTGCGCGACGGCCGCATGCCGAAGGCCAAGCGGATCAACGCCCGGTCCGTTTGGGACCGGCGATCAATAGACGCGGCGTTTGACGATCTGCCGGGCGCCGGTGAGACTGCCCCAGTGGATGGCTGGGATAACGTCGACTGATATTGGAGCGACACCATGGTGCGCCGCCTTCCAAAATACTGCGTCGAGGACACTGATCGCCACGGCAACATCCGGGTCTATTTCCGGAAGGCTGGTCAGCCCAAGGTGCGCTTGTCCGGAATGCCATGGACTGAAGAGTTCATGGAGCAGTACCGCGAGGCTCTGGCGCTTGGCGGGCCCAAGCCGGAAGTCACAGATCCGTCGAAGGGTGCGCCTCAGCCGGGCACGTGGCGCTGGCTGTGTGTCGAGTATTTCCGCCGGTGCTCAACTTATCTACGGATGGACGAAACGACCCGCGACGCCTACCGCCGCATTCTGGAGGGAACCTTCGAGGAGCCCATCAGCACCCAAGGCAATGCGGGCGGGCTCAACTTCGCAGGGCTGCCCATCGCGCGCATGACCGTGAAGCATGTCCGTGCCCTGCGTGACCGCAAGATCGCTACGCCGGAGGCCGCGAACAGCCGCGTCAAAACGGCGAGGGCGGTGTTCAAATGGGCGATGGAGGATGAGCTCGTGCCGACGAATCCGGCCGCCGGCGTGACATACTTCAAGACGCGCAGCAGCGGCCATCACACATGGACAGTGGAAGAGGTGCGCCAGTTCGAGGCCACACACCCGATCGGCACGAATGCGCGCCTCGCAATGGCGCTGATGCTCTACGCGGGTGTGCGGAGATCGGACGCGGTGAAGCTTGGTCGCCAGCACATGGCCGATGGCTGGCTGCGATTCACCGCGCACAAGAACCGCAACCGGTCGCCCGTAGCCATTGAGTTGCCAATCCTGCCGGAGCTCCAGCGTGTGATTGATGGCAGCAAGACTGGTAACCTGACATTCCTCATCACGCACCAGCACAGGCCCTATACGGCGAAGGGCTTCTCAGGGCAGTTTCGAAAGTGGTGTGACGATGCGGGGTTGAAGCACTGCTCAGCCCATGGCGTCCGGAAGGCGGGGGCGACGATCGCAGCCGAGAACGGCGCGACCGAAAAACAGCTGATGGCGATCTTCGGATGGACTGAAGCCAAGATGGCGGCACTTTACACCCAGAAAGCGCAGCGCCGAAAACTTGCCGGCGCTGCAATAGGTCTCATTCAGGTGAGGTAATGAGGCTTACGCCGCCTTGTAGGCCACGTTTGCGCAGCGACGGGACCTGCCGTTGCGCCATGTCGCGGGCTCCACGACAGGTCCCGCCTCAACCGCCCGTGAAATGGAAAATCACAACCGTCAGGTCGAACGCAGGGCGGGATAAATGATGGGGGCAACGTCACTGCACTTGGCCGACGGGCCGCGAAACGGATTTCCATCACACGGGAGTGCGCTAGCCCCCTTTGGCGGGGGCAACATCGCGATGCCATGGGTGGTTTCAGCTGCTGAACATCTCCTGCGCCACAGCGCACCCCCGTGCCTCGCGGCACGGCTCACGCGTTCCCGGGCCGATGTTGATCCGTTGTCTCATCCGGTGTTTGCCGCTGCAGGATTCCAGCGACCGCTTCGTCTATTACGGCCAATACCATTGGGTCAGCGTGTCCGCCTCCGAGCAGGAGATCCTTCGCGCCAAGCAAGATGCCAACCCAGACCTGGTCATTGAGAGGTTGCTGGGCCTCGCGCTCTTGCCGGAAACGCTCCAGTGCGGCCCATATGTCGCTGACCCGCTCTTCGGGGCGTCGATGCTGTTCCGCTGCCAAGCGTTGAGCTTCGGCAATAAGGTGCTGCGCGGTGAGCTTTGGCAAGGCGACTCTTCCGTTCGAAAACCACATCCGTCTATGCGTCTATCACCCTTTATTATCCATTCTCCAGTTGCATAACGCATTTGTGGGAAACATTCCGGTGGCCTAAACACTTGCTCACTAAGAGGGCAATGGGTAACTGCATGGCTAGACGGATCATCACGGCAACGGGCTTGGCGGCTGCACTCGCGGTTGTCGCGGGAATGTGCGGATATTTCCTTGTTGCTGTGGACGCGGCTGAACAAACCATAGTCCCCTTTGCGTCGCTGGTTGGATTTGGCGTCGGCTTGATCATTGGCGCGGTCGCCAAGCAAGTGCGTCAAGGCGTAGCGTTAGGGCTGGGTATTAGCGGGCTGGCCTTCCTACTCTTGCCGATTTCGACCAAGGCCCCTTTCAGCGCCTTGCTGCCGGCCCCTCTCCTCGAGGCTGGTACAAGTCCGAGACTGGCGCAGGCGGTGGAGGCCGTGATTGACGGCCCAATAGGCTACGTGGGCGGCGCCATCCTTCTGCTAATGGGATGGGTGTTGTGGGGTCTGCCAGACAAGGTTGCGACACAAGATGGGCAACGATGGTCGGATCGGGACGATGATCCGCTGACGAGCTGATCGGCGAACGGCTTCTCCATCCAGTTCTGGGAGTAGGGCGACTACGCGGTCCCGACAGCGCTCTCGGTGTGCGCCACGTGGGGATAACGATCCCGCAGATAGCGGTTTAACAGCGAAGCGGCAAATGGCGATCTTCGGGCGTTCGGCGGCCGACAGGGCAGCGCACTGCACGAAGAAGGCGATGCGTCGCACTCTAGCTAGGGCGGCCACAGGTTCCATATCGTTCGGCGAATGCGCCCCTTGGAACCGACAGTGCATAAGGGCGTGCAGTTGGCCGCGCCCTGATTTGGACTTTGCCTGTCTCGGCGCCAAGCACTCGAGATAATTCTGGCGACGTGCTATTGACAGGGCGGAGGTGCCTATGAGTCGCTTGAAAGTTTGCAGTCTGTTCTCGGGTATCGGCGGATTCGAGCTTGCCGCAAGCGACGGCTATCAGTTGGTGCATCTGTGTGATGTGGATCCTGCGGCTCAGTCAGTGCTTACAGCTCATTTCCCCGGCGTTCCGCTGTCAGAGGATGTAAAACATCTCCGCAATCTGCCCACGTGTGACGTTTTGGTGGCCGGTTGGCCGTGTCAGGATTTGAGCCAGGCCGGACGTATGGCGGGGCTTGCAGGCGAGCGTTCAGGGCTGATCAGTGAGGTCTTCAGGCTGCTTGAGACAGCCAAGGACCGGCCAAATTTTGTCATTTTGGAGAATGTAGCGTTTGCCCTCCATTTGGACCGAGGTCGCGCGGTCCAGTATGTAACGTCAGAGCTTGAGAGGCTAGGCTACAAATGGGCTTATCGAATCTTAAATACACGGCTGTTCGGCCTCCCTCAGCGCAGGCGGCGGTTATACTTTGTTGCCTGTATCGAAGGCGATCCGGCCTCAATATTGTTGGATCAAGGTCTCATCGATCTGAAGCCGCTCCCAGAGCGTCTCTTCGGCTTTTATTGGACGGAAGGAAACACGGGCATCGGGTGGTCCGGGGAGGCCACTCCTCCGCTAAAGGGCGGCTCAAGTCTCTCTATCCCTTCTCCGCCCGCGATTTGGAATCGTGAGACCGGCCTCTTCTTCTGCCCAAGCATAGAGGATGCAGAGAGGCTGCAGGGCTTCCCTGCAGGATGGACGCTCCCTGTTTTACAAGCTGGATGCTCGAATCGTGTGCGCTGGCGACTAATCGGCAACGCCGTTAGTGTCCCCGTGGCGGGTTGGCTTCTGTCGCGCGTCGCGGCTTCACGTCACTTTCCCTTCCAGGGCGAGCCTGAATTGCCCTCCGCTCAAGGGCAAACTCATAATTTTGCAGTTGGTGGTCAAGGCCGCACCACCAAGTACAATGTCCAGCACGAGGGGCCAAGCCAGCCGCGTCTGGCTCAGCTATCACATTTCGAGTTGATCGGTCAGCCACTGTCACTTCGGGCTGCAAGAGGGTTCCGAAAGCGGCTGCTGAAGAGTTCTCTACGCGTCGAACGCAAGTTCCTGCTTGATCTTGCTATTTATTGCGATGACCCTGTTGAGTTAGAAAAAGTTGCTTAGTTCTATACCTCGAAAAGAATCGAATTAATGCAATCATGAACTTGCGAACGCGATCAAGTTTTTCGATCAAGTCGTTAGTGGTATATTCAGCGCCCACGTTCTCAAATGTCTCGTCCCCATGCGCCAAGTCGTTGCGCAACCGTCTTATTAAGTCGATATCAGAACCACCAAGGGTGGCATTCGGGGCTTTCCAAGTGTGACCTAGCGACTCTGTCAGCCGAAATATTTCCTTATTGCTAACATTTCCGGCGAATGGGAGGCGGTGTGTGTTCTCCTTAGAAACCCAATCAATGCGCCCAGGGATGAAAGACAGAAAATCATCCAGTATTTTGTCATGGCTAGTGCCAGACCGCAGTCGGTCGGCGAAATGTGTTCGGATTAGTTCTCGTCGCCAATGGTTAGATATATCAGTGAAGCCGAAGCTGCCGGATTGAATGTCAAGCCGGATCGAAGCTACCGCCTCTCTGATTGCAAACTCGATACAATTGTAGATCATAATGAATGCACAAGCCCGAGAGGCAGTGATAGCTGCGTTGGCCCGGTAAAATCGGCGTCCCGGCAGGCTGCTACGCTCCTCAAGGTCTTCTAGCGAGCGGAGGTAGGCACGCACTTCCTTCGCTCGCCGTCGAAATTCAACTTCGATCTCCATGTCAGCCGCCTGAGAGCAGGTGATCACGGACGAACTCAATGCGATCTCTCAACTTGGGTGCGCTGTTGCTCGCATCTGTTCTGACGTGACGGTCAAAGTCTTTTGACCGGAGCCAGCCGAGATCGGAAGGAGGACTGTCTAGGCCATCCCGAAGAGCCAAGGCTGTGCCAACGGCAACGGCCTCGAAACGGACGCGGGGAACCAACTTCCCTGTGTCCGTTCGATAAAACCCCCTCGGGTAGTGGCGCTGGATGAAGCGCATTGTTGCGTCAAAATGGCTCCGCAAATCATCCAGGTGGGCTATGTCTAAGCTCGCATTCAGGGCCGCCATTTTCGTATCGAGAAATCGACGAACATCGTGTTTGAATTCCTTATAGTAATCCATATAAATATAGAAGCGCGTGACAAGTTCCTGGCGTTCGCTATCAGCATCTGTCCCTTTCCCCATATCTGGCGTCACTGCCACAAATTGTGGGGAACTGGCTGAGCTAATTACCAGATCAAGGAATGGTCCCTTAAATACACCTTTTCGGATCTCTGCATCTTGGAGTTTCTTGCCCGTGGTATTCAAGCGCCGAAACAAATCGATGCGGGTCACTTCATCTGTGCCGTGGTCCAGCACAAATGATCGCAGTGGAGTATTATGTAAGCGGCGCTGAACAGACGGGGGCAAATCGTCGAAAGTTAGCTTGTTGAGAATGGAAAGTCGTTCCAGGTCCTCAAGGCGCAGCCTTCCACCCAAGAAGTCAACAATGCTTCGCAGGCGTTGGGATCCGTCCACAATTTCCAGTCTGCCATCTACGTCATAGAAAAATACCGGGGGTACTGGTATTCTAATTAACAGGCTTTCGATGAAGTATGACTGCTGTTTCTTGGTCCAAGCGAGGTTCCGCTGATACTCTGGGATGTATATGTCCCCTTCCTTCGGGTTGTCCTCTTTGAATTTGCTGGCCATAAGCTCAACAGAGAAATCGGTTACAACGTAACGTACTTCTCGGCGGGTTATTTCGATTGCCTGCTCAATCTCGGCCATCGTGGCATGCTTATGCGCCATGTCGATTCTTTCGCCCACCGTATGGTTATGGTACCGTTGGTAACCTTGGCCATCTGCTTATCATTTATCAAGGGCCTAGCGCGAGGATGCCTCACGACGCCGCCGCTAAAGACACTCTAGATGGCGACCTGAGGCGGTAAATCAAAAATTTGACTAGCGGCCTCAATAGCGTCGGGGAAAACCCGCTGTCTCACTTGATATCGCTTCATGAAATGCACTAGAAAGGGTCCCACTCACCATCGGATTACCCTCCGGTGGGACAATTCGGGCGAAAAGGTAATCCTTTTCAATGCCGAATTTCGCGGGCGTAGTTCAGTGGTAGAACGACAGCTTCCCAAGCTGTATGTCGAGGGTTCGATTCCCTTCGCCCGCTCCAAAAAAATCCGGTTAAATCAAATGGTTATAGCAATTTGACCAGCTTGGCCTGGGCAGGGTCAGACTATGCAACGCAAGCGGCGATTCATGAGACGCGTGTCCCGTTCAAGCGGCGCATATTTGCTTCACGCTGCAGGGGGAACTGGGGGGCAAAATGTCCCGTTTGGCGGCTTGTGCGCGACCCTGGGGCTGCGGCGATAGACAGATCGGGGCGCTCGCGCGCCCGTGGGTGGCGAGCGGTCATCGCTCGTGGTGCGTTTAGGTGCGGCTAAAGGGCCTGGCGGGCGAGGGCTGCTTCTGGCTGGCAGGACGTGCTGTTAAACCAACGGAGAAGGGCCGCGGCATCCGCGCTCTCGAGCCGGTCGCGGCCCAATCCTGCGTCACATATGATCCACTGGAGATGTTTCACGCCGTGCGCCGGGTCCAGCGCCCTGCTGAGCAGGCGGCCCAGAGTGTCGTAGTGGGCCACGGATTTTCCTGCCTTGTATACAAAGTCAGCCTCAACCATGGCGCCAGCGTGCGCCTCGTAGAATATTTTCGGATCGAAATTTCCAGCCATAAAAAGTCTTTCAGCGTGAGTTCAATTGGGACGCCACCGAGCTCGCTGGCGAAGGGAGTAGCGCCGCCCGTCGCCGGTTGCTTCTCTGCAATCTGGATCTGATCGAAACGCTCGTGGGCACAGGGGCGGCGACAAGATGCAGGCGAATTTCGCAGATCGTCGCGTGTGCCGCGGTAACGTGGGCTTTGATCAGCCCTTGCCCGGCTTGCCGTTGAAGAAATGCGTCGTCGGGCTGAAATAGCTGCTTCCGTGCACATCGTGCGGGGCTCGCGCCACCTTCTTGTCGCTGTGATGCGGAAGGGGGGGGACCGACTGCCGATCGCTTTGCTGATCAGCCTGTTTGCGAAATTCCTGATAATTGTCGTTGGCGTGGGCCATGTTTCCCTCCTGGGAACAGGCTGCCGGACCGCAGCAAAAGGATAGGGCTGCACGGCCTGGGTGGCGGCGACGCGTCACCCCCTATCCCTAGTCCACCATTGTGGCTCAACTAAGCTGGCGCTGCGTCAGTCAGCGCGAGGCTGCCGTGCCGGTACTGGGCGTAAGCAGACCGAGCCCGGAGCGTCTTCGCACTGCTTCTGGGTGTGACCGTGAGATGCGCGTGGGGCCGCGGAAACCGGTGCAGTTAGCCGGGCCAACGTTGCGCGATGTTAAATTTCGAGCCACAAAAATTGACGGTATGAAAATATTTCTTGATAAAATTCGGAATGGCTGTATATTGCAACAATCGATATTGCTTATGAACTTTGTTTTTGCGCACTGCGTAGCGGCGACTTTCCTTTTCAATTCGAACTAAAGCGCGCTTGGCATTTTATGCTTGGCGGGAAAATCTATGTGAATTCTGAAGGGATTCGTCATGAATATCGGCACGGTTAAGTTCTTCAATGCGGTTAAGGGCTTTGGTTTCATTACGCCGGAAAACGGTGGCGCTGACATTTTTGTCCACATTTCGGCAGTCGAGCGTTCGGGTATGTCCTCCCTCTTTGAGGGTCAGACGATTTCGTTTGATGAAGTGATGGATCAGCGCAAGGGCAAGTCAGCCGCAGAGAACCTCAAGGCTGCCTGATTTATTGGTAGTTTGAGTATGTAAAGTAGGGTCCCGTTCGGGGCCCTATTGTTTTTGATTAGGATGCATTTTGATTACTGGTACAGTTCAGTTTTTTAACCCGCTCAAGGGGTGCGGTTATATTCTACCTGACGATGGGACAAGCGCTGTTTTCTTGAGTGCTTCGGATATATCGCAGTCCGGCCTCAGCGCCGTGTACGTGGGGATGCGCGTCAGGTTTAAACTCCATCCCGCCGGGCAAGCATCGCACTAGGCGGTTTATGCCAGGGTCAGGTAAGCGGATCCAGCGCTGAAACGGACGCGGTATGAACCGCAATGGTTCTGCCACGGCTGACGCCTGCCTGTCCTCGGCAGCCTGGCCGGTCGCGCCTGAGCCCCCCATCATCGCTTCGGTTCGCGTCCGGCTAACCAAACCCACTACGGGTGGGGCGATGGCGACCGTGAGTGTTCGGGCCCATCGGGTGGCGGCATGCGTCGCACCCGCATTGGCGGCCGACGCCATTGCATCGCGGCGCTTCCCAGCCGCCCGACGAAATCGCGCCCGGACCGTGGGTTGAGGGCGCCAAATTCGACCAGCGTTTGCAATTGTTTATCAGAGATTCCCAAGCTGTATGTCGAGGGTTCGATTCCCTTCGCCCGCTCCAGTTTTCTTCAAACCGGCAACGCTAGCCAATTCGTCCACTGATCGCAGGCGCCCCGAGGTCGCGGGCTGTGGTCAGGCTGGCTGGCGGCTGTGGCGGGTGGGTTCGCCGGCCTGGCGGGAGGCGGCGGTGGGGATGTCGTTGGCCTGGGCGTCGGTGGGGGCGGCGCGCCATCGGGTGGCGGCGTCGCGGGCCGCGGCGAGCGCGGCGCTGGACAGGCTGGCGGCTACTTCGTCGCGGCGGGCGGCGGCTTCGGCATCGCCAGCGCGGGCCGCGATGTCGAACCAGCGCCATGCTTCAGCTGGATTGGCCGCGCCGCCCAGCCCGCGCGCCAGCAGCACGCCCAGATTGTACTGGCTGTCGCCCAGGCCGCGGTCAGCGGCCGCACGGAACCAGCGGAGGGCAGAGGCGTAGTCGGGCTGGCCCATCGCGCCATCGGCGAACATCACCGCCAGATTGTGCATGGCGCGCACATTGCCGCGCTCGGCAGCGCGGGCGTACCATTGTTGGGCCTTCTGCGCGTCCTGCTCAACGCCGGCGCCCTTTTCATACAGGCGGGCGAGGCGATATTGCGCCGGGGCCTGGCCACGCTCGGCCGCCTTTTCCAGCAGGCTCGACACCAGCCTGGGTGAGCCGATATTGGCGCCTTCCGCCAGCCGGTCCGCAAGGGCATGCAGCGCCGCCGGATCATTGATGATCGAGCCGGGACGACCCGGCTCGTTGGCGAGCTGGCTGCCAATTTTGGCCGGCGCCGCCTGGGCTGGACTGACGCCCATATCGGCGGATGGCAGCATGGCGTCCGGCACCGCGCGCAGCACCGGCGCCAGCAGCGGGGCCGCGCCGCCGGCGACCACAGCTGCCGCGATCCACAGCAGGCCCTTGCCGCGAAGCCAGCCGGTCACCGCCGCACGGGGCGAGCGGCCGCCAGCCGCAGGGCGGCGTGCGCCTGATGCAGGCGTGCGGGGATTGTCGACACGATTGCCGCCAGCGCGCCTGGCGGAGGCGATGAAACGTGACCGGACCTCGGCGGTCGAGGGCGCCGCGCCCGCTGGCCTGTCGCCAAGCTGGGCGGCGCGCGGCATGGCCAACCCTGCAGAGGCTGCGGCCTGCCTCGCTGTCCCGTCGTCTTGCGTCGATGTCTCCGCCACAGGCGTGGCGACCACGGACATGGCGCGGGCATGGGCAAGGCGATCCGCTTCCTCTGCGGCCTCCCGGTCGGCGCGCAATTGTTCGGTGAGGGCGGCGACGCTGTCTTGCAGGGCGCTCAGACGGGTTTCGACCCGTGCGATATTGCGGCTTTGGCCGGCGGCGGCATCAGCGAGTTCGCTGCGTAACGCCTCAGCGGCCCGGGCCTGGGCCTGGGCTTGCTCATTGACCTGCATTTGGGCCTGCATCTGGGCCTGAGTTTGCGCTTCGCTGGCGTCCGGCGTTGGCCCCGTGGTGGGCGCGGTGGCCAGGCTGACGAGGCCGGCGATGCGCTCGGCCGCATCGTTGATCGCATCCAGCACCGGGCGGGTCACAAGCGCGCCGACATCAGGCTGGGGCTGCGCAGTGGGCTGCGGCATGGCCGCCATGGCTTCCTGCAGCAGGGCGCGGATATGGTCGCTGCTGATGCGATCGCTGGCCACGTTATTCAGCGTTTCGGTGAGCGCGCCAAGGCGGGCGTCCATGCGGCCAAAGCCATCGTCCAAATTCCAGGCCGGGTGGGAGGCAAGGGTGCGCGTCAGATCGCTGAGGTGATCGTCTACGGCGTCGAGCCGCGCGTCGATCTGCTCCTTCAACTCCGTCGCGACCGCAGCAGGCATCCCCTCAAGGGCGGCGACCAGGTCCGGGCGCTCGCGCAAGCGCGCGCCTGCGCTCTCGCCAGCCAGCGCCTGGTGAACGGCTGCGGCGACCAGGCCACCGATGTGCGTCCGCAGTTCATGCGTTAAGGCGCCGTCGGCAGGGGGCGTTGCAATACGCCGGGGCAGGGCCTGTTCGGTGTGCGCTGATTCTGCACTGCGGCGCGCTGCGCTATCAGGCGTCCGGGATGGGGCCGACGTCCCCGAGGGGGAAGATGCCCTGGAAGGGGCAGCCGCCCTGGCGTGTCCTCGCGGCTGCGATATCCGCGTTGGTCCAATCTGGGACAGGTCTGCGCTCTGGCCTGCGCCGTGGGCTGCGTATCGGGCGATCCGGGCCGCAATGCGCGGGTCAGTTGGCGCAACGGCGCCATCAACGGCTTGCGACCGCCCATGCAACGGCTCCACCGCCGCAATGACAGCGCGGTCGTCAGGCATGGCGTCGAGGGCTGCGACATCTGGCCGCATTCCGACGTCGAGGGCGGCGGTAAACCGGGCGTTCTGGGTCATCTGGTCGCCATCTGGCTGTCCCCCGCCATGCCGAACCGAAACAGTTGTAACTATAGGCAGCGCCTTAAAGTCGCGTCGCAATGCCGGGCCAGGCGAGGGCGGTTTGTACGCCCGGGGACTATCGTCGCAACATGGTAAAGGACTGGTTAACGGGGTGTCGCGGCGGCCGGGCCTGCAGGCCTTACGGTAATGTTGGCGCCTAAGTTGTTGCGGGTCACAAAAATTTGAGTAACGTAAACATCCGCATCCATTCCTTGGGGGGGGGGGATATGACTGTTCAGAACATCGCGAAGGTTCGCGACAATACCACTCACGGCATCGCTGGCCTGGATCTCAAATCTGGCCACGATCACGATCAACAGCCGGAGCACTATCTCATCGGCGATCTTGCGCGGGACTTCGGCGTGACGCTGCGCGCCCTGCGCTTCTACGAAGACAAGGGGCTGCTGAAGCCAACGCGTCGGGGCGCCGTGCGTCGTTACACTGCTCGCGATCGCGAACGGCTGGCCATCATTCTCAAGGGCAAGCAACTCGGCTTCACCCTCGGCGAGATCGCAGGGATGATCGAGCGTAACGACGGCGACTTTGCGTCATCGGCGGAAGGGCTGACCCTGCGTCTGTCGGTCGACCAGATCAGCGAGCAGATTCGCCACCTTGAAGCGCAGAAGCGCGATATCGAGGCGGCGATTGCGGAACTGGAAGAGAGCCGCGACCAGGCTGCGCGTCGCGCTGGCTGAGCCTTCCGGGTCACCAGGCCCGTGACATGACAATCCCGTGCACGGCCGATCAAGCGGACCAGGTCCGCCAGGCTGTGCACGGGTTTTTGCATTTTGCGACAGATGATGCGCGTGGCGCGCCACGCATTTGCCGGTCATTGCACCAACTGTGTCGCACGTGTCCGCCAATAGACCGGCCCCAATGCTTCCGTGCTCCGGTCTCTGGAAGGTTTTTCCAATCGGCGCGCCTGGTATGCGGCAGCCTTGTGCTCAGCAGCCACGCGGCCGCCTGGCGGCATCGCGCACCTTCCTCGGCGATGTCACGGGCTGACGATGCGGCGTGCGACCTGGCTTTGTGATCATCGCCACTACTTTCCGGGTGTGTGTCGGCGCAAGCCATGACGAGAGCGTCGTTATCTGGGTCGGGCGTCGGCGCCTGTCGGTATAAGTTTGGGTTTCTACGACGAAAGTCAGGGGCGCGTCCGGTGGGTGGGCGGACCAGGATTTATGGCGGTGTTTCAACGCGTTATCGCGATGGCGTCCCGGAGACGCTGTCTGCTCGGGCCGTGATTGCGCCGCAGCGCCCTTTAAGCAGGCGCACAATTGGTTTATATGTAAACTATCTGGCGTCGCCGTGAGGGCGTATGCCGCATTTTGCCTTGCGTGGGCAGGGGAGCCCGCTGGCTCACGTGCTGCCGCAAGTGGCTGGCCAGTCGCGAACATCGCGCCTTGCGCCGTATCTCATGTCTCCCGTCCGGGAGCTTCGACACACTGCCTGGCGACGAAGGTTCGCCGTGAGGAGTAGCCCATGCCGACCTATAAGGCGCCCGTTGAAGACGTCATGTTCCTGCTGCGCGACGTCCTCAATATTGAGCAATACGCTGATCTGCCCGGCTTTGCTGACGCGACGCCCGACATGATTGAGGCGATTCTTGGCGAGGGCGCCAAGGTTTGCGAGCAGGTGCTGCATCCGCTCAACGCCAGCGGCGATCTCGAGGGCTGTACGCGCTCCGATGATGGCGCGGTGACCACGCCGAAGGGTTTCCGCGAGGCCTATGACGCCTTCGCTGAGGGCGGCTGGATGGGGCTGGCGTCGAGCCCGGAATTCGGTGGCCAGGGTCTGCCCTATACGGTCGCCGCAGCGATGAACGAGTTCTCATCTTCGGCCAATATGGCGTTCTCCATGTATCCGGGGCTGACCATGGGCGCCGCTGCGGCGATCCATGTGCATGGCTCCGAGGCCATCAAGCAGACCTATCTGCCCAACATGCTGTCGGGCAAATGGTCGGGCACCATGAACCTGACCGAGCCGCATTGCGGCACAGACCTTGGTCTGCTCAAGACCAAAGCGGTGCGCAACGCCGATGGTTCGTTCGCCATTTCAGGCACGAAGATCTTCATCTCGGCGGGCGAGCACGACCTCACCGAGAACATCATTCATCTGGTGCTGGCCCGCATTGAAGGCGCGCCTGAGGGCGTCAAGGGCATCTCGCTGTTCGTCGTGCCAAAGTATATGGTCAATGCCGACGGCTCGAACGGCGCCCGCAACGCTGTCAGCTGCGGCTCCATCGAACACAAGATGGGCATCCACGCCAACGCCACCTGCGTCATGAATTATGATGGGGCGACCGGCTGGCTGGTCGGCGAGGAGAACCGCGGCCTCAACGCCATGTTCGTGATGATGAATGAGGCCCGGCTCGGCGTCGCCATCCAGGGGCTCGCCCAGTCCGAGATCGCCTATCAGAACGCCGCTTTGTACGCGAAGGAGCGTCTGCAGGGCCGGGCGCTCACCGGCGTCGCCGAGGCGGACAAGCCGGCCGACCCGATCATCGTCCACCCGGACGTACGCCGCACCCTGATGACCATTCGCGCCTTCAACGAAGGCGCTCGCGCCTTCGTGTTGTGGAACGCGCTGAAGAGCGACATCGCCCATCGCTCGCCTGACAAGGCCGCCGCCGAGGCTGCTGATGAGGTGCTCGGGCTGATGACGCCGGTGCTCAAGGGCGTGCTCACGGACGTTGGCTTCGACAACGCCGTACGCGCCCAGCAAATGTTCGGCGGCCATGGCTTTATTGTCGAGACCGGCGTCGAGCAGTTCGTCCGCGATGCGCGCATCGCCATGATCTATGAGGGCGCCAACGGCATTCAGGCGCTTGACCTGGTCGGGCGCAAGCTGCCGCGCAACGGCGGTCGCGCCGCCATGACGTTCTTCGGCGAGCTTCAGGGCTTCATCAGCGAGAATGAGGGCGACGCGGCGCTGGCGCCTTATCTGCAGGCGCTGGGCAAGGCGGCGGGCCGGCTGCAACAGGCGACCATGTGGTTCATGCAGAACGGGCTGAAGAACCCCAACAACGCCGGCGCTGGCAGCTACGATTTCATGCACATGGTGGGTCTGGTGGCCATTGGCTACATGTGGGCGAAGATCCTCAAGGCGCTGCACGCCAAAAAGGCAGCGGGCGAGACGCTGTCGCCGGCGCTTGAGGCCAAATTCGCCCTCGCCGATTTCTACGCCCAGCGCATGCTGCCGGAAACCTCGGCCCAGCTGGCGCGCATCTCCGCCGGCGCCGACGCCGTGATGGCCATGCCCGCCGACGCGTTCTGAGACAAAGCAAGGCGCCGCCCCGCTGGCGGCGCCTTTTTCATGGGGCACCGCGCCGATTCACGACGCGTCCCTGATACCAGGATGCGAAGATGCGAACGCATCCGCATCCTGAAATGCTCAGGCGCCGCACGGGCTTGACCAAAGTGCGATGAGTCGTGCTCACCGCACTTTGGTATGACGCACCCAGGCCGCGCCGCCGCCGCCTGCTCGCCATTTCTGGAGGCCAATCATGGCTGAAGCCTTTATTTATGACGCTGTCCGTACGCCGCGTGGTCGCGGCAAGAAGGATGGCGCGCTGCATGAATGTTCGACGCTGAAGCTGGCCAGCACGGTGCTCAGCGCCATTCGCGATCGCAATGGCCTCGACACCCGGCAGATCGATGACGTGGTGCTCGGCTGTGTCGATCCGGTGGGGGAGGCGGGCAGCGACATTGCCCGCGCCGCCGCGCTGGCCTCGGGCTTCAGCCACGAGGTCCCCGGCGTGCAGATCAACCGTTTCTGCGCCTCTGGCCTTGATTCCGTGAATTTCGCCGCCGCACACGTGATGAGCGGCCAGCATGACATGGCGATCGGCGGCGGCGTTGAATCCATGAGCCGCGTCGGCATGGGCGCGTCGGGCGGCGCCTGGCCGATGGATCCGGCGGTGGCCATTCCGGCCTATTTCATGCCCCAGGGCGTCTCGGCTGATCTGATCGCCACCAAATATGGCTTCAGCCGCGACGACGTCGACGCTTATGCGGTGCAGAGCCAGCACCGCGCCGCCATGGCGTGGAGCGAGGGGCGCTTCGCCCGCTCGATCGTGCCGGTGCGCGACATCAATGGCGTCACCATCCTCGACCGCGACGAGCACATGCGGCCCAACGCCGACATGCAGTCGCTGGGCCAATTGCAGCCATCCTTCGCCCAGGTGGCGGGCATGGCCGGCTTCGACCAGGTGGCGATCCAGGCTTACCCCGAGGTCGAGAAGCTTACTTATGTGCATCATGCCGGTAATTCCTCCGGCATCGTCGACGGCGCCGCCGCCGTGCTGGTGGGTAACCGCGAGGCCGGGGAACGCGCTGGCCTCAAGCCGCGCGCCCGCATCCGCGCCTTCGCCAATATCGGCTCCGAGCCCGCCATCATGCTGACGGGCCCGGTTGATGTGACGAAGAAATTGCTGGCCCGCGCCGGCATGCAAATCAGCGATATCGACCTGTTCGAGCTCAATGAGGCCTTCGCCTCGGTGGTGCTGCGCTATCTGCAGGCCTTCGACATCGACCCCGCGATCATGAACCCGAATGGCGGCGCCATCGCCATGGGCCACCCGCTGGGCGCAACTGGCGCCATGATCCTCGGCACGGCGCTGGATGAGCTGGAGCGCAGCGGCAAGCAGACCGCGCTCATCACTCTGTGCATCGGCGCCGGCATGGGCACCGCCACCATCATCGAGCGGGTCTGAGCCGCTGACGTTGCATCCGCTCCCGTCGCAGCCAGCCGCAAGGCCGTGGCTCCGGGGGCAGGAACGGGAGAACACCCCATGAGCTTCACGCAGTTTCATATCGATGTGGACGTCGACGGCGTCGCTGTCGTCAGCTGGGATCAGCCTGGCGCGCCGATGAATGTCATCAATGTCGCCATGATGGATGAGCTTGGCGCGGTCATCGATCGCATCGCGTCGGACGACGCCATCAAGGGCGCGGTCATCACCTCGGGCAAGGACAATTTCTCGGCCGGCGCCGATCTCAACATGTTGCAGGGCGCGCGCATTGAATATGAGCAGCGCGCCGCCCAAGGCGATACTGGCGAGGCCGCCGCCTTCTTCCTCGCCGAAACCCGCCGGCTGTCGCAGCTGTACCGGCGGCTGGAGACCTGCGGCAAGCCGGTGGCGGCGGCCATTCGCGGCCTGGCGCTCGGCGGCGGCTTTGAGCTGGCGCTGGCCTGCCACTATCGCGTGATCGCCAATGACAGCGCCAGCAAGGTGGGCCTGCCGGAGATCCAGGTCGGCCTGTTCCCCGGCGGCGGCGGCACCCAGCGCATCGCCCGCCTGCTGGCGACGCCTGATGCGCTGCAATTCCTGTTCAAGGGGCAGCAGATCAAGCCAGCGATGGCCCGGACCATGGGGCTGGTGCATGATGTGGTCGCCCCGGACGAGGTGGTGAACGCCGCCAAGGCCTGGATCACTGGCGGCGGCAAGGGCGTCGCGCCATGGGACGTCAAGGGCTTCAAGGCGCCGTCGGGCAAGGTGTTCTCGCCCATCGGCATGCAGGTGTTCCCGGCGGCCAACGCCATCCTGCGCAAGGAGACCTACGACAATTACCCGGCGGCCAAGGCGATCCTCGCCTCGGTGTATGAGGGGCTGCAGCTGCCGTTCGATCTGGCCTTGCAGGTCGAGAGCCGTTACTTCGCCCACATCCTGCGCACGCCGGAAGCGGCGGCGATGATCCGCTCGCTGTTCATCTCAATGGGCGAACTGAACAAGGGCGCCCGCCGGCCGCAGGGCGCGCCCAGGTCGAAGCTGCGCAAGCTCGGCGTTGTCGGCGCAGGGTTCATGGGGGCGGGTATCGCTTATGTCAGCGCCTTGGCCGGCATGGAGGTGGCGTTGCTCGACCGTGACCAGGCCGCCGCCGACAAGGGCAAGGCCTATTCGGAAAAGCTGATGGATGGCCAGGTGCGCAAGGGCCGCGCTACCCCGGACGCGCGCGACGCCCTGCTGGCCCGCATTACGCCGACCGCCGATTACGCCGCGCTGAGGGACTGCGATCTGGTGATTGAGGCGGTGTTCGAGGACCCGAAGATCAAGGCTGAGGTCATTGCCCAGGTTGAGGCGGTGATCGGCGCCGACGTGATCTTCGCCTCCAACACCTCGACGCTGCCGATCACTGGCCTCGCCGCAGCCTCAGCGCGCCCGGCCAATTTCATCGGCATCCATTTCTTCTCGCCGGTGGAGAAAATGCTGCTGGTCGAGCTGATCGTCGGCAAGCAGACTGGCGAGCAGGCGCTGGCGGTGGCCATGGATTATGTCCGCGCCATTCGCAAGACGCCGATCGTCGTCAATGATGCACGCGGCTTCTTCGCCAATCGCTGCGTCGGCGCCTATGTCCAGGAAGGCCATCTGATGCTGCTGGAGGGCGTGCCGCCAGCGATGATCGAGAATGTCGGTCGCATGGCGGGCATGCCGGTGGGGCCGCTGTCGCTGAATGATGAGGTGGCGATCGATCTGGCGCTGCGCATCGCCCGCGCCACGCGGGCGGAGGCTGGCGAGGCCGCCGTCAATCCGGATCAGCTGGCGTTGCTGGAGACCATGGTCGAGACCGAAGGCCGCCATGGCCGCAAGAACGGCAAGGGCTTCTACGACTATCTGGACGGCGGCGACAAGCAGCTGTGGCCGGGGCTGGCGAAGCTGCAGAAGGTGAAGCTCGACCCCGATACGCTCGATGTCACCGAACTGAAGCAGCGCATGCTCGTGGTGCAGGCGCTGGAGGCGGCGCGCAGCTTCGAGGAGGGCATCGTCACCGATCCGCGTGAGGCCGACGTCGGCTCGATCATCGGCTTCGGCTTCGCCCCGTTCACCGGCGGGGTGCTCAGCTATATCGACGGCATGGGCGCGGCGCGCTTCGTGGCGCTGTGCGAGAAGCTGGAAGCCAAATATGGCCCGCGCTTCCGGCCGAACGCGCAATTGTTGCAGATGGCCAAGGATGGCGGCAGCTATTATCCCCGGCCATCGCTCACGCAAGCGGCCTGAGCCGATACGGATCCATCACAAGGCCTGTGGTGGATCCGTCGTCCGCCCTGGCAGGGGCTGCTCCGGCTTGATGTGGGACCGTGGACTGCGATCCCCTTGCATGCACCCGCGCAAGGGGCCAGTCACGGAGCGCCGCGCGTCAGCTCAGGGCGCGGCCTGTAACAACTCGATGGCGATATAAGCGCCGTCGCGCTCGCCGCAGCGCACATTGATCTCCTGCCATTCCTGTCCTGGCGCGCTGGCGGCGCGCAGCCGCGCAGTCGCCGGTATGACGGTGACAGCGGCCACCGTGCGGGGATCGCTGGCGCTGAACGGCGCCATGGCGCGGCTGGTGCGCGCCGCCGCCAGATTGGCTCTGGTGAAACCGATGCGATCCCATTTGCTGGTTTTGGCGAATACATGGGCGTAAGCGGCGCATGTCGCGATGGTGCGCGGCGCCTTGCTGTCATGCATCAGCGTCTTGAGGTTGCCTGAAAATGCGCGCCCGGCTTCGGGTAGTGGCTCCGCCCGTGCGGCGCCGCCGAGTACTGCAGCGCCAAGCATGATGGCGACCAGAGCTGTGCGCATGGCTTTGACCTTTCCGGTTATGGCGCGCGCTGACAAGGGCGACGCCTGGCTATGGCATTGTCGGCCGGACGCAGCCGGGGCGCCAGCGCATGTTCGGGTCAATCAGAACGGGAGCAGGCACGCAGAACGCGGGTCTTGCGTGATAGGGCTCGCCGCTTGGCCATAGGGGGCGCCGCGCGCCGCGTCCGGACGCGACTTGCCTGCAGGCGGGAGGTTCTGCGCCTCCCGGTCTGGTCTCCGGTGAACTTTCTCCGACGCCGCGAACCACGCACGCCCCGGACAGCGCCGGGGTGAGGCGCCTTGCGGCAGTCCCGGCGGCGGCAAAACCGGCTACATAGCAGTGGCGGACGCCCGTCCTGCCAGCTCTGCGCGCCGCGCCAGCGGACGTGTGCAGGCGGTTGCGACCCCGTCGGGCGGCATCTGGTGGTCAATGTGCCAGCGCAGGCGAACGGGCGCTGTCGCCAGATGGCGACCTGGGGGGCAGGGCGCCTGTGGGAATCAGTCTGGCGGCGCTTCGCCCCGGCAGGCGGCGGGTGCTAAGCATGGTGCGGTCAATCAATGCCGGCTCATGCTCTGACGCTGATGGTTGCGGAAGATCCGACAGGCGCTGCCGTCTGACGGAACGGCGCGCCAGCACGTGGGCCGGAAGGGAAACGGATGAAGGTCAATATCGACATGGGCGCTGCGGCTCGCGGCGTCGTGGCGGCCCTGGATCTGGAAGAACTGCTGGCGACCCGCCTGCTGGTGCAGGGCAATTCCGGGTCCGGCAAGTCGCATCTGTTGCGCCGCCTGCTGGAGCAGAGCGCCCCCTGGGTGCAGCAATGCATCATTGATCCCGAAGGCGACTTCGTCACGCTCGCCGACAAATTCGGTCATCAGGTCGTCGACGCCGCCCGCACCGAGACCGAGCTCACCCGCATCGCTGGCCGGGTGCGCCAGCATCGCGTCTCGGTGGTGCTCAATCTCGAGGGGCTCGACGTCGAGCAGCAGATGCGCGCCGCAGCGGCATTCCTTGGCGGCATGTTCGACGCCGACCGCGACCATTGGTATCCGGTGCTGGTGGTGGTGGATGAGGCGCAATTGTTCGCCCCGGCCGTTGGCGGCGAGGTCTCGGATGAGGCGCGCAAGCTGTCGCTGGGCGCCATGACCAATCTGATGTGCCGTGGCCGCAAGCGCGGCCTCGCCGGCGTCATCGCCACCCAGCGCCTCGCCAAGCTGGCCAAGAATGTGGCGGCGGAAGCCTCGAACTTCCTGATGGGCCGCACCTTCCTCGACATCGACATGGCCCGCGCCGCCGATCTGCTCGGGATGGAACGGCGCCAGGCCGAGATGTTCCGCGATCTGCAGCGCGGCAATTTCATCGCGCTGGGTCCGGCGCTGTCACGGCGGCCGCTGCCGATCACCATTGGCAAGGTCGAGACCTCGGCGCGTTCCTCCAGCCCGAAACTGATGCCGCTGCCTGAAGCGAGCGAGGACACGCGGGATCTGATCTTCACGCCAGGTCCGGAGGAGGCGACGCAGATCATGCGCCGGCCGCCGCCGCCGCGGCCGGTGCCCACCGCCGACATTCTGGCGCAGCTGTCACAGCCCAAACCCGCGCCGGAGCCGCCGGTCCAGCCAGTGTTCGCCATTATCGATGAGGCGGAGCGAGCGGCAGGCATCGAGCTGGTGCTGCGCGAAATTCTGGAAGACCCCGACGCGGCCTTCCGCTCCGACGCCGTGCTGTATCAGGACTTCCTGGTGCGCTCGCGCATCCGCCGCGTGCCCGGCGAGCCGCTTACCCTGCCGGCCTTCCGCCGCCAGTTGGCGGTGGCGCGGGCGGGCGTCGATGAGAAGGCTGGCGGCGAGGGCTGGGATGTGGCGCTCAGCCTGTCGGCCAGCCTGCCGGATGATTTGCAGGGCATGTTCCTGCTGTTGGCCCGCGCCGCGCTCAATCGCGCTCCGTGCCCATCCGACGCCACGCTCGCGCGCGCCTATGGCAGCCATTCGCCACGCCGGGTGCGCCGCCTGCTGACATATTTCGAAGAGCGCGGCCTTTTGGTGACGCGCATCGACTTTCACGGCAAGCGGGTGCTGGCCTTCCCGGACATGGGCTGCGAGACCGCGCCCGGTGACCCGGATGGGCCCGAAGAGGTGCAGCGCGACGCAGCGGAATAATCAGAGGGCGGCGGGCGCGCATGCCCGGCGCTCCGCGTGTCGCGCCGCGTGATTGATACCAGAACCCGATGAGTATAACTCATCGGGTTCTGGTTAAGCCCCTGCGGCGCCTGAGTATTTCAGGATGCGGATGCGTCAGCATCTTCGCATCCTGGTATGACGGCGCCGATAGAAAGCGCCGCCGCTGCGCCCCGCTTGCAGCGACCGCCAAGCGCCGCGCGATGTGAAAACGCACCCCGGCGATCGCTTGCGGTAGTGGGCGAACGGGCGCCTTTTTTCCCAAATTTTTGCGCACTATGAACGTATTAATTCGCTAGCAACGAGGCACTATACGTATTGATCGGCGTAAAGCGTCCAGAAATAGTGCGCTTTTCCGCATTCGTATTCATGAATTGTCATTTATATTCAGTATTTCTGCAACGATATTCATCGACAGGAGCTGTGTTCACATGGATCATGTCGGGCAAAAGGATGATGTCATGGGCAAAGTAGCCCTTGGACTTGCTGTGGCGCTTGCGTGGGTTGTTCCAATCCTGGCTGGGGCGCCTGCTCACGCTCATGCACATGCGCAATTGGTTTCCGCCCAGGGCCCCAGGCAGGAGCTGGCGTTGGCGGACAAACATGAAGATGACTGTGCGGAGGCGCGGGCAATGATCCGCTACGCCTGTGGCAGCGGTGATCCATGGGCCTGTATTGGCGCGCATCTTGGCTCGCTGGCCGGCGGCTGCGGCTGGCAGTAAACGCCTTCGGGCTTGCGCCTTGAGGCAGTTGAAGCCGTTGCAGCCGATGCAGTCCTTGAAAGGATTGACGTCCGTGGGGCGCCTGAAACGCTTGGCAGGCCTGGCGCCCTTGGTGCCTCTTGCCGCATAGACGTCGGACCAGGCAAAAAAGGGCGGGCCCATCGCGGCCCGCCCTTGTGATTGATCTTGCGCCAGAAGGTCGCCGCGTCGCCTCAGGCCAGGGCGCGTTTCGGCTTGCCCTTGTCCTTGCCCGCGCCAGCCTTGGCCTTCGCCGCCGGCTTTCCGGCAGGGCCAGCCAGTTTGCGGTCAGCTGCCTTCGCCTTGCCCCAGGGCTTCACGCCGTGCGGAGCCTCGAACATCGCCGGATCGCGCGGGGCGCGGTCATCGACCATCACGTGCTCGGCGCTGTCGCGGAATTTGCCGGCGCGCGGCCGAGACGCTGCGTCCGCCGCAGGGTCCCAATTGGCGTTGCGCTCGTGCGGGCGCGACGGGGCCGGGCGCGGCGTGTTGAAGGCGCCGCCCTCACGGGGGCCACGCTCTTCACGATGGGCGCGACCATGCGGAGCGCGCTCGCCAGCGAAGTGGCGCGGGCCGCGCTGCGGCGCATGGCCCGGGGCGCCGCCAGCCGGCGGGCCTGCCATCGGCACAATCTGGATGCCTTCCGGGTCCGGGCGGCGGGCCGATTTGCGGAAACGCTCCAGCGCCGCCGGGGCGACCTCAAAGGCGGTTTCCTCATCGGAGATGCGGATGGCGCCAATGTCGCGGCGGGTGACATTGCCCCTGCGGCAAATCATCGGCAGCAGCCATTTCGGATCGGCGTTCTGGCGACGGCCGACATTGAGGCGGAACCAGGCGCCGCCTTCGGTCGGGCCATCCTCAAAGCTGCGCGGCGCGCGCTCACGCGTCGGGCGCTCGCCAGGATCGGTGACCTCTTCCGGCGCTGGCAGGCCGGCGCGGTGCATGCGCACCAGGGCGGCGGCCAGATGCTCGGCCGAATGGATGGCCAGCAGGCTCAGGCCCGCCGCCATGTCTTCCTCATTTGCCGGCTCGACAATTGCCGGGCTCTGCAACATGCGCTCGTCATCGAGGCGGCGGACCTCCTCGGCTGTCGGCGCGCCCGACCAGATCGGCTCGACGCCCATGCCGCGCAGCTGGTCCTCGGTGCGACGCCGGCGGAACGGCGGAACCAGCAGGACGCTGACGCCCTTGCGGCCAGCGCGGCCGGTGCGTCCCGAACGGTGCTGCAGGCTCTCGGCGTCCTTGGGCAGCTCGGCATGGATCACCAGGCCGAGGTTGGGCAGATCAATGCCGCGCGCCGCCACATCGGTGGCGACGCAGACCTTGGCCCGGCCATCGCGCAGGGCCTGCAGGGCGTTGTTGCGCTCGTTCTGGGTGAGCTCGCCCGACAGCGACACCACCGAGAACTGACGCTCCTGCAGCATGGCCTGGACGCGGCGCACCGCCTCGCGGGTATTGCAGAAGACGATGGCGGTGGGCGTCTCGTAATAGCGCAGCACATTGACGACGGCGTTGTCGACGTCCTTGGGCGTCACGCGCATGGCGCGATATTCGATATCGGCGTGGCCGCCTTCGGGCGTCGCCACTTCGATACGCAGGGCGTCGCGCTGGTAGCGTTTGGCCAGCATGGTGATGCCACGCGGCATGGTGGCCGAGAACAGCAGGCTCTGACGCTCCGGCGCGGTGGCGTCGAGGATGAATTCGAGGTCTTCGCGGAAGCCGAGATTGAGCATCTCATCCGCCTCATCGAGCACGGCGACCTTCAGCTGGGACAGGTCGAGGCGGCGGCGTTCGATGTGATCGCGGAGACGGCCGGGGGTGCCGACGACGATATGGGCGCCGGCCTCCAGCTGGCGCTGCTCCTGGCGCGGATCCATGCCGCCGACGCAGGAGACGACGCGGGCGCCGGTCTCGCCATACAGCCAGCCAAACTCACGCTGCACCTGCAGCGCCAGCTCGCGGGTCGGGGCCACCACCAGCGCCAGCGGCGCGCCAGCCGGGGCGAAGCGCTCTTCGGCGCCGAGCAGGGTCTCGGCCATGGCGAGGCCAAAGGCTACGGTCTTGCCAGAGCCGGTCTGGGCGGAGACCAATTGGTCGCGGCCACGGGCCTCCGGCGCCAGCACGGCTTCCTGCACCGGGGTCGGCTTGTCGTAATTGCGGGCGGCGAGGGCGCGGGCAAGCGCCGGGTTCGACGTCATAAAGGACACGGAATCTGAACCTGTCTGTCAGTCGCAACGTCCAGGCGCGGGCCATGCCCGCAGCCAGTCTGGACCTGCGTTTCATAAGGGATGGACGCGGCGGCGTGGTCGTTGGGCATCCAGCGGGACAACCCGGGACGAGCCCATGACCTGCGCGGCGACCTGACGCCGGGGCTTGTTGCGGCTAATGCGCCGCGTCCCCTGCATCGTCTGGTTGTGCCCTGACGTCGTCCGGCGCCCCCTGCGGGCCTGGACCTGTGATGGCGCTGTCCATTGCACGCGGCGACGCCACGCGCAGGCCAGCTCCAGCGTCGGAGCGGTTAGCAATAAAATGATCAGGCTCGCTGGATGCTTGCGCATCAGCGGGCGCTTTCCCATCGGTTGGCGGAGGAAACAGGCCTCCGTTGTCACCAACCCTCGGGGGCCGGACCGGATGGTCTGGCCTGAAAGCGCCCGTTCAACCGGCGCTGCGCCGGAACCTCTTGGGGAGCCATGTAAGAATTGGTTGGCCGTCTTTAACCTGTTCCGACGCGGAAGGCCACAGGGGCGATCAAGGTTTCGGCGGCCATTGCGTCGCAGGCGCGGCAAGTCGCTTGCCTAGCAAGTCACTTGCCTTGCAAGACGCTTGCCTGGGCTGACGCCGTCATCGCCGGCGCCGGCGCCGGGGCCTGCGCCGTGGCGTCAGCCATCCTCGTCGGGCAGGATCGGCTGCCGGCCCTCCACCGCCATAATGCGCGCCCGCCATTGGGTGAGCAGCGCCCGCAGCGCCGCCGGTTTCAGCGGCTTGTGCAGCACATGGGCGTTCTTCTCCTGGGCCTCGGCGCGCACTTCGGGCGAGCGGTCGGCGGTCAGCAGGATGGCGTAAAGCTCGGGACCCAGCCGCCAGCGCATGCGGGCGATGGCGTCCAGCCCATCGCCTTCGTCGAGGTGGTAATCGGCGATGACGATGTCGGGGATGAAGCGGCGGGCGCCGAGGGCGCGATTGGCCTCCTCCAGCGAGCCGCCGGTGGCGACGTCGCAGCCCCAGCCCTCAAGCAGCATCTGCATGCCTGCCAGAATCGCCGGCTCATTGTCGATGGCCAGCACGCGCAAGCCGGTCAGCGGCGTCACGGGCGCCGCCTTGGCCTGCGGCGCGGCGCTCTGCGGCAGCGGATCACGCACCGACACCATCACCGAAAACAGCGAGCCGCGCCCTGGCGTCGAAGTCAGCGACACCTTGTGGTGCAGCACATGGGCGATGCGTTCGACGATCGACAGGCCGAGGCCGAGGCCGCGCGCCTCGCGCATGCCCTGGTCGAGGCGCTGGAACTCACGGAAAATCAGCTGCTGCTTCGACAGCGGAATGCCGAGGCCTGTGTCGGCCACCTCGATGCGCAGCCGGTCGCCACGTCGGCGGCAACCCACCACCACCTTGCCAGAGGGCGTGTATTTGATGGCGTTGGAGATCAGGTTCTGCAGCAGGCGGCGCAGCAGCCGCCGGTCGGAGCGCACGTGCAACGACGATGGCAGCACCCGCAATTGCAGCCCCTTTTGTTTGGCCACCGGCGCGAACTCGCGCTGCAATTGCTCCAGCAGGGGCCCAATCGGGAAGATGCTGAACTCGGCCCGCATCTGCCCGGCGTCGAGCCGCGAAATATCGAGCAGCGCCGTGAGGATTTCCTCCACCGCGTCGAGCGAGCTGACAATATTGTCGATCATTGGCCCGGCGTCGCCGGCGCTCTCGGGGCGCTCGGTCAGGGCGGCGGCGTAGAGGCGGGCGGCGTTCAGCGGCTGCAGAATGTCGTGACTGGCGGCGGCGAGAAAGCGGGTCTTCGACTGGTTGGCCTCGTCGGCTTCGGATTTGGCCCGGGTCAGCGCCACATTCAGCCGCATCAGTTCCTGGGTGCGCTCCTCCACCCGCCGTTCCAGCGTGGCGTAGGCCGCCTCCAGCGCTTCTTCCGCCTCCACCTCCTTGGTGACCTCGGTATAGGTGGTGACGAAACCGCCGCCGGGCAGCTTGTTGGAGCGGATCTCGATGACGCTCTTGCCGGGATAGAGCTTGACCCGCTGCGGCGGGCCGTCGCTGAGCAGGCTGGCGAGGCGGTCGGCGACCAGATCATCGACATGCCCAGGGCCATAGGCGCCGCGATTGGCGTTGAAGGTGACCACGGCGTCGAGGCCGACGCCGACGCGCACAAAGTCCGGCGGCAGGTCATACAGATCCACAAAGGCCTGGTTCCACGCCAGAATCCGCATGTCGTGGTCGAGAATGGTGATGCCCTGCTGCGCATGGTCGAGGGCGTTCTGCAAGACGTCGCGGTTGTACTGGATGGCGGCGGAGGCGTCGTCGAGCAGCGCCATGGCGGTGCTGGACGACAGCTTCTCGCTGGAATTGAGCAGCGACAGCATCAGCCGCGACGACGCCGCCCCGATCACCGAAGTCAGCAGATGCTCGGCGAAGCGGATGGTCTGGATGTCGGCGGGGGCGGGCCCGCGCGCCGGCTCCTGGCGAGAGGTGTTGAAATTGGCGAATTCGGCGCGCGCGCGGTCCTCGCCGAGATAGCGCACCACCGCATCATACAGGTCATCGAAGGTGGCGACGCCGCGCACCGGCATGGGGCTCTGGCTCATGCGCGGCTCGGTGGCGTGGAAGGCGTGCGCCTGCAGCCGTTCAATGGCGCTGGCGGGACGAAGCAGGGAACAGGTGACATAGCTGACAATATTGAGGCCGAGGCTCCACAGGACGCCTGGCGTGATGTTCTCGGGCCCGGCGCCGGTGATCACCGCCGGATTGATGATGTTGAGGCCGAATGGCCCGGACAGGAACGACGCGTCAAGGCTTTGTGGATCAGCGAGCGCCGGCAGCAACAACATCCATGCCCAGGCCAGCCAGCCGACGGCGAGGCCTGACACCGCCCCGAGCGCCGTGCCCCGGCGCCAGATCAGCCCGCCGAGGAAGGCGGGAGCGATCTGGGCGATGGCGGCGAAGGACAGCAGGCCAGTGGCCACCAGCGCGGCGCTGCCGGCGTGGGCGTTGTAGAAATAGGCCAGCGTCACCACCAGCACGATGGCGCAGCGCCGGCTGCCCAGCACAAACGGCCCCATGTCGGCGCGGATGCGCACGCCGCGCGCCGCGCGGGCCGAGCGCCAGCGCAGCACCACCGGCATCACCAGATCGTTGGAGATCATGATGGCCAGCGCCACCGAATCGACGATGACCATGGCGGTCGCCGCCGACAGGCCGCCGATGAAGGCGATTAGCGCCACCCAGCCCGCCCCGGCGTGCAGCGGCAATTGCAGCAGCGTCATGTCGCGGTCGGCCATGTCGGGAAACATGGCGATGCCGGCGAGCGCGATGGGGATGACGAACAGATTGATCAGCGCCAGATAGCCGGCGAACATCCACGCCATGCGCGGCGCGTCGGCAGGCCGGCGGTTCTCGACCACGATCATGTGGAACTGGCGCGGCAGCAGCAGCGCTGCGCAGCCCGACAGCAGCACCAGCGTCGCCAGCGACAGCGGCGAGGAGGTGCGGTCGATGAAATGTGAGCCGGTGGCGGCGTCGGCCTGGGCGACGATGTCGGCGACGCCGCCAAACATGACGTAAGTGACGAACAGGCCGACCGCCAGAAACGCCGCCAGCTTGACCACGGATTCCACCGCAATCGCCGCGACCAGCCCTTCCTGGTGTTCGGTGGCGTCGACCCGCCGGGCGCCGAAGGCCACGGCGAAGATGGCGAGCACGGCGGCGGCCATCACCGAGATCCACGTCATCCACGGGGCGTCGGCGCCGCCGACGGCGCGCAGGAAGGTGGTGAGCGACACCGACACCGCCTTGAGCTGCAACGCGATATAGGGCACGGCGCCGGTGACGGCGATCAGCGCCACCACGGCGGCCACGCGCTGGCTCTTGCCGTAACGGGCGGCGACGAAATCGGCCACCGAGGTGATGTTCTGCGCCCGCGACAGTGCGATGATGCGGACGATCAGCGGCGCGCCGAGGATCAGCGCCAACGCCGGTCCGATGTAGATCATCAGAAAATCGAGGCCCGACCGGGCGGCGAAGCCGACCGAGCCATAAAACGTCCAGGAGGTGCAATAGACCGCCACCGTCAGCGGATAAATGAACATCCGCGCCCGGCCATTGAGCCAGCTGCGGCTGCGCCGGTCGCAAAACCAGGCGATGCCGAACAGGGCGCAGAGATAGAGCAGCGCCGCTGCGATGACTGTCCAGCTATCTGGCATGGCCCCACCCTGCGCTGACCAGATCCCGCCGCCACCCTGAAGGCGGCGGCGCCTGCGCCCCGGGGCTGTCATGCCCCAGGTGCGCCCGTCGCGGGCGCTGCGGTCGCCGCGCCAGCGACCATGCGTCTGACAAATAGCATATAGCAAAAGCGCGGTTACAAGGGGCGCGGGGCCGGCGGCTGGGGACAGCTGGCGCCCGGCCCGGCCACGCCGACGCTCTGCCGGTGAGGGGGCAGTCGGAGCGGCGAGCGGCAGGTCGCGACGATCGCGGGGGCCAGCGCCATGCTGCGCCCGGTGCATCAGCCTGTCATCGCGTCAGTGGGCCTGTCAGTCGCTCTGGCCGAAGCGGCATATCCGGCGCCGCCAGGCGCTGCTACCGCAGTTTTCAGACCGGGGAGGCGGTTCTTTTTCGTCAGAAGCGACCGGTGGCGCCGGACAAGCGTCAGCGTGGCTGCAAAAACCGTCGACAATTCTTGTTACTGCCCGCCGTAACGCGCAGTTGTGTAGCGAACAGCGCTCAATCCTGCGTTATGTACGACAACAGACCGTCACAGCCGTGCGCTACAGGGCAGACAGGCGCCGGGCGCTGCGGTGACGTTTGAGGTTTCTCACCCCCCCCCGGGAGCAGTTCATGTTCAGTGAATTCAAAAAATTCGCCATGCGCGGCAATGTCGTCGATCTGGCCATCGGCGTGATCATCGGCGCGGCCTTTGGCGGCATCGTCACCTCGCTGGTGTCTGACATCTTCATGCCGATCATCGGCTGGGTGACGGGCGGTCTGGACTTCTCGAACTATTTCGTTGCGCTGGGCAAGGACGTCACCGCACTGTCCTATGAGGAAGCCAAGAAGCAGGGCGCTGTCATTGGCTATGGCCGCTTCATCACGCTGGCCGTCAATTTCATCATCATCGCCTGGGTGTTGTTCCTGGTCGTCCGCGGCATCAACAAGCTGCGCGCCAAGGAGGAGAAGGCCGAGGAAACCCCGGCCGACGTCAAGCTGCTGGCCGAAATTCGCGACCTTCTGGCCGAGAAGAAGCAGGCGGTCTGATCCTGCTGTCGCCAGCCTGAGGGCGGCGACGACCGGGCACAACCGGTCGCCTGATACAAGAACCGAGCGTCACTCATCGGGTTCTGGCCAAGCCCGTGCGGCGCCTGAGCATTTCAGGATGCGGATGCGTCAGCATCTTCGCATCCTGGTATGACGCCCTCCATGAAGCGCCAATTGCAACGCCACATCGCTGCCCCCGGCGATGTGGCGTTGTTGCGTGCGGCGGTGGCCTCTATGGCGCCCCGCGCCAGCGCATTGCTCAAGCTTTGCTGTCAGGTGCAGCGTTAACCAACAGTAGAATTGCCTGTTCCTCGGCGCGTTTGCGCGCCTTTCCGCCCAGGCATGTTCGCATTTGCGCCAAAAAGCGATGGCGCAATGCAACTATTGTGGTGGACGCGCGTTGTCCCCTCACGAAGCCCCGGCGAGACGCTGCGTCATGACGCGTGGCGTGTTGCAGGGTGGTTCGTCCGAGCATTTCCGTTGGGCGTGCTGGCGCAGAGGCAGGGTGCTGCACTGCCGCCACACGCCCCGGCCTTGCGCCGTTGCCTGCGCGATGTCCCACCAGCCAGAGCTGATGGACCACAGAGCGCGCGGCAAAACTGACAGGTGTGCGCGTCGCTTGTGTGCAGGCGGCGCACGCAGTTAAGGGCCGCCGCCGGTCTGGCGGCGCGTTTCAGGAGACTGATATGAAATTCGTGACGATGGGCATTGGCGCGTTCGGCGCCATGGCGGGCGTGATGATGCTGGCTTCCGCTGCAGTGGCGGCGCCGGCCGGAGCGGGCGCTGCTGGCCTCGCCCAGGGCGCCGATCCGCTGGTCACCCAGGTGGCGCAGGGTTGTGGCCGTGGCTGGCACCGTGGCCCGGGCGGCCGCTGCTATCGCAACGCCCCGCCGCCGCGTTACCGCGCTCCGCCGCCGCGCTACCGCGCCGCCCCGCCGCGTGGCCCGCGTTGCGTGATCACCAATACTCCGCGCGGCCCGGTGCGCGTCTGCCGCTAACAGGCATCGCCTGACGCGCCGTTGCGTTGGTCAGGCGCTGGGTCTGGTGAACGACAAACGTGGCATGGTCCGCCGCCACAGGCGGGCCATGGGGTTACGGCGCATGCGCTTCCCGCTTACATCAGACGCACGTTGCGCCATGGCGCAGATCACAACGGCTCCTTCGGGGGCCGTTTTTTTGTGGGGCGCCATGCGGCTGATGGCGTCAGCCTCGGCGCGGCATGGCGTCAGGCATGCAAGCTCAGTTTTGTCGCTGGGTCATTGGGTGACTGGCCCCGCTTCGCAGGCGCTGCTCCACGGCTTGTTGATCTTGGTGATGCGACCGCATTTGTCGCAGGCGCTGAGGCTAAGGGCGACGCCAAGCAGCAGCCCAAGGCGCACTGTCGCCATGGCGACGCGGCGGGCCGGCCGTTGGGGCCGGGTCGATTCATGTTGCATGATGCTCTCCTGCGCCATCGTCATGGTCTGTCAGCTGCGGGTCGCAGGCTGACGCCTGTTGCAAAGGGGCGCTCCGCGCCGACGCGACCATCCTGCCACAGGTTGTTGACGTAGCGTTACCTTGCGCGGCGCTGCGCCTGGATTGGCGACGCCATATCCGCCCGATTGTGCCGCGCCCGCGTGAATAAATGCTTGCGCGCGCCCCCCATGGCCAGAGCGCTCAGCGCGCCCTCGCGCCCGCGCGTTGGGGTGGCGTCGCCGGTTCGGCGTCGTCTTCGAAATTTGGCGTCGCGGCGCGGCCCTGTGGCAGGGGAACGGGCAGGGTAGCGGCGACGCTGGAGCCGAGCACCTGGAATTGATCGCCGAGGCCTTCGCGGGTGCGCGGATCGATAATGGCGATGGGCGTCGAGACGGCGATGCTGGCCGCCGCGCCGACGGTGGAGGCGGCGCCCACGGCGATGCGCCCCAGCCGGTCGCCGAGCCCGGCCCCGGAATCCGTCAGCGTCTGGCCAGCGACCAGCCGCTGGCCGATCAATTGCACCACCAGCGGCGACTGGGCGAATTTGCCGTGATTGACCGAGTCGTGTGACTGCACCTTGGTCAGGTCGAGCACGGTGATGCGATCGCGCTCCAGCACCGAGCGATAGGGCTCGGTTTCGGCGTTGATGGCGCCAAGCCGCGGCTCGCCCCAGACCCGGCGCGAAAAGGCCAGCGCCTCATCATCCTGCGAGGTGAAGATGGTGAAGGGGGGGCGCTTTGGGCCGATGGCGGCGATCTGGCGACGGAACACGTCGAAGTCGACATCCGGGGCGGCGAGCATCACCGAATTGATCTTGGGCGCCACCTGGCCATTGCGAATGGCCATCTGGCGCAACGCCTCCAGCGTCACCCAATTGCCCATGGAATGGGCGAGAATGGCGATTTCCTTCACATTGGGATCGCGGTTGAGCGCGGTCAGCAATTGCTCCAGCGCATCGCGGGAATAATTTCCGCTCTCATGGTCATAGCCATAGGACAGCAATTTGGCGCGCGACGGCCAGGTGAACAGCACTGACGTCGCCGGCGCCTTTGAATCGTGGACGATCTGCGCGAAGCGATACACTGCCTCTTCGAAGCTGGTGTTGTAGCCGTGCACAAACACCATCACCCGCCGCTCGCCGGTGCGCTTGATGCGCTTGTCGAAGGCGGCGATGGCCTGCTTCTGGTCGAGCACGTCGGCGGAGACGGTGACAAAATCCGTCGCCGGATTGGCCGGCAGCTTCTTCGGCCACTGGATGTCGCCAATCTTGCGGCTGGCGTCGGGCGGCACCGAGATGGTGATGTCGGCGAAGCTCAGCCGGCCGCCGCGCTCGCCGGTGAACAATTGCCCAGGCGCTGCATTGCGGGCGCTGCGCGTGGTGGCGACCAGCATGCTCACCTGGGTGACGCCCTGGGGGGCGGCCAGGGCCTGATCCGGCAACAGCACGTTCTTCGGCCGGCCAGCGCAACCAGCGAGCAACGCTGCGGCGACAAGGGTCATGGCCAGGATGAGATGGCGGCGCATGGTCTCAACGTACTCCGGGCGTGGCGACGCCGCGGTAGGCGCCATGCAACAGTCTGGGTTTTCGGGGGCGGCGCCGGGACTGGCGCATGCAGCAGCGCCAGCGCAAGGCGTGCCTTGCGCGCAGACGCCGGCATCTTAGCCGCACGGCGACGGCTTCGCCAGCGTTCGGGTCAGGGCGAGAGCGGTTGCGACCACAGGGTGTGGCGTCGCGGAGACAATTGGCGCAGGCGCAGGGTTAGCCTGGCGCGGGCTGCGGCTCCGGCTCGGCGGAGGTAGCCGCGCCCGGCCTGGTGGCGACCGGCGTGGGCGCCGGCGTTTTGCGCACCAGCACGATGGCGCAGGCGCTGACCACCAGCGCGAGGCCGACCCAGTCGGTGAGGGAAGGCGTTTCGCCGAGCATCAGCATGGCGCCGACCACGCCGACGCCTGGGGTCATCAGCGTGCCGATGGCGGCCACCGAGGCTGGGGAACGGATCAGCACGCCGAACCAGATCCAGGTGCCAAGCGCCTGGGCGATAATGATGTTGTAGAACAGGCCGCCGAGGCCGGGCGAAAACCCGTTCCATGGCACATGCAGGCCTTCAAACAGCAGCATGCCGAGGGTCAGGAAGGCGGCGGCGCAGCCCATCTGCCAGGTGGCCGAGGTCAGCGGCGGCGCGTCGACCGGGAAGCGCTTCATGAAAATGGCGCCGCAGGCCCAGGACAGCGCCGAGGCCAGCGCCAGCAGCACGCCCGCCGACAGGCCGCCAGCTGACAGGGTGGGCCACGCCAGCGCAACGAGGCCTGCGCCGCCCAGCGCCAGGCTGAGCGATTTGCGGCCATCCATTTTCTCGCCGAGGAACAGCACGGCCATGGCCGTCGCCCACACCGGCATGGAGAAAGCGATGATGGCGGCGCGGCCGGTCTCCATCACCATCTGGGCGTAAGCATTGAGGATATTGACGAAGGCCATGCCGACCATGGCCGGGATCGCCACCCGCCACCATTGTCGCGCCGGTATGCGCAGGCTGTCGCGGCGCGCCATGGCGAACAGCGCCAGGCAGACGGTGGCGCCAGTGAGGCTGAGCGCCCGTGTCGTCCACGGCCCATATTCGACAATGGCGAATTTCACGATCGGCCAGTTCAGCCCCCAGATCAGACCGAGCAGGGTGACCAGGGCCAGATTGGCGCGTGAGGAGTGGGATGACATCAACGCTACGCCTGTCTCACGGCAGGCCAGACCGTCGCCATGCGACGCCGGTCGTCCCTCCCGTCTGCACGCCATTGTGAGGCGCGGATGGGCGGCGCCGCTGCGCCGCCGTCCACGCCGTCGCGCTTCACCGCTGCCGCTGGGGCGGCGGACGGGGCGCTGTCGCTGGCGCAGCGACCGGGAGAGTTGTGCATGGCCGCAGGCGTGATCACAAATGCGCGGTGATCGGGCGGCGGGCTGGCGCAATGCGTCTGCGGCATGGCTGCGCCAGCACAGCAGCCATGCAAGCACGGCTTACGGCTATGGTCGACCTTGCCGGGCCAGCGTTTTCAGTGAACTCTGCCAGTCAAATGCGCCCCATCATAATAATCAGGAGGCGCAGTAACTGGAGGAGCGCCCGGTGGCCGTACGCTATTACGACTGGATCGCGCATCACGCCATGCGCACGCCAGATCGCCTCGCCATTGTCGAGCTGGCGAGCCTGCGCGAGATGACCTACGCGCAGATGGATGACCGCATTGGCCGCGCCGCAGCGCATCTGGCGACGCTTGGCGTCGTGGCGGGCGACCGGGTGGCGGTGCTGGCGCACAACACCCCCGAGACGCTGGAGCTGCAGTTCGCCTGCGGCCGGCTGGGCGCCATCTTCGTGCCGCTGAACACCCGGCTCACCGTGCCGGAGCTGAGCTATATCGTCGGCGACTGCGCGCCGCGCGTGCTGGCCCATGACTCCGACCTCGCCGCCACGGCGGGCGAGGTCGCCAGCAATTGCCAGACGCAGTCGCTGCTGCTGTTTGGGGCCGGCGAGAGCTATGAGGCGGGCGTGGCCGCTTCTGCGCCGCTGCCGCGCGGCAACTGGGCCGTGGTCACGCACGACGACGTCTCCACCATCATGTACACCTCGGGCACCACCGGGCGGCCCAAGGGCGCCATGATCACCCATGGCATGACCTTCTTTAACTGCGTCAATCTCGGGGCCATCGCCGGGGTCAATAACGCGACGGTGCAATTGCTGGTGCTGCCGCTGTTCCACACGGGCGGGCTGAATTGTTACGTCAATCCGGTGCTGCACGCCGGCGGCCTGGTGCTGTGCATGCGCACCTTTGAGCCTGGCGCTGCGCTGCGGCTGATCAATGACAAGGCGTGGGGTCTGAACCTGTTCTTCGGCGTGCCGTCGATCTACCAGTTCCTGTGCCAGCATCCCGATTTCGACAGCACTGACCTCAGCGGCCTGCGCATTGGCGGGGTCGGCGGCGCGCCCATGCCGGTGCCGCTGCTGAAGATCTGGGAGGCGCGCGGCGTCGCCCTGCAGCAGGGCTATGGCATGACCGAGACCAGCCCGGCGGTGCTGGCCCTCGACCAGCAGGACGCGGCGCGCAAGGCGGGCTCCGCCGGCAAGCCGGTGCTGCACACGGAAGTGCGTGTGGTGCGCGAAGATGGGGCCGAGGCGGCGCCTGGCGAGATCGGCGAATTGTGGGTGCGCGGCCCCAATGTGACGCCTGGCTACTGGAACCGGCCGGACGCCAACGCCTCCTCATTCACCGACGGCTGGCTGCACACGGGCGACGCCACCCGCGTCGATGAACACGGGTTTTTCTACATCGTCGACCGCTGGAAGGACATGTACATTTCCGGCGGCGAGAACGTCTATCCGGCTGAGGTTGAGGACGTGCTCTACCAGATGCCGCAGATCGCCGAGGCGGCGATCATCGGCGTGCCGGATGAACGCTGGGGCGAGACTGGCCTTGCGGTGGTGGTGGTCAAGCCCGGCATGGAACTGACCGCGGAGCAGGTGCAGGCCCATTGCCGCGAGCGGCTCGCCCGGTTCAAATGCCCGCGCGACGTCAGCTTTGTGGCGGCGTTGCCGCGCAACGCCACCGGCAAGGTGCACAAGCCGACCCTGCGCGGCCAGTTTGTGCCGGAGAACGCCGCAGGCTGATGGGCGGCGCACAGTTTCGCTCCCGCGTCTGGCCTGAGCTGGCCGACGCGCGGGGGCGCCAGCATGGATGGCGGGACGGGTCAGGCCCGCCGCAGAGCAAGAGCGGTAGCGTGGACGACGTATTTGATGAGGTGCGCGCCCAGATGGGGCGGGTGTTCGCCGGCTTTGAACGGCTGGCGGAGGACACGGCCCATGGCGGTCTGAAGCGGGCGGCGGTGGCGCTGGTGGTGGTGGAGTATCCGGCGGGGAGCGGCGAACTGGCGTTTGTCCTCACCCGGCGCGCCCGCACATTGCGTTCGCATGGCGGGCAATGGGCGCTGCCTGGCGGGCGCTGCGACGCGGGCGAGACCCTGGTTGAGGCGGCGCTGCGCGAGGTGTCCGAGGAAATCGGTCTCGTGCTCGGCGAAGACGCGGTGCTTGGCGTGCTCGACGACTATCCCACCCGCTCCGGCTATCTGATGACGCCGGTGGTGGTGTGGGCGGGCGATCCCGCCGCCATCGTCGCCAATCCGGCTGAGGTGGCCTCGGTGCATTTCATCCCGCTCGCCCATGTGCTGCGTGAGGAGATCGTCAGCTTCGTCACCATCCCCGAGAGCCCGCGCCAGGTGGTGCGGCTGTGGATCGAGGATGATCACATCCACGCGCCGACGGCGGCGGTGATCTATCAGTTCCGGGAGGTGCTGGCCGGCCGCGCCACCCGCGTGCATGAGCTGGAGCAGCCGGTGTTCGCCTGGAAGTAGCGCGACGCAAGACACGACGCTCGCATCCGGGCGCGTGACAGTTTCCGCAGGCCTCGCGCCATGGGGCGAGGCGGGCGGCAGGGCAATCGGGCATGATCCGTCGAAGTTGATGGACGTGCGGACACAACGCGGCGCAGGGCAGGGCGTCATCGCCTGTTGCGCCGCCAAGGAGCGTGCATGAGCAGTCTTCCCACCATCCGGCCCGAGGAAGCCGGCTTCTCCATCGAGCGGCTGGCCCGCCTTGACGCGGCGTTCCGCGACCATGTGGAACGCGGGCGCATCGCCGGCGCCGTGGTGATGCTGTCGCGCTTCGGCAAGGTGGCGCATTTTGAGGCCATCGGCCTGCGCGACGCCGCCAGTGGCGACGCCATGCAGACCGACGCCCTGTTCCGCTGCTATTCGATGACCAAGCCGATCGTGTCGACGCTGATCATGATGCTGGTCGAGAGCGGCCAGTTGCTGATCTCCGATCCGGTGTCGAAGTTCATCCCCGCCTATGCCGATGTGAAGGTCGGCGTGTGGCAAGACGGCGTGCTGACGCTCGAGACGCCGCGCCGGGCGATGACGGTGCAGGATTTGCTGCGCCACACCTCGGGCCTGAGCTATGAATTCCTCGCCGTGCCGGAGCTGCAGAAGCTCTACACCGAGGCGAAGATGTTCCGCCGCAACTGGAGCAATCTGGAGCACGCCGAGGCGCTGGCCAAATTGCCGCTGAACAGCCATCCGGGCACGCAATGGGACTATGGCCGCTCGACCGACGTGCTTGGCGCTATCATCGAGGTGGTGACGGGCGCGACCCTCGGCGACGCGCTGCGCGAGCATATCTTCGATCCGCTCGACATGCATGACACCGGCTTCTTCGTGCCGGAGAACGCCCTCGGCCGCATCGCCGAGCCGCTCGCCAAAGATCCCGACACCGGCGCGCCGATCCGGCTGCTCGACGTGACCAAGCCCTATCCGTTCGAATCCGGCGGCGGTGGTCTGGTCTCGACCGCTGGCGATTACGCACGCTTCATCCAGATGATCCAGAACGGCGGCGTGCTCGGCGCGCACCGGCTGCTCAGCCGCAAGACCGTGCAGTTCATGACCTCGGATCATCTTGAGCCAGGCACGCGCATCGGCTCCGACCTGCTGCCGCCAGGCCATGGCTTTGGTCTTGGCTTCGCCGTGCGCACGGCGGACGGCCTGTCGCCGACGCCTGGGACCTGCGGGCAGTTTTTCTGGAGCGGCATCGCCGGCACCACCTTCTGGATCGACCCGGAGGAGGAGTTCTTTGCGCTGCTGATGATCCAGGTCCCGCCGGAACAGCGCGAGGAATATCGCCACCTGTTCCGCAATCTGGCCTACGCCGCTTTCGGCGACTGAGCTGGGCCAGGGCGAAGGTGCGTGGCGGGCCTGCCTTGCAGGCCTGTCGCACATGCAACGATTGTGGCGCAAAAGCTCCTCACGCAGAGATGTTGCGCTGCGCGCCGTCTGGAATTTGCGCCAGTGGCGCGGGAGAGCTAAAGCAGCCCCGTCCGGCTTCCGCCGGGGCAGGGCGGCGGCAATGCAGGGGCTGGCTTCCAGGGCGTTGGCGACAATGTCTGGCCAGCGCCCGCCACGAACGGATGCGGCATGAGCGCTTATTGGCCTGAAATCGTAGCGGTGTTCCAGATCATCTGGATCGACCTCGTGCTGTCTGGCGACAACGCCGTGGTGATCGCCCTTGCCTGTCGCGGCCTGCCGCCGGAACAGCGCAAATGGGGCATTGCGCTCGGCGCCGCCGCCGCCATCATCCTGCGCGTCATCTTCGCCCTGCTGATTATCCAGCTGCTGGCGGTGCCGTTCCTCAAGATCATCGGCGCGGTGCTGTTGCTGCGCATCGCCGTCGGTCTGACCAAGGGCGAAGCCGAGGACCACAATGAAATCCGCGAGTCGGGCAAATTGTGGGGCGCGGTGTGGACCATCGTCGTCGCTGATGCGGTGATGAGCCTCGACAATGTCATCGCCATCGCCGCCGTCGCTCAGGATCACGTCGGCATGCTGGTGTTCGGCCTCGCCCTGTCGATCCCGCTGATCATCTTCGGCGCCAATATTCTGGTGAAGGCCATCGACCGGCTGCCGATCCTGGTGTGGTTCGGCGCGGCTCTGCTCGGCTGGGTGGCCGGCGGCATGGTGATCACTGACCCATGGACAGTGCGGCACATCGGGGCCGAGGGCGTGGGGACGTGGAAAATCCCGGCGGAGATCATCGGCGTGCTGCTGGTGCTGGGCATTGGCTATCTCTGGCGGCTGTACCGGCAGCGCAAGCGGGCCCAGCTGGCCGTCGACGATCGCGGCGGCGGCATCTGAGGCCTGGACGGGGCGGCGGCTGAGGCTGATGCAGCGGCGCGCGCCGCGCGGATGTCACGCCTGATCGCGAAACCGCTTGATGATGCGCTTGTGCAGATGGTCGCGGACGCCGCGATAGGCGTCGAGCATCTGCTCGCGGGAGCCCTGGATGGCGGTGGCGTCGGGGGTTGGCCAGTATTCGACCTCGACCGCATTAGTGCGGGTCAGCTCCAGCGCCGCGTGGTGCGCCTCCGGCGACAGGGTGATGAGCAGGTCGAAATTCAGGCCTTCATATTCTTCGAGCTCTTCAAGCGTGCGGGCGCGGTGGCGGCTGGCGTCGATGCCCATCTCGCTGAGCGCCGCAACGGCGAAGGGGTCGAGCGCATCCTTGCGCACCCCCGCCGACTGCACATAGATGCTCTTGCCGAAATAATGCCGGGCCAGCGCCTCGGCCATGGGCGAACGCACGGCGTTGAGGGCGCAGACAAACAGCACCGCCTGGACGCGCGGTTTCGCGGCGGCGGCGCCGGGGTCAACCGGGGCAGCGGAGGCGGGCGGCGCCAAGCGGCTCAGCCCTTCCAGTGCAAGGCGAAGATGAGGGTGAACAGGCGGCGCGCGGTGTCGAAGTCCACCGTCAGCTTGCCCGCCAGCCGCTCGCGCAGCAGTTCCGCCGCCTCATTGTGCAGACCGCGCCGGCCCATGTCGATGGCCTCGATCTGCTGTGGCGAGGCGGTGCGCACCGCCTCGAAATAGCTGTTACAGATCAGGTCATAGTCCTTGATCACCCGCCGGAATGGCGTCAGCGACAAATAATGTGCGACGACCATTTCGCCAGGATTGGGGTCGTCCGCCGACGACTGCCGCACCGTGAAGGCCAGGCGCTTCTCCACCATCGCCAGGTGCAAGGCGTAGGGGCCGAGATCGACATCGGGGATGGCGAAGCTGTTGCTTTCCAGAATGTCCCAGATGGCGGCGTTGCGCTCATGCTCCTGCTCGGGCGCGCCACGGCCAATGGACTGCTCATCAAGCGTCAGCGCCCGCAGCACGTTGCGCTGGCGGGCATCATTGGCGGCGGTCGGCGGGCCCTCTGGGGTCATGGCGGTCTCACATCCTTGCCAGGCGGGCGCGACCTGCGCGCGGCTGCAGCGCCATCTCCGTCAGGAAATTGCCGCCGCGCGCCGGTTGGTCGCGTCGCGCCGTCACAGGTTCAGGCGGATCGCCACCGATCGCGCGTGCCCCTCAAGCCCTTCGGAGCGCGCGAGGCTGACGGCGGCGGGGCCGAGCTCGCGCAACGCCTCAGGCGTGCATGACAATATCGAGGTGCGCTTCATGAAGTCCAGCACGCCGAGCCCCGACGAGAAGCGGGCCGAGCGCGCTGTCGGCAGCACATGGTTGGGGCCGCCGACATAATCGCCGATGGCTTCCGGCGTGTGCGCGCCGAGGAAGATCGCGCCGGCGTTGCGCACCTGCGCCGCCAGCTCATGGGCGTTGGCCGTCTCGATCTCCAGATGCTCGGCGGCGATGGCGTTGGCCAGCGGCACGGCGTCCTGAAGCGTCCTCACCAGGATGATGGCGCCATTGTCCTGCCACGAGGCGCGGGCGATGTCGGCGCGCGGCAGGGTGGTGAGGTGACGCTGCACCGCAGCCTCCACCGCATCGGCGAGGGCGGGGCTGTCGGTGATCAGGATGCACTGGGCGGCGACGTCGTGCTCGGCCTGGGCCAGCAGGTCGGCGGCCAGCCAGTCAGGATTGGCGTCATCGTCAGCGATCACCAGCACTTCCGAGGGGCCGGCGATCATGTCGATGCCCACCGTACCGAACACCCGGCGCTTGGCCGCCGCCACCCAGGCGTTGCCGGGGCCGACGATCTTGGCCACCGGGGCGATGGTCTGCGTGCCATAGGCGAGGGCGCCGACCGCCTGGGCGCCGCCAATGCGATAGACCTCGTCGACGCCGGCCAGGTCGGCCGCCGCCAGCACCAGCGGATTGACGGCGCCGTCAGGCGTCGGCGCCACCATGACGATGCGCGGCACGCCGGCGACGCGCGCCGGCACGGCGTTCATCAGCACCGACGACGGATAGCTGGCGGTGCCGCCTGGCACATACAGTCCGACGGCGTCCACCGCCGTCCAGCGCCAGCCCATGGTGACGCCGAGCGCGTCGGTGAAGCTCTCGTCATGCGGCTTCTGACGGGCGTGGTAGGCCTCGATGCGGTCGCGGGCGACAGCGAGGGCGGCGAGCTCCTCCGGCTTGCAGGCGGCTTTCGCCGCTGCAATTTCGTCAGCGCCGACGCGCATGCGGCCGCCGGAAATGTCGAGGCGATCATATTTGGCGGTGAGCTCGATGACCGCCGCATCGCCGCGGCTCGCCACATCGGCGAGGATCTTGCGCACGCCTTCGTCGACGTCCACCGAGGTCTCGCGCTTCAGCCCGAGCAGGCGGCGGAACGCCTCTGCGAAGTCGGGGGCGCTGGCGTCCAGACGCAACGCCGGGCCGCTTGTCTCGCCTGCAGCCATGATCAGAGCTCCCCGTCCGCTGTGTGCGCCGGTCGCCGTGCGGCTTTCCAGACCGGCCCCAGATCCTTGAGTTGCGCCTCGATGCATTCCACCTCGGCGCGCAGCGCGCCGCCGCCGGAAAAGTCGAAGCGGAGCGCGCCAGAGGGGGCTTCGCCTGGTTCGAAAGAAATTGCCAGAAGATTCAGCGCCTCCGCCCGCATGTCGATGTCCTTGTGGACGACGCGGGAGACGCGGTTGAAGTGCACCGCCGTGAGACGGCGCTGCGGTTTGCTGGCTGGCGCGGTCCAGTCAAAGCGCCGCAGCTCCAGCGCCAGACGCCGCTCATTGGGGCGCCAGACGATGTCGCCGGGACGCAGCACCGCATCCTGCAGATGCGCCGACAGCACCGCCAGATCTTCGCTGTCGAGCGCCAGGAGGCTGAGGGGCTTCATGTCTTCGGCTTTCATACGGCGGAACATGGCGACTTCCGTAAGGCGGGCTACCGGCTGCGCAGGCAAACGGCGGCGGGGTGAACAGGGCATGACGGCCAGCTACCTTGACCGGCCATAGGTAGATGGACAGTCCGAGGGCGCAGGCAAGGCCACGAAGAGCAACCGGCGCGCTGGCCATGGCGCCATACAGGATGCGACGATGCTGACGCATCCGCATCCTGACGTGCTCAGGCGCCGCGCGGGCCTAACCAGACCCCGATCTGTCCTGCTTGTCGGGGTCTTGTACAAGGTTTCATCCCGCGCCCTGACGCGCCGGAATGTTGGACTTGCTATCCTGGCAGGGGAATGCGGCGACCAGCAAGCGGCGGCGCGGCGCTGGCCGGCGTGCGCTCGCGGCGCCCGTAGCTGAATACATGCGCATGTGTGCAAATGGGCAGGCGGTAACTAATTGTCTATAACTGAGGCGCAATGCAATGGCGGCCACGCCAACTATTGTGATCAGGCTCGAGCTTTGCAACAACTGTTGATGGGGCGCCATTTGTTTCATGGCCTTGTGGTGCGTCAGGCGCTCCTGACGGCAAGGCAGGAGATTTTCCATGCTGGTCCGTAGTTTACGGGGTCTGCTGGCGATCGGCGTGATGGCGGCGTCCATGCCGCTGTCGGCCATGGCGCAGCCTTATGACCCTTACCGCCAGGCGCCGCCGCCCGGCTATGGTCGCCCCCCGCCGCCGCCACCCGGCTATGGCCGCCCGCCGCCGCCGCCACCGCCCGGCTACGGTCGCCCGCCGCCGCCACCCGGCTATGGCCGCCCGCCGCCGCCACCGCCGCCGCCTGGTTATGGTCGTCCGCCGCCACCGCCCGGTTATGGCCAGCCTGGTCCGCGTGGCAGCGTCTGCGTCACCTCTCGCGGCAGCTGCCCGACCGGCTATATGCTGCCGCGTAACGCGCCGTGCCAGTGCAATATCCCGGGCTTTGGCGTGAAGCGCGGCGCTGTGGGCTACTGACGCCCGCGCGCCGGTACAAGCGAACAGACAAAAGGCGGAGCCGCTGGCCCCGCCTTTTTTGATGTCTACATGGCGCGCTGGCGCCGCGACCGGCGGGGCGCGTCGCAGTTTCGGCGCGCCAGGCGTAATCGCGGCTTTGGGCGGCGATCGATCAGTCGCCGGAGATGCGCTCGACCTGGGCGCCGCAGCGGCTGAGCTTGGCTTCCAGCGCTTCAAAGCCGCGGTCGAGGTGGTAGACGCGGTTGACCATGGTTTCGCCATTGGCCGCGAGGGCGGCGATCACCAGCGACACCGAAGCGCGCAGGTCAGTGGCCATCACCGGCGCGCCCGTCAGCCGGTCGACGCCGTCGATCCACGCCACATCGCCATCGAGGCGGATTTTCGAGCCGAGCCGCGCCAGCTCCTGAACATGCATGAAGCGGTTCTCGAAGATGGTCTCGCGAATGCGGCTGGTGCCCTTGGCCCGGGTCAGCAGCGCCATCAGCTGGGCCTGCAGATCGGTGGGGAAGCCCGGGAACGGCTCGGTGGTGACGTCGACCGGCTGCAGCGCATGGCCATTGCGACGCACGCGAATGCCCTCATTGGTCGTCGTGATCTCGGCGCCGATCTGCGCCAGCACGTCCAGCGCCGCCTGCAGCAGCTCGGGACGGGCGCCTTCGAGCAGCACGTCGCCGCCAGTCATCGCCACGGCCATGGCGTAGGTGCCGGCCTCGATGCGGTCTGGCACCACCGAATGGCTGGCCCCGCCGAGACTGCCGACGCCCTCGATCACGATGCGCGACTGGCCTGCGCCAGTGATTTTGGCGCCCATGGCGTTGAGGCATTCGGCGAGGTCAACCACCTCTGGCTCACGCGCCGCATTGTCGATGACGGTTTCGCCCCCGGCCAGAACGGCGGCCATCAGCGCCGTATGGGTGCCGCCGACGGTGACCTTGGGGAAATCGATGTGGCCGCCCTTGAGGCCGCCGGTCGGCGCCGAGGCGACGACGTAGCCGCCTTCGATCTCGACCTTCGCGCCAAGCCGCTCCATGGCCATCAGCAGCAGATCGACGGGGCGCGTGCCGATGGCGCAGCCGCCTGGCAGCGATACGCGGGCTTGGCCCATGCGGGCGACCAGCGGCGCCAGCACCCAGAAGCTGGCGCGCATGCGCGACACCAGCTCGTAGGGCGCGGTGGTGTCGATCACCGAGGCGGCCTTCAGGCGGATGCTCTGACCGGTCTCCTGGGTCTGGCCCGGACGCTTGCCGGCGATGGTGGTGTCGACGCCGTGATTGGACAGGATGCGGAGCAATTGCTGCACGTCGGCGAGGCGCGGCACATTGTGCAGCTCAAGTGTTTCCGACGTCAGCAGGCTGGCGATCATCAGGGGCAAGGCGGCGTTCTTGGCGCCGGAAATCGGAATGACGCCGTTGAGCGGCGCTCCGCCCGTGATCCGGATACGATCCATACAAATGCTCCAGGCGAATGCTCGCCTCTGGTGATCGCAACAGGCCGACCCCGTGCTGCTGACGGGCAGGCGGCCTGCAGGTGAAAGACTCTCGTGGCCCTGACGCGAGGCCACGCTACGCGGGCAAGCGCCGCGCGCCCTTACGGGAGCGCCGGGGCGCCGGCGTCACGCAAATTGTGCTGTTTCCTCCGCCTTGCCTGTGCGCCCTCGCGCTTCGTGCGGCAGGGGCGCAGCGTGCATGGGCGCAGCGCACATGGGCGCGGCGCACATCGGCGCGGCATGCAGGACCAGACCAGGCAGGACCACACGATGCCCAGGCAAGGCGCGCGCCTGGCGCCGCGGTAGCCTCGCTTCGCCAGGCTGAGCGCATTCGCTGGCCCGGGGCGCCGTTTCGGCTGGCTTTTGGCGGATTGTCGCTGTTGATTCTTGCGTAAGGCGGGATTTTGGCAGAGCACATGGGTCGTTACAAGCGCTTCAATGCCACAGGCTGTCCTGCGCACCCGGCGCTGATCAGGCGTCAGCGCGCGCCGGGGGCGCAGGTTCCCCTGGCGGGGTCGCGGCGTCTTCGCCTTCCACGCCATCGTCTGCAGCGTCGGGCGCCGGCCGCGGGCCCTGGGCGCGTTCGCGCGTCTGGGTCTTGCGCTTACGCAGATTGGCCCGCAGCGCCTCCGCCAGCCGCTTCTGTCGGTCCGCCGCTGTTTCGCCGCTCAATGTCGCCTCCTGTCCCGGCCCGGTTCATCGCTTGCGCCAGATTGCGACGCGTCAGGCGTGATGCGTCGGAATATCGCGCGCACGCCATACCATAATTCCTGGCGGCGGGGCGACGCGATTGTGACAGGGCCGGGGTTGTCGCCACACTTGCGTCATGACGGTTTCGCGACCAGCACATCTGCCGCAGCGCAAGCAAACGACGGCTTGCAATGCCTGGTCGCCGCCGCCTGCGGCGATTGTTACAGCCCTTGCTTCACACTTTTGTCTGGAATGTTTCCAGGCCAGAACGCATATTGCCGCCATAAAGCCTGCGGCGGCCATGGCCGTCGCCCTGACCGAATGCAGCGCATCGGCGGCGCGAGGCGACGCAACCGGCGCTAACCACAGGGTTGCGCCGGGCAGCGCGGAACGGGACCGTGATGAATTACGATCAATATTTCGAGGACGCTCTGACGGCGCTCAGGAATGAGCGTCGTTACCGGGTGTTCGTGACCATTGAGCATGACGTGGCGCGGTTTCCGCGTGCGATCTGGCATGGTCCTGACGGCGCGCGCGACGTCACCGTGTGGTGCACCAATGACTATCTCGGCATGGGCCGCCACAAGGTGGTGACCGAGGCGATGGCCGAGTGCGCCCGCACCCTTGGCGTTGGCGCCGGCGGCACCCGCAATATCGCCGGCACCTCGAAACCGATCGTTGACCTTGAAGCCTCGCTGGCTGACCTGCACGGCAAGCAGGCGGCGCTGGTGTTCACCTCGGGCTATGTTTCCAATGAGACCGGCATCTCGACCCTGTCGAAGCTGCTGCCCAACCCGCTGCTCATCTCCGATGAGATGAACCATAATTCGATGATCGAGGGCGTGCGCCGCTCCGGCGCCGAGAAGCGGATCTTCCGCCACAACGACCTCGTGCATCTGGAAGAGATCCTGAAGGCGGCGGGTCCTGATCGCGCCAAGGTCATCATCTTCGAGAGCGTCTATTCGATGGACGGCGACGTCTCGCCGATCCACGCCATCTGCGACCTCGCCGAACGCTACAACGCCATGACCTATCTCGATGAGGTGCATGCGGTGGGGCTCTATGGCGCCCGTGGCGGCGGCTATGCCGAGGAAGTCGGGGCCATGCACCGCATCGACATTGTCGAGGCGACGCTGGCCAAGGGCTTTGGCTGCCTCGGCGGCTATCTGACCGGCAAGGAAGCGGTGATCGACGCCATCCGCTCGCATGCGCCGGGCTTCATCTTCACCACGGCGCTGCCGCCGCCGGTAGCCGCCGCCGCCCGCGCCGCCATTGAGCATCTCAAGGTCAGCGGCGTCGAGCGGGCCCAGCAGCGCGCCCAGGTGGCGAAGACCAAGGCGCGGCTTGAGGCCGCCGGCCTGCCGGTGATGGCCAATAACACCCATATCGTGCCGGTGATGGTTGGCGACGCCCAATTGGCCAAAGCGGCGAGCGATCTGCTGATCGAAAAGCACGGCATCTATGTGCAGCCGATCAACTACCCCACGGTGCCGCGCGGCACGGAGCGGCTGCGCATCACGCCGACGCCCTACCACAATGACGCGCTGATCGAGCATCTGGCTGACGCGCTGGTCGCCACCTGGGCCGAACTCGGCCTGACGCTAAGCGAACGCCGCGCCGCCTGATCGGCTCGAGTTGTTGACGTGACGCAAAGGCCGCCGGGGCTCCCGGCGGTCTTTTTGTTTGGCGTGTGGGAGCGGCGTGCGCAGGGGGCTTGAGGGGGGCGCGGCGTCGGCGTTGGCGGGGCGCGGCGTCGGCGCGTTGGCGGATGGTCGGCGCGGAGCGAAGACGTGGATGCCCGTGACGAGCACGGGCATGACGCGGGGAGGGGCGGGGCCCAGGGGGCTGGCCGAGGGGCGGGGTCAAGGCGCGAGGCCAAGGGGCGGGAAACGGGTGGGGAGCGGGCGGCGTACGGGATGTTGTGCAGGGGCGTCTGTCTCTCCGTCATGCCCGTGCTTGTCACGGGCATCCACGCGTTATCGCAACGCCGCCCGCGCTCAGGACGATACCGCATTGATGGAGGCGCCAGTGTGCACGCCCGTGTCGGGCAAGGCGGGACGGCCCCGTCGCCCCGGTGAGCATCGCGAGCGCGCAGCCATAGCGCCAGCGTTGCGGGTCTTGCCGTCCCCGCAAAGGCCTGGCGTTCACGATGGCGTCATGCACAGCCCCGACAGCCCGTTTTGTGGAAAAGCGCGAAATCGTCGCATTCCACAAACAATCGTCACTCCGCGCTTGCGCACCGTCAGGGGCTGTGGCAATTGAGCGGCCATCGAGGGACGCGGTCGCGCCGGACGCGACGCTCCTGAGGAAAGCCGCAGTAGCTCAGTGGTAGAGCACACCATTGGTAATGGTGAGGTCGGGAGTTCAATCCTCCCCTGCGGCACCATTCTCCCCCGATCTTCCCTATCGCCAGTGACCTGACGCGCCGCCATGATCTGGCCGCATGCTTGTTGCGCCCGCGACGCGGCGCAGCGGCTGTATCTGCGCGGCGATTGGCCTTATGACTTTGCTCAAGACAATTCAGAACGCCGCTCCGCCCAAAGCGGAGGCGCGGCGCTGTTCGGCTCGCCCCTCGCGCCAGGCTCGCCTGACGCGAGGACGCCGCAGCGGCGACGCGCGCAGGCGCAGGGCAGGAAACACATGACTTCAGCCAGCGCGATTGATCCAACCACGCCGATCCTTGTCGGCTGTGGCGATGTCACCGATCTGACCACCCCGGCCACCGACGCGCGCTCGCCGCTCGATCTGATCGCCCAGGCTGGCCGTAAGGCGCTCGATGACGCCGGCGCCCCTGGCCTTTCCGGCATCATCGACGCCGTGGCCATGCTGCGCATGTTCGCCGACGCCGCGCCGCGTTTCAGCACCAGCTTCGGCCGCTCGACCAATCCGCCGAAGAGCATCGCCAATCGCCTTGGCCTCGACCCCGCCCGCTGCATCTACACGTGGAATGGCGGCAACATGCCCCAATACCTCGTCAACATGTTCGCCGAGCAGATCACGGCGGGCGAGGTGCGGGCGGCGCTGCTGGTGGGCGGCGAGGCGCTGCGCACCCAGCACGGCGCCACGCGCTCAGACGTCAAGGCCAATTGGGCGGAAGATCCGGGCGGCGCGCCGGAAGAGATCGGCGATCCGCGGCGTGGCTGGAGCGACTATGAAGAGCGGCATTTGATGCGCGCCGCCATCGCCATGTATCCGCTGATCGAAAACGCCATACGCGGCAAGCGTGGCCGCGACGTCGCCAGCCATCTGGTCGAGATGGGCAGACTGTTTGCGGGCTTTGCTGCGGTGGCGAAAGACAACCCCTACGCCACGCGGCGCGAAGGCTATAGCGCGGAGCAATTGTCGACCATCACGCCGGAAAACCGCTGGATCGGCTTTCCCTATCCGCGCCTGATGAACGCCAATGCCTATATTGATCAGGCGGCGGCGGTGGTGATGACCTCGGTGGGCCACGCCCGCGTTTTGGGCATTCCCGAAAGTAAATGGGTGTTTCTGCATGGTTGCGCCGACGGGCACGACCACTGGTTCCTGTCGGAGCGTGAGGTGATCGCTGGCTCGGCCGCCATCCGCAATGGCGCAAGGCTGGCGCTGGACATGGCGGGCAAGAGCGTCGCCGACATGGACTTCCTCGACCTGTACAGCTGCTTCCCCTCGGCGGTGGAGATCGCCTGCCAGGAAATCGGCGTCGCTGAGGATGATCCGCGCGGTCTCACCGTCACCGGCGGTCTGCCGTTCTTCGGTGGCCCGGGCAACAGCTACGTCATGCACTCGATATCCGAGATGATGCGGCGGGTGCGTGGCCGGCCAGGCAGCTTCGGCCTCGTTACCGCCAACGGCAATTACATCACCAAGCATTCCTTTGGCGTTTATTCGACGACGCCGACCGAGGGGCGCTGGACCCGGCAGGATCCGGCCGTGCTGCAGCGGCAGCTCGACGCCTTGCCCAAGGCGCCGCTGGTGGAGGCGGCCAATGGCCCTGCGACCATCGAGACCTATGACATTATGTATGGCAAATCCGAGCCGGATTTCGGCATCGTCATGGGCCGGCTCACCAGCACCGGCGAGCGCTTCCTCGCCAATACGCCGCGGGACGTCGCGCTGCTGCAGGATCTGCAGTCCAAAGAAGGGCTCGGTCGCCCGGGCGTCGTGCGGCACGAGGAGGGGCGCAACATCTTCACCCCAGCCTGAACGGCTGCTGGTCGCCGGCGCGCCCTGGCGGCCAGAAGGCGCCCGCTTCAAACTTCCGTGACAGGCCACGGACCCGGCCTCGGCGCCGCCTTGCCATGGAGATGTGGGAGCCGTTGCCAGTAAAGGCTTTTGCCAATTGTCGTTATGGACAAGCTCGCGTCTGATCTCCTTTAGGTCATGCACCCCACGGGAGATTGCCGCGACGGACATCAGGCGCCAGACTCACGCTGACACCATGGGCCAATACCATGGGAAGACCTGCCCACCGTTACGTCGTGACAGTCATGGCAGGTCGCTTCAGGGAGTTTGGCGGAATGAAACGATACCTGATCTGTCTGGCGATGCTGCTCGGGTTGGGACTGGCCACGGCGGTGGCGACGCCGCCTGCACAGGCGGCGGCTGGCGCGGGCCTTGCGCCCGTGGCCGAGGCGGCGAACGGCGGGCTGCTTGAACGCGCCCAGCTGTATTGCGGGCCCTATGGCTGCGCCTATCGTCCGCGCCGCTATTATCGACCCTATTACTATGCGCCACGTCGCTACTATCGGCCGCGCTATTATGCGCCCCGCTATTACGCGCCGCGCCGCTATTACGCCCCGCGCTATTATTATCGCCGCTGGTGAACTGACGCACCGCATGGCCGCATGGCGCGCCGTGGCGCCGTGCGGCCATCGTGCGCCAGAGGCCGGGGTGATTGTCTGGCGGCTGGTCACGCAGCGCGTCCGTGACGCAGCGTCAAAAAATCGAAGGCGTCAACAGCACAGGCGCTGGCCCATTGGCCAGCGCCTGTGCTGTGCGTCAGCAACTTTGCCGCCAGGTATGATGCTCCCCTTGCGGCCGCGCCGCCGGGCGTGCGTCAGCCGCCGGCGCGGCGGCGGGCCGGCAGCAGGCGCGCTGCGTCAGCCCCAAGGCCAGGGCCTGGCTCTACCGTCACCTGCCTGGGATCGAGCGCCTCGCCGCATTCAGAACAGCACATCACCGCTGAAAAAAGCTTGTCGCAGCAGCGGTGGTGATAGAGCAGCGGACTGCCGTGGCCGTCATCCAGCCACGCGTCGCCCCAGCGGGCCATGGCCATCAGCACCGGATAAAGCTCCAGCCCCTTCTGGGTCAGGACATATTCATGGCGTTCGGGCGCGGTCTGGTAGGGCACGCGGTTGAGAATACCTGCGTCGGTAAAACGCTTCAGCCGGTCGGCGAGGATATGCCGCGACACCCCAAGCCGCCTCTGAAATTCGTCAAAGCGCCGCACCCGCAAGAAGCAGTCGCGCAGCACCAGCAGGCTCCAGCGATCGCCGACGAAGGCGAGGGTGCGGGCGATCGAGCAGGGCTCTTCCTCCAGCGACTTCCATTTCATCTGCCGTCTCCCCCAAGGTTATCAGGCCTGCCCCATAGCCTTGCGGCGCAACCCGTCGCGTCAGCGCGCTGTTTGCGCCAGGCAGCACGATATCGCGCATCTGCGACCTGCAAGGCGCAAGCGACGCCTGGCCTTGAACGCCGCCCATAGCTTCTTGCCGACGGCTTTCGCCATCAGTCGGATGTGGCCAGCACACCCGCGCTTGACAGCGGCTGCGGAGCGCATAGGCTGACGTTAGTTCCTTTTTGGAACTTTGTCATGTCTGGCGCAGGTCGCTGCGCCATGAGCGTATCCGGATGCGGGGCGGCAAGACCCGGCGACGGCAAAGGGAGAGGGGCATGGTTGCGGCTGAGTTCATGTTTGATTTTGGCAGCCCCAATGCGTGGCTGGCGCATCTGGCGCTGCCGGGGGTCGAGGCGCGCACCGGCATTAGCTTCCGTTACACGCCGGTGTTGCTGGGCGGGGTGTTCCGCCTCACCGGCAACCGGTCGCCGATGGAGGCGTTTGCCGGTATTCGCAACAAGCCCGAATATGAAATGCGCGAGATGCAGCGCTTCATCGCGCGTCATGGCGTCACCCGCTTCCAGATGAACCCGCATTTCCCGGTGAATACGCTGCAACTGATGCGCGGCGCCGTCGCGGCCCGGCGGGAAGATGTGTTCCGGCCTTACCTTGAGGCGGTGTTCAGCGCCATGTGGGAGCATCCGCGCAAGATGGATGACGCGGCGGTGTTCCATGCAACCCTTGCGGAAGCAGGCCTGCCGGCGGACCGGCTGATCGCCCGGGCCGCTGATCAGGATGTCAAAGATGAATTGCTGGCCAACACCGCCCAGGCGGTTGAGCGCGGCGTCTTCGGCATCCCCAGTTTCTTCGTCGGCGATGAGCTGTTCTTCGGCAAGGACCGTCTGCGCGAGGTGGAAGAAGAGATCATGACGGCGCGCCAGGGCCGTTGACGGCGCTCTTCATCCAGGCGCCAGCGCGGCGCGTGGGCGCCGCAGATGCACGGGATAGCGCCGACGTCCGGATCGTCCGCCGCCGATCCGGCTCGCTTTGCGCACGGCAGGCGGTCACGCGCAGTGCTTTGCGCCATATACGGAGAACGCCATGACGCAGCAGGCAAAGGGCCAGGGGGGCGCCACCGCATCGGTCGCCGTGATCGGCGCTGGCGATTACATCGGCGCTGCCATATGCCGGAAATTCGCCGCCGAGGGCTTCGCCGTCCATGCCGGGCGGCGCGACGGGGCGAAGCTTGAGGGGCTCATCAACGACATCCGCGCCTCTGGCGGCATGGCGGGCGGCCGCGCGCTCGACGCGCGCAATGAGGCGGATGTGACGGCGTTTCTCGCCGAGGCTGACGCCGTGGCGCCGCTGGAGGTGTGCATCTTCAATGTCGGGGCCAATGTCAATTTCCCCTTGCTGGACACGAGTGAACGTGTGTTCCGCAAGGTTTGGGAGATGGCCTGCTACGGCGGCTTTCTCGCCACGCGCGAGGCGGCGCGGATCATGCTTGGCCATGGCCGCGGCAAGATCTTCCTGACCGGCGCCACCGCGGGCATGCGCGGCGGCAAGGGCTACGCCGCCTTCGCCAGCGCCAAATTCGGCCTGCGCGCCGTGGCCCAGTCGGCGGCGCGCGAGCTGGGGCCGCAGAACATACATGTGGCGCATCTGGTGATCGATTCTGGCGTCGACACGGCCTGGGTGCGTGAGCGCATCGCGGCGCGCGGCGGCCCGCAGGCCCTGGACGCGCTTGGTGAAGACCAGCTGATGCAGCCAGAATCGGTTGCGCGCGCCTATTGGGCGCTCTATCAGCAGCCCAGAGACGCATGGACGCATGAGCTGGACCTGCGCCCCTGGGCGGAGCCGTGGTGACGGATGGCGCAGGGGCAGGTCTGCCAGCGCCATGGGTCACGCCTCATCCGCGCTGGCCAATCGCGGCAAGTAGCGCGGCAAAAAGATTTGTACAACGCATGTCGCAGGCAACGCCTGCCAATGCGACTATCCGGGAAGGAATGAGACACCAATGAAGACGCGCATTACTGAGCTGTTCGGCATCAAGCACCCGATCATTCAGGGCGGCATGCACTATGTGGGCATGGCCGAGCTGGCCGCCGCCGTCTCCAACGCTGGCGGCCTCGGCATCATCACCGCGCTGACCCAGCCGACCGCTGCAGACCTCGCCCGCGAGATCGAGAAGGCGCAGAAGCTGACCGACAAGCCGCTTGGCGTGAACCTGACCTTCCTGCCAGTCGTCAATGCTCCGGACTATCCGGGCTATGTGAAGGCCATCATCGACAGCGGCATCAAGGCGGTTGAGACCGCCGGCAACAACCCGGGCAAATGGGTTGAGATGCTGAAGGCCGCTGACATCAAGGTCATTCACAAGTGCACCACCATCCGTCACTCGCTGAAGGCCCAGGGCATCGGCGTCGACGCGCTGTCGGTGGACGGCTTCGAGTGCGGCGGTCACCCGGGCGAAGACGACATTCCGAACTTCATCCTGCTGGCCCGCGCCCAGGAAGAGCTGAAGGTGCCGTTCGTGGCCTCGGGCGGCATGGCCGATGGCCGCAGCCTCGTCGCCGCGCTGGCGCTGGGCGCCGAGGGCATCAACATGGGCACCCGCTTCATCGCCACCAAGGAAGCGCCGGTGCACGAGAACGTCAAGCAGGCCATCCTGGCCGCCTCTGAGGTCGACACCCGCCTCGTGATGCGCCCGCTGCGCAACACCGAGCGCGTGCTGCGCAACCCTGCTGTGGACCGTATCCTCGAGAAGGAAAAGGCCCTGGGCGCCAACATCAAGTTCGAGGACATCGCCGCTGAAGTGGCGGGCGTTTATCCGCGCATCATGAAGAATGGCGAGATGGACATCGGCGCATGGTCGTGCGGCATGGTCGCTGGCCTGATCAACGACATCCCGACCTGCCAGGAGCTGATCGACCGGATCATGAGCCAGGCTGACGAGCTGATCAACAAGCGTCTGGCTGGCTACGCCAACAGCTGAGGCGGGGAGCCAGGGCGCCTTATTCGCCCTTCAACGCGATGAAAGACGGCCAGGCCTTGCGCCTGGCCGTTGTTGTTTGCGCAAGGCGCAGTTGTCGAACCGCTGCAATCGCGGCGCAGCGCCCTTTCGTGCGTGCGACAGAGGCTGCGGGCGACCGAGACTGCCGGCGACCGAGACTGCGGGCAACCGGGATTGCGGACTCCCGGGCCTGTGGGCGCCTGGGCCTGACCCAGCGGGTTCTTGTGCAAGCTGCAGGCCTTGCATTTGGCCAGGCCTTGTCTTTGGGCCAGGCCTTGCATTTGGCCAGGTCTTGTCTTTGAGCCAGGTCTTGTCCTTGAGCCAGCTCTTGCCCTTGGTCAGGGCTTGTGCCTGCTCTGGACTTGCCCTGGTCGGGGCTTGGCCAAGGACATGCGCCGCCCGCCTTCGGCCCGGCGCCGGACGCCTCGCGCAGGCGGTTGCGAAGATAAATTAAGTCAAGATGCGCATACTTGGTCTATGCCGTTAGGGCAGTGACGCGGCATGTGGGCCGCGACGTCCGGGCAGGCGCCTGCGAGCAACCGACCGCGGTTTTATTGGGCGACGTTGAATGGGACGTGACGACCAGAGCGTTTAACTTCAGGCTGCCGTGGCGTTCATCTCGCGTCGCACCACAAGGGCCAGCGCCTCGCGCATGGCGCTGTGGGCCGCGCCCTGCGCCTCAAGCAAGTCGATGGCCGACAGCAGGACGCCGCGCCATTGCTGCTCGCTCAGGGCGCCCTCGCTTGCTTCGCGCTCCCTGCGAAAGTCAGCCAACACCTGCGTCACCATCTGCGCACAGACGACTGGATCGGCGACGTCAGCGTGAGACAGGCGCTCGAGCAGGCGACTAATCGTGGCGGCAGGCATGGCGACTTCCACTTCTCTGACGGTCCTGGCGATCCGTTGGCCATCGTTGGGATGACGCCGGATCACGCCAGCTGACTCTAGCGGCCATTCGCCCTGAGCGCGAGCCCGGCCCTGGTCGTTGCGTCGCTGCGCACGTGTAGTTGATCGCCGCCCTGGGGGCGCTGCGAATCGTCAGACGTCGCGACCGGCGCCCCCATAGGGACGCGGCGGGATGGGCCGCCGGAGGCGCCTCCGGAAGTAGCTGCGACGTATTAACGCAATTTTGATCTGGCGTGGCGGCGCGTGGCGCGCGCAGTTCGGGGGCGGCGAAAGGTACTGATGCGTACAAAATCAGTTACACATACATCTTTTGTGGGAATCATCAGCGGAAGGGGGCGTAACGCCTTGAAAACAGCCAAAAAACGCCGAAAGCAATCGGGCTGGCGGCCGTCTGTACGGCTTTGGCTGCGCCGTAACAGCCCTGCGTCAGGCAGGTGGGTGACGTGATATTCCACCAGCTGATCAGATGATAAACACGTCATAGTGCAGCAAATCTATATTGAAAAAGTTGGAAAACGTTGTTGTTTTCGAGTTAGGGCATGCCATATACGGAAGCGACGCTTCTCGGTAAGCATAGCGATCGCCTAGGCCAAAGGCGGGGCGTGTCGATGATTGGCAAGTACCTTGTCACGCTGCGTACCCGCGGTCAGTCGCCTGACGCTCGACTGCCCGTCCAGTAACGCTGTCCGCAGGTTGTCATCGGGCATGAGCATCAGTTCGTGTCGTTGACGATATGCAGGCGGTTTGACTTGCGGGTTCGCTGGATTGCCGGGGCCACTATTTTGTTATCTGGAATTAACTATTGCTTTCTGCTGGGCGCGCGTTAATTTTCAGATGGATTTGAGGGACGATTCCATGGCTGATTCAGTGCAGACGCAAAATCTCATCGAGCTCACCGCTGACATTGTCGCGGCTTATGTCGCCAATAATCAGCTGGACGGTGTTCAGCTCGGCGATTTGATCAGTTCTGTTCACGATTCACTGGTCAAGCTGACGACGGGCGCCTCGGAGCCTGTGGCCGAACCGCAGCAGCCGGCCGTGCCGGTCAAGCGTTCGGTGACGCCGGATTACATTATCTGCCTCGAAGACGGTAAGAAGTTTAAGTCGCTGAAGCGCCACCTGCGCACGTCTTACGACCTGACCCCTGAACAGTACCGCGCCAAGTGGGGGCTGCCGTCCGACTACCCGATGGTTGCTCCGAACTACGCTGCGTCGCGTTCGGCTCTCGCCAAGTCGATGGGTCTGGGTCAGCAGCGTCGTCGTCGTGGCGCCGCCAATGACGGTGCGCGCGCCGCCAGCGCCGCCAAGTCTGCGGCAACCAGCACCCGGAAGCGTGGCCCGGCCAAGGGCGCCGAATAATCAGGCGCTCAACGCCTGGCCGGTCGCGGTTGACGCGTTGCGGTTGAACTGGCGCATCGACCAGCCCATGCGTCGCTCGACGGATGTATCCGGGTAGTGGGCGGCTTGGGTGTCGCCGCCAGGGCGCTTCGCCACCGGTGGCGGCTGGGCCTGGCGCAATGCCCCTGGCGTCGGAAAGAAGTCCGGCGCCGTATATCTGCCAGAGTTGAATAGTCCCAGCGCGACCCTGATCCGGGGTCGCGTTTTTCGTTTTGGCGCGCGCAGCGGCGCCAGGCGCCCTGCAGCTTGTCCTGTCCCAAGTA
>NZ_JCAWFG010000100.1:0-2356 GCF_059740505.1 Camelimonas sp. FR25 | reverse complement strand
GGCAATCTGTCGGAGGTGCGCAACGAAGGCGCCATCGTCGGCGGTAGCGTCGGCGTCATGGCCCTGTCCAGCGGCCCCGGCAACTTCATCCAGATCGAGAGCGACGGGCTGATCTATGGCGGCGGCGTCGGCGTCATCGCCAGCACCAACGATGGCGGGCTGAGCCTGACCACGGGCAGCGCCAGCGCGGTGCTGGCCACCCTGGGCTCGGGCATCGTCGCCAGCGCCGGCGACACCGCCAGCCTCAGCATCGGCGGCATGGTGCGCGGCGCGGGCGGCGATCTTGCGCCTGTCATGCAGGTGGCCAGCGGCGCGGGGGCGAGCATCGCCATCGGCGTCGATGGCTCCGTCGCCTCCAACCGCGCCGGCAGCGATCTCGCCGCCGCGTCGGGCGATCTGGCGATCAATGTGGCCGGCGCCAGCGCCAGTCTCACCAATGACGGCGTGATCATTGGGCGGGTCAACCTGCCTGGCGACAGCGTGTTCGCCAACCAGAGCTCCAACAGCTGGTATGTCACCGGCGACAACAATTTCGGCGGAGGAACCTCGGCGCTGAACAACACCGGACGGATCGTCGCCGCCTTCCAGGGCGCCGTCGCCGAGACCACCCGGTTCCAGCAGCTCACTAACTTCACGAATGGCGATCCGGCCGGCCTCGCGGCGGGTCTGATCACCATGCAGGACGAAGCCCCGGGCGCCTCGCTGCCCGGCACGGCGCCGCGTGACGTGCTGCAGACCAGCGGCAACTACGCTGGCGTCGGCAACGCCCGCCTGGCGATCGACGCCTGGCTCGGCGGCACGGGCTCCACCGCTGACCAATTGGTGGTTGGCGGTGTGGTCAGCGGCGTCACCAGCCTCGTGGTCAGCGACCAGAACACGGGTCCGGGCGCATACAACCCGCAGGGCGTGACCATCATGGCGGCTCAGGGCGGTGTTGAGTCCGCAGGGGCCGTGGTGCTCGATCCGTCCAGCGCCAACGCCATTCGCGGCGGCCGGGCTGTGATCGACAAGGGACTGTTCTTCTACGACGTGGCGCTCAAGTCCGCTCCGGGCGGCGGTCAGGAATTCGTGCTGGTTGGCGCGCCTGATACCGAGGCCTACGAGCTGCCGGTGTTGGCCACTGCGGCGCAGAGCATCTGGCACGAGACCACCGGCGTGTGGCTCGACCGCCAGGCAGACCTGCGCAACTGGCTGGCCAATCCTGGCAAGCCGGGAAGCGTCACCCCTGGCGTCTGGGCCAAGGCCATTGGTTCGTGGGAGCACCGCGACGCCAACGCCACCCATGCCCTGCACAATCGCCTGTATAACCACAACACCAGCTACAAGCGTGACACGTTTGGTCTGCTGGGCGGCGTGGACTTCGGCCAGGAGAATGTGGCGCGGTCGGGCGACGCCCTGCTGTTCGGCATGATGGCCGGTTACATCTCGTCGCATGTCGACTTCAAGACGTCGCCGACCTCCGCAAATTATCGCGGCGGCACGGCGGGCATTTACGCCACCTACCTGAACCAGAACTTCTTCGTTGATGCGCTGGCCAAGGTTGACCTGCTGAACCTCGACTATCGCGCGCCGTCGCTGGCCACCATGCAGGGCGTCAACGCCACCACCCTCGGCTTCCAGCTCGACACGGGCTACCGGTTCAATCTGGCGCCGAACATGTTCATCGAACCGGTGGCGACGATCTCTTACGCCCGCACCACGCTTGACCAGCTGATTTCGCTGCCAGGCGCGCTGGCCAAGTTTGACGCCAATGACAGCCTGCGCGGCGGCATCGGCGCCCGCTTCGGCGGCTCGATGGCGCTGAATGACGCCTATCGTCTCGAGGCCTCGGTCACGGGTCGTCTGTGGAACGAGTTCCGCGGCGTCAATACGGCGCGGATCTACAGCGCCGGCATCCCGCTCGGGGTTGAGGACAACTTCCGCGGCGCCTTTGGCGAGATCGCCGGTACGCTGAATGTCACAGGTACGGGGGCTGGCCTGTCGGGTTTCGTCACCGTCAGCCACAAGTTCAACGGCGATCTGTCCAGCAGCTCGCTGAAGGGCGGCCTGCGTTACCAGTGGTAAGGCAGACAGGTTGAGCCGGGCGGGTGCGCCGCCCGGTCAGGCAAACATCAGAACCTCGCGCCGCCTGGCGCGGGGTTTTTGCTTTTCAATGGTTATGGCGGGCCTTATCGGTGAGGGTCCCGAGCAGATCGGTCCGGCGGATGTGGGCGGGATGCTCACCGGCCTGCCAGCATCTGGGCGGTGGGCGAGGGGGAGAGGGCCGTCCACTGCAACATCTAGTGTTACAACAAATACCTTAACCCGCGTGGATCGCGGGGTATAGTTCGTGTCATTTGAGGAGAGCGATGCAAAC
>NZ_JCAWFG010000099.1:0-38776 GCF_059740505.1 Camelimonas sp. FR25 | reverse complement strand
AGCCTTATCTCGCGCCGATCGGTTCACGGTGACACGAGCCACACCACCGTCGGCGACCACCGCAGCACGTTCGGCGGCCAGGTGCCGCCGCCCATAACTGACGTGGCCAGCCCCAAGAATGTCTGTGCCCAGCTCATTAATGGGATGCGTCATGCCACGCAGCTTCGCCGGCTCCACGACGTCGCCGTTGGCGCAAATAGCCGAATGTCCGGTCCCGGCAACGCATGCACCGGGCACCAGGCCGCCGTAGCCTGTCCCGATCATCGCCCCACGCATACCCACCCCACCTGTAACGTCCATCATCTGCCGCTGTGTCACTGCCAACAGCGACAAGCGCTACTGCGTACAACCGCGTAATTCTCCAAGCATCGCGGATACATTTCCGCCCCGCGTTGCTTCACTGCCTCCGCACGTGCGCGCATATCCCCCGCTTCACTCCATAGGCAAAGCTCGCGCCCATGAACACCCCAAAAAGTCTGAAAATGCCGTTGGAGCAGGCTGTAACAAGATCTTGCCGCTCTCCAGCGCGCGCTCTGAACGCAAGGGTAACCCGACAGGCAGCCGAGCCAGTCGCATCCGCAGCCAGCCCGGCCGCGTGCTGCGACCGCAAGCTGTTGCGATCAACTGGTTCGAGATCAGCTCGATGATGGCGGCGGACGTTCAGCGTGCTCAGTGCGGCGCGATCTGGAGCGACGTGTTCAAACCTGAACAAGCCCAGCCCTTTGCCGCGTGGGGGATCTGGTTGATGCGAATTGAGGCATGCAACTCACCTCAGGCGAGGCCCATCCCAAAGTTCGGACAGGCTCTGGGTGCAAGACTGGTCTGCCGGGCACGACATTGGGCGCGATCCACCCCTCCGTGCCGCATTTGCGGAAAGCATCGCACAGCGTGACGGTCGCTGCGCGGCGCCAGCCGGCTATCATCCGGCGGCAATCCACCGGCGCTGCGGCAGACGTCTGTCCAGCAACACTCCCAGCAAACCGTCGTGCGACAGGCTGGCGCGAAGGCGCAGCTCCGCCCCCTGTCCAGCGTGCGCCGAAGCGCGCAGGGCGATCATTTGCGAAAAACCGGCGATAAGCCTTTCATTAGCTCTGACGCCAAAGCGCGGTGACGACGACCCATCGCGCCCTGGTCACGCCCGTGCGGCACCTGAGCATGTGAGGATGGGGATTCCTTGGCATCCTCACATCCTGGTTTGAACAGCCCCTTGAAGGCTCCGACACAGGACGACGCAGGCCCGTCCCGTCACTGGCTGGCCCAGACAATACGGGCGATCCAGTCGAGGTCTTCGGGGGCGAATTCGCGGTCGGGGTGCCCCGGATTGAGCGAGCGCAGGCGCACCAGTTTCTGGGTGTGGGCGGCCAGTTCCTTGGCCATCACCTCGCCATCGCGCGTGCGCGCCACCACCCGGTCGCCCCGGTGCACCGTCGCCGCCGGATCAACGACGATGATATCGCCATCGCGATACAGCGGCAGCATGGAATCGCCGGCCACCTTGAGGCCATAAAGCGAGCCGTCGCCGGGACGCGGGAAGATCACCTCGTCAAAGCCGCCGCCAACCGGATATCCGCTGTCGTCGTAATAGCCGCCCTGGCCGGCCTGGGCGAGGCCGATCAGCGGCACGCCGCGCAGCCGCGGCGCCGTGATCGCCGCCGACACGCTGGCCGCAGCAGAAGCGAAGGCCGACGACGCTGTAGCCGCGCCCGGCGACGCGCGGCTTTGCCCCGCCGCCAGCCCGTCGCCTTCGCCGCCGTCGGCATCGTCACTGACCAGCGTGACAAATTCGGCGAGGCTGGCCCCGGTGGCCTCAAGCACCTTGGCGACGGATTCCGTCGACGGCCAGCGCAGCCGCCCGTCATTGGCGATCCGCTTCGAACGATTGAACGTGGTTGGATCGAGACCGGCGCGGCGCGCCAGACCGGAGGCCGACAGGCCGTGACGCCTGGCCAGACCATCTATCGCCTGCCAAATCTGCTGGTGCGACAGCATGGGCGGTCTCCGTTGCGGCGGCGGCGAAACCTGCGCCCCGTTCCCGTACCTGTAGATCAAGCTGCGGCGCCTGCGGCGGCCATAAGCGCGCGCAGGCTAGAATGGCACATATACTGGCGGCGCTCTGACGCCCGGCATCGACACTGTCACAGCCCCGCCAAGGCCGCACTGCCCCGCCAAGGCCACAGCAGGCCAGCGACCTTGCCAACAACGCGCGCTGGCGATCAGCAGCCATGGCCTCGCTGGCCACACCGCCAGCCGGACATATCCCCCGCTCACAGCTGGACTCGCCCTCGCCGCAATCCCGGCGCTGATCCGGTCGCGACCTGAGCCCGCGCCAGCGCCCGAGGCTTCGATGGCCAAAGGCTGAACCATCTCCGATGTCAGTCTGGCCCACTCCCGGACAGCGACCGCGCCGCAGCGCCAGAGGGCGGCAAACAATTGCCATGATGAAGATTTTATTCCGGTTTCCAGCTTCGGGCAAGCCGCCGGGATCATGGCCATGTCATGACATGCCACGGCGCCAGGCGGGAGCGACAGCAGCCCACTTGCGCCCGTTCCGGCGGCACGCCAGCGCGTCGCCATTGACGTCCGGCGCCAGGACGATGATCCTGAGACCTCACGAAGCGTCACGCTAACGGGAGATCCCCATGCAACAGTCTGCATTGGAGCAACCACCGCTTTACCGGGCGCAGACGCGCGGCATTGAAGTGACCGTTACGCCGAGTTTCCTCGAGAAGCAGTCGACGCCAGCGCAGGGCGACTATTTCTGGGCCTATACGGTGCAGATCATCAATCTCGGGCCACGCAGCGTGCAATTGCGCAGCCGGGTGTGGCGGATTGTCGATGGCAATGGCGCGGTGGAGGCGGTGACCGGCGCCGGCGTGGTCGGCGAGCAGCCGCACATCGCCCCTGGCGATTCCTATGTCTACACCAGCGGCTGTCCGCTGCGCACGCCGCATGGCGCCATGAGCGGCAGCTACGCCATGGTCGACGCCAATGGCGAAGCGTTTGAGGTGGCCATCCCCACCTTCGTGCTCGACAGCCCCTACGCCACCCGCGCGGGCATGGCCCGGGTGCTGCACTGATATTCGCCCGCTTCAGGGGCGTTGGCGCCGCGAAATCAGGCGGATGATCCGGCTACTGTCGCCGCCATGCCTCCCCAGCGCGCAGGCTTTCGGTTAGGCTGGGGCGCGGCCGCTGTGGCCAGCGCCTGTCCGGCGCGTCATGGCGAGCCGGTCCCGTGCGCGCCCGACCAAGGAGACATCGTGACGCCCCTTGCCATGCTGGAGCGCCTGGTCGCTTTCAATACCGAGAGCAGCCGCTCCAACCTGGACCTTATCGCCTTCGCCGAGGACTGGCTGCGCCGCTGCGGCGTCAGCAGCGTGCGGCTGCCCAACGCCACGGGCGACAAGGCGGCGCTGTTCGCCACCATCGGCCCTCCCGTGGACGGCGGCGTGCTGCTGTCTGGCCATACCGATGTGGTGCCGGTGGCCGGCCAGGCGTGGAGCAGCGATCCCTGGCGTTTGCGCGTCGATGATGGGCGCGCCTATGGCCGCGGCGCCGTCGACATGAAGGGCTTCCTCGCCATCGCTCTGGCGCTGGTTCCGGAGATGCAGGCGGCGCAGCTCAGCCGCCCGGTGCATCTGCTGCTGTCCTATGATGAGGAGATCACCTGCCTCGGCGTGGTCGACGCCGTGGCGCGGATGGGGCGCGATCTGCCGCGTCCAGAGGTCGCCATTGTCGGCGAGCCGACCGGGCTCGACGTGGTCACCGCCCACAAATCGGTGGTGTCGCTGACCACCCATGTGTCAGGCAAGGAGGGGCATTCCTCACAGCCATCGCATGGCGCCAACGCCGTCATGGCCGCCGCCGAACTGGTGATGTGGCTGGCGCGCAAGCAGCAGGCGCTGCAGCTGGAGGGCGACGCCACCGGCCTGTTCACCCCACCCTATTCCACCGTACAGGTCGGCGTCATCCAGGGCGGCACGGCGCGAAATATCATCGCCCGCCAATGCCAGTTCCTGTGGGAGTTTCGCGGCCTGCCCGGCCACAGCCACCTCGATGTGATGCGCGAGCTGGCGGGTTTCGCCGAGGCCAGCGTGCTGCCGCAGATGCGTGCTGGCGCGCCCGAGGCGCGCATCGACACGATCTGTGACGTGGCGGTGCCGCATCTGGCGCCGCGCCCAGGCTCCGCCGCCGAGCAGCTGGCGTTACGCCTCGCCGGGCGCAACCACACCAGCACCGTGTCTTTCGCCACCGAGGCCGGGCATTTCCAGAACGCTGGCATCGCCACCGTGGTTTGCGGCCCAGGCTCCATCGCCCAGGCGCATCAGGCCGATGAGTTCATGACGCTGGCCGACCTCGAGGCCGGAACGGCGTTCATCCGGCGACTGGTGGGCGTCCTCGCAGGTTGAGGCTGGCGGCGCGTTGGCGTTGCCCCCCGTTTAAGGGGCGCAGTGTGGCGTGACGCCAGAACCGGACGGCGCCTTGAGCGCTGCATGTCGCGACCGCTGCCCCCGCTTCACGGCGAGGTGTAAAGACGTGGATGCCCGCGACGAGCGCGGGCATGACGGTCAGATCGGTTTTGCTTCACGGAAAGGCGTGGGGGGGCGTCATCAGGGCCGAGCTTTACGTATCGCCCCCTCGCGTCGACTTGCCCTCTTGTCGACTTGCCCCTCACGCCGTCATGCCCGCGCTCGTCGCGGGCATCCACGTCTTTGCGCGGCTTCAGCCCCGTCAACGCGATCATACCAGAGTCCGTGCGGCGACCGGACCGGTTCGGGCGCGGATGCGCCACCAGCCAGCCACCTGGCGTCAGTGGTCGCGCTCGCCGCCCTCGCCGGATGCGGCCAGCTCGGCGGCCGTGATCTCCGCTTCGACCTGGCCTGGCTCCAGCTCATAGCGACGGGAGCAGAACTCGCAGGTGACGGTGATGCGGCCATCGTCGGCGACCATGTCGGCGCGCTCCTGACGGCTGAAGCCGGTCAGCATGCCCATGATGCGCTCACGCGAGCACTGGCAGGCCTCGCGCACCGGCTGGGCGCGGAACACGCGCACGCCGCGCTCGTGATACAGCCTGTAGAGCAATTGCTCCGCCGGCAGCAGCGGGTCGAGCAGCTCATGCGCCTCAGTGGTCTCGGCCAGCATGCGCGCCTCATTCCACGCGTCATCGTCGACGCCCTGGACGATGTCGACGCCCGCAGGCGCGTCGCCAGGCGCCAGATCGGCCTGGCGCAGCCGGTCGGCGGAATGGGGCATGAACTGCACCATCAGCCCGCCCGCGCGATAGCGGCGCCCGCCCTCAGCGTCAGACAGCAGTTCCTCGCCCACGGCGAGGCGCACAAAAGTGGGGATCTGCTCCGACTGGCGGAAATAGGCGTGGGCGCATTCCTCAAGGCTCTGGCCTTCGAGCGCCACGATGCCCTGGTAGCGGTTGGCGTGCCCGCCCTGGTCAATGGTCAGCGCCAGATGGCCAGCGCCGAGCAGCGCGCCGGTCGCCGTGGCGCCGGCGGCGACAGCCGCCTCCAGCGCCTCGGCGTCGAAGCGGGCGCAGGCGCGCATCTGGTCCGGCGCATCAAAATCCACCACCAGCATGCTGATCGGGCCGTTCGAGCGCGTCTGTAGCTGGAAGCGACCCTCCAGCTTCAGCGAGGCGCCAAGCAGCACGGTGAGCGCCGCCGCCTCGCCAAGCACCCGCGACACCGCAGGCGGATAGGCGTGGCGGGCCAGCACCGCGTCGATCGCCGGGCCGAGGCGGACGACGCGACCGCGCACGTCCAGCCCCTCAATGGCGAAAGGCAACACCAGATCATCGCCAGAGGCCGCAGCCTCCGCGGCCATATCCGCCGGCATCAATCGACCGCGCCCATGCACCAGGCCAGCACGCCCTTCTGGGCGTGCAGGCGGTTTTCGGCCTCGTCAAACACCACCGACTGCGGGCCATCCATCACCTCATCGGTGACTTCCTCGCCGCGGTGCGCCGGCAGGCAGTGCATGAAGATGGCGTTCTTCTCAGCCTGCGCCATCAGCGCGGCGTTGACCTGGTACGGCTGCAGCAGGTTCTGGCGCAGGTTTTCGCTTTCCTCATCGCCCATCGACACCCAGCAGTCGGTGATCACCGCCTCGGCGCCACGCACGGCTTCCACCGGGTCCTGGGTCAACGTCGCCTTCACGCCATTGTCGCGGATGAAGGCCAGCACCTCCGGCGACGGGCCAAGCCCCTCCGGCGTGGCGATGGCGATCTCGAAATCGAGCCGCGCCGCCGCATGCACCCAGGAGGCCAGCACATTGTTGCCGTCTCCGGTCCACGCCACCTTGCGCCCGGTGATCGGGCCGAGGCGCTCCTCGAAGGTCAGCAGATCAGCCATGATCTGGCACGGATGCGACAGCTTCGACAGGCCGTTGATCACCGGCACGCTGGCGTATTCCGCCAGCTCGGTCATGGCGCCATGATCGAGAATCCGGATCATGATGGCGTCGACATAACGCGACATGACGCGGGCGGTGTCGGCGATGGTCTCGCCGCGACCCAGCTGCATCTCGGCGCCAGTCAGCATGATGGTCTCGCCGCCCAGCTCGCGCATGGCCAGGTCGAAGGAAACGCGGGTACGGGTCGACGGTTTGTCGAAAATCATCGCCAGCGATTTGCCGACGAGCGGCCGGTGGGCGGCGCGCTCGCCACGGCGGCGCGCCGCCTTCAGGCCGGCGCTGATTTCCAGAACATGGCGCAACTGCTCACCGGTGAAATCGGTGAGATCAAGAAAATTGCGCCGCGGCTGCGACGAAGTCGACAAATTCGGATCCTTCAATGTCTCCGGTGACAAACTGACAGCGCCGGCCTGCGGCGCGCCCCCTGAAAACGCGTTCATGGCGCAGCCTCCGCACGGACGCCGCGCAGCTCCTGCTGCATCGCGGCGGCGGTCGCCTCAATGCGGGCCAGCCCCTCGCGGGCCTCTTCCTCGCTGATGACCAGCGGCGGCAGCAGGCGCACGGTGTTGTCGCCAGCGCCGACCAGGATGAGCTGGTGCTGCAGCGCCGCGGCGGAGAACGCCGTATTCGGCACGTTCAGCTTCAGGCCGAGCAGCAGCCCCTCGCCGCGCACCTCCTGGATGATGTGCGGGAAGCGGTCGCGCAGTTCGGCGAGGCGCTGACGCAGCAACAGGCTGATGCGGTTGACATGGTCGAGGAAGCCAGGCGCCAGCACGATGTCGAGCACGGCGTTGCCCACCGCCACCGCCAGCGGATTGCCGCCGAAGGTTGTGCCGTGGGTGCCAGGCGTCATGCCCTTGCCGGCCTCGAGCGTCGACAGGCAGGCGCCCAGCGGAAAGCCGCCGCCGATGCCCTTGGCGATCGCCATGATATCTGGCGTGACGCCCGACCACTCATGGGCGAACAGCTTGCCGGTGCGGCCGACGCCGGTCTGCACCTCATCGAAAATCAGCAGCAGGCCGTGGGCGTCGCACAATTCGCGCAACTGCCGGAGTTTGGCTGGCGGCACAACGCGCACCCCGCCCTCGCCCTGCACCGGCTCGATCAGGATCGCCGCCGTCTGCGGGCCGATCGCCGCCTTCAGCCCCTCCTCATCATCGACATGCACCTGGTCAAAGCCTTCGACCTTGGGGCCAAAGCCCTCAAGATATTTGGCCTGGCCGCCAGCGGCGATGGTGGCGAGGGTGCGGCCATGGAAGGCGCCCTCGAAGGTGATGATATGGAAGCGCTCAGGCTGGCCGTTCACCGCATGGAACTTGCGGGCCATCTTGATGGCGCACTCCAGCGCCTCGGCGCCCGAATTGGTGTAGAACACCTGATCGGCGAAGCTGTTGTCGACCAGCCGCTGCGCCAGCCGCTCACCTTCCGGAATCCGGAACAGATTGGAGGTGTGCCACAGCTTCTGCGCCTGGGCGGTCAGCGCCTCCACCAGATGCGGATGGGCGTGGCCGACCGAATTGACGGCGATGCCGGAGCCGAAGTCGAGATATCGCTCGCCGTCGCGCGCCGTCAGCCAGACACCCTGGCCCCGTTCGAACTGAAGGTCTACACGCGCAAAAGTTGGCAAAAGCGGCGACGTCACGAACCGCACTCCCTGATGGCGGCGCCTGCCCGGACATCCACATTGTCCATGCCGACGATGGCGCCGCGTGAGCGCACCCCCTGTCGCCACCCAAAAAGGCCTTGCGCCAGGCGATGCAAAAACAGCAAAATAGCGCCCTGTCGCAGCCATAGCGCAACAGTCGCCCTGTGCAGACGGACGCCGACCAGCAGCCTGTGCGCCCATGAAAATCAAAGTGCCGCCCTGTCGAGGGCGGCACTTGCGGTATTTTAAGGTGCGCACGGAATCTGTCAATCAGTGGACCGCTACAACCGCAGGCGCCTCGGCGCAGCGCAGCGCCCAGTATTTGATCAATTCTGACCAGTCCTTATTCCCGCAACGCCATAACCCATGCTGACGCGTGCCTGCGGCGGCGCAGGCGACAGAACCTCTGACCGCCGCGCCGCCATCGCCCTGCCCCTGCGTCACCAGGCGCACAGCGCCCATATGCATCAGCCCGGCCCGACCTGCGCCACGGCTGCCGGAAGGACACCCTGGCGACGTGACGCGCACATGACGGCGACAGGCCCCGGGGCCCTTCAAGCACAGGTAGTGATGGCCGCCGCCAGATTGCTGTGTTATCCCGCCCTGTCTCCACGTCCGGCGGGTCCACGCCAGATAAATCCTTGAAAAAGCGTGATCACGGACTCGTTTTCAGCATGTTCCTGGGGAAAACGGTCAGGACGGTCTGCGCGTGGTTGTAGGCCGTTGGCGCCATCTTGTATGGTCGGGACAGTATCCCACGATATCTCGTGGCGCCGCCTGTGGGGCGGAGTGAAGTTTTGCGTAGCTGGATTTATTCGGCGCGTTTACGCAAATTTTCTGCAAGTGCGATTATGGTGCGGAGGAACGTATGAGCGAGGCTGGAAGCGGCTGGAGCGACGAACGCGTCGAACTGCTGAAAAAGCTTTGGGCCGAAGGGCTCAGCGCCAGCCAGATCGCCACGGCGATGGGCGGAGTGACCCGTAACGCCGTTATCGGCAAGGTGCACCGGCTCGGCCTGTCGGGCCGCGCCAAATCCAACGCCTCTGGCGCCCAGAAGCAGCGCAAGACCGTGACCGTGGCCACCGCCACGCGGACCGTCGCCGCCGTGGGCGCGCGGGCCGGCGCGGCAGTCGCCGCCATTCAAGTGGTGCAGAGCACGACCGTGCTGAACACGGTGTCGCTGGCATCCGAGGCCCCGGCCGCAGCGCCAGCCGCCGCCGCTGTCACCCAGACCCCAGGCGGGGCCAGCGCCATGGCCGCCCCGGAGTCCCAGCGCGTCACCATCATGGAGCTGCGCGAGAACATGTGCCGCTGGCCGATGGGCGACCCGACGACGGCGGATTTCTGCTTCTGCGGCAACCGCACGACGCCAGGCATCCCCTATTGCAACTTCCACAGCCGCATCGCCTACCAGCCGCCGGAGCGGCGGCGCGACCGTCGCAGCAACTGAGCTGAGGCAGACGGCCCCCGCGCGCTGCGCGATGTAGCTGCAAACACGCTCTTCATGAACCCGCCGCGAGGCGGGTTTTTGTTTGGGCCAGGCGTGAGGGGGGAGCGCAATCTGGAAAAGGGCGATTTGCCCGCGGCGGCGTCACGCGGGCGCCCATGGCGCAACGGGCGGCGCGCGGAAAACAGCAGCTCTGTAGCTGGCTGACGCGGTTGATCAGACTTTGCCCTGGACAGCCCTCACCATGCCCAATCGGCATTGCCGTCCCGCACGACGTCGCAGCGCACGATGGCGGCGCGCAGGCGCACGACCGCGCGGCCTGCCCTGTCCCGGTTGGCGACCGCCGCAGGCGCGGGCCCCAACCCTACAGGCCCGGGCGCAAACGCCTCAGGCCCGGACGCAAGCCATTCAGGCGCGGGCAAACGTCTCGTCAAAGGAATAGCCGGAGCCGCGCACGGTGCGGATCGGGTCGGGCTGGCGGGCGCGATTGATCGCCTTGCGCAGGCGGCCGACATGCACGTCGACGGTGCGTTCGTCGATATAGACGTCCCGGCCCCAGACGCTGTCGAGCAATTGCTCGCGGGTGAACACCCGGCCGGGGCTCTGCATCAGAAATTCCAGCAACTTGAATTCGGTCGGGCCGAGGTGCAACTCGCGATCAGCCCGGCGCACCCGTCGGGTTTCGCGATCCAGCTCGATGTCGCCGGCGCTAAGCATTGAAGCGACATGGCCGGGCTTGGCGCGGCGCAACAGGGCGCGGACACGGGCCAGCAGCTCCGGCACCGAGAATGGCTTGACCACATAATCATCGGCGCCGGTGGCGAGGCCACGAATGCGCTCGGCCTCTTCGCCGCGCGCCGTCAGCATGATCACCGGCAGGCGGGCGGTTTCCTCGCGCTGGCGCAGGCGGCGGCACAGCTCGATGCCCGACAGGCCAGGCAGCATCCAGTCGAGCAGGGCCAGGTCCGGCGGGGCCTCCTGCAGCCGCACTTCGGCCTCATCGCCCCGGGCGACGCTGTCGACCTCATAGCCCTCGGCCTCAAGGTTGTAGCGGAGCAGGAGCGCCAGGGATTCCTCATCCTCAACGATCAGAATGCGTGTAGCCATCGTGTACTCCTCGCGCGCGACCCGCTCCCGGCGCCTGCTGCGGCGCCTCTGCGCCAGCGGCCGCCCCGGCTGCGCCGCCGTTCAGGTCGGGCGCCGCGCCGTCGCGATCATCCTCGGGCCGCCTGCGCAGGACGCAGGCTCCCTGCCCACGCGAAGCCCGCGCGGCCATTCATGCCAGTCAACACAAACAGTCTTCAGCCTGGCCGGCTCAGCGCCGCGCCCAGGCAGTACAGTGGCGCGCCAGCGTCAGGCGCCGTCGCCGAGCGGCTCCATGCTGCTCGAATCCTTCTTCGGGCGCTCGGAGACCAGCGGATTGCCGGTGACCAGATAATAGATGGTCTCGGCGATATTGGTGGTGTGGTCGCCGATACGCTCGATATTCTTGGCGCAGAACAGCAGATGGGTGCAGAAGCCGATATTGCGCGGGTCTTCCATCATATAAGTCAGCAGCTCACGGAACAGCGACGTGTACAGGGCGTCGATCTCGCCGTCGCGCTTCCACACGTCGATGGCGGCGTTAACGTCCTGCTGGATGAAGCCGTCGAGCACGTCCTTGAGCTGCTCCTGCACCAGATCGCTCATATGCTCGACGCCCACGACGATGCGGGCGGGCTGCATCTGGCCGCTGATGGCCACGGCGCGCTTGGCGATATTCTTGGCCAGATCGCCGATGCGCTCGACGTCGCCGGCGACGCGAATGGCCGAGATGATCTCGCGCAGGTCCACCGCCATCGGCTGGCGGCGGGCGATGGTGAGAATGGCGTGCTCCTCGATCTCGCGCTGCAGCGTGTCGAGGCGGCTGTCGGTGTTGATCACCGACTGGGCAAGCTCGGCGTCGCGGCGCACCAGAGCGCGGGTCGCGTCGTCCAGCATCTTCTCGGCGATGCCGCCCATCTCCACCACGCGACCGCGCAGCGCCGCCAGTTCGGCGTCATAGGCGGAAACAATGTGCTCGGCCATGCTCTGTACTCCCCTGCGGAGCGGCGGCGCCTGAGGCGCCATGGCGCCCGACTGCTGCGGCGCATTTGTGGAACGGCGCCAGGCGACGACGCCTGACGCGGCAAATGGGTTCAGGACTGGCGGGCTACGCCCGCCGCGGCTCAGCCGAAGCGGCCGGTGATGTAGTCCTGGGTGCGCTGATCAGACGGCGTGGTGAAAATCCGCGACGTCTCGTCGAACTCGATCAGCTCGCCCAGATACATGAAGGCGGTGTACTCGGAGCAGCGCGCCGCCTGCTGCATGTTATGCGTGACGATGGCGATGGTGTATTCGGCCTTCAGCTCATCGATCAGCTCTTCGATCTTGGCGGTCGAGATCGGGTCGAGCGCCGAGCACGGCTCATCGAGCAGGATCACTTCGGGCTTCACCGCGACCGTGCGCGCGATGCACAGGCGCTGCTGCTGGCCGCCGGAGAGGCTCTGGCCCGAGGCGGTGAGCTTGTCCTTCACCTCGTTCCACAGCGCGGCGCGGCGCAGCGAGCTCTCCACCCGCTCATCCATCTCCGACTTCGACAGCTTCTCATACAGCCGCACGCCGAAGGCGATGTTGTCATAGATGCTCATCGGGAACGGCGTCGGCTTCTGGAACACCATGCCGACGCGCGAGCGCAGGAAGTTGAGGTCCTGCTTCGGCGACAGAATGTTCTCGCCGTCGAGCAGCACCTCGCCCTCGGCGCGCTGGCCCGGGTAGAGGTCGTACATGCGGTTGAGGATGCGCAGCAGCGTGGACTTGCCACAGCCCGACGGGCCGATGAAGGCCGTGACCTTGCGCTCGTACAGCGGCAGCGAGATGCCCTTCAGGGCAAGCGAGTCGCCGTAGAAGAACTTCAGGTCGCGGACGGAGATTTTCTCATCGGCGGGCGACATCTGCGGCCTTGCTCCTGCGATGGTGGGGGCTGGAGCCATGGTGGCCCCGGCGGTGGTGCGGGCGGACATGGTCATGGTCGGCTCCCGGCTCACTGGCGGCTACGCGCGGCGATGACACGCGCAAGGATGGACAGGGTCAACACCGACATGGTGATGATCAGGGCGCCGGTCCAGGCCAGCTGCTGCCAGTCCTTGTAGGGCGACAGGGCGAACTGGAAGATCACGACCGGAAGGCTGGCCATGGGCGCGTTGAGATTGGTGCTGGCGAACTGGTTGTTCAGCGCGGTGAACAGCAGCGGCGCGGTCTCGCCGGAGATGCGGGCGATGGCCAGCAGCACGCCGGTGATCATGCCGGCGCGGGCGGCGCGATAGGCGATGCGGCGAATGACCAGATAGCGCGGCATGCCCAGGGCCGAAGCGGCCTCACGCAGCTGGTTCGGCACCAGATTGAGCATGTCCTCGGTGGTGCGCACCACCACCGGAATGACGATGATGGCCAGCGCCACGCCGCCGGCGAGGCCGGAGAAATGGCCCATCTTCACCACCATCACCTCATAGACGAACAGGCCGATGACGATGGACGGGGCGCTGAGCAGGATGTCGTTGATGAAACGCACCACCGTGGTCAGCTTCGAATTGGCGCCATACTCGGCCATATAGGTGCCGGCGAGAATGCCGATCGGCGTGCCGATGACGATGCCGAGCCCCGTCATGATCAGGCTGCCGATGATGGCGTTGAGCAGGCCGCCCATCGAGCCAGGCGGCGGCGTGTGCTCGGTGAACACCGCCAGCGACAGGCCCGCGGCGCCGTTGATGACGAGACCGGCGAGGATGAGCACCAGCCAGGCGAGGCCCAGCGCCGAGGCGGCGACGCACAGCGCCATCATCAGATTGCTGCGGCCCTTGCGGCGGGCGTAGAGCGCGCCGGGGACGGTGCGTCGGGCGCTGGCGGCGGCCGTGGTGGTGGGGTTGTCCTGAGCCATGAGTTATTTCCCCGCCTTCAGCTCAAGGCGCAGCAGCATGTAGCGCGCGATGGCCAGAACAATGAAGGTGATGATGAACAGCAGCAGGCCGAGCGCGATCAGCGAGGAGGTGTAAACCTCGCCCACCGCCTCGGTGAATTCGTTGGCGATCGTCGCCGAGATCGTCGTCGCCGGCGCCAGCAGCGAGGCGGAGATTTTGTGGGCGTTGCCGATGACGAAGGTCACGGCCATGGTCTCGCCCAGAGCGCGGCCAAGGCCCAGCATCACGCCGCCAATGACGCCGACGCGGGTGTAGGGCAGCACCACATTGCGCACCACCTCCCAGCGGGTGCAGCCGACGCCATAGGCGGCCTCTTTCAGCACCGGCGGAACGGTGGCGAACACGTCGCGCGAGATTGAGGTGATGAACGGCAGCACCATGATGGCGAGGATCAGGCCGGCGGTGAGCATGCCGATGCCATAGGGCGGACCGGCGAACAGGGTCGACAGCACCGGGATCGGGCCAAACACCTTGATCAGGAACGGCTGCACCGTGTCCTGCAGGAAGGGGGCGAACACGAACAGGCCCCAGATGCCGTAGATGATCGAGGGAATGCCAGCCAGCAGCTCGATGGCGATGCCAATCGGCCTGCGCAGGAACAGCGGGCACAGCTCGGTGAGGAAGATGGCGATGCCAAGCCCGACCGGCACGGCGATCAGCATGGCGATCAGCGAGGTCACCAGCGTGCCATAGATCGGGGCCAGGGCGCCGAATTTCTCGGTCACCGGGTTCCACGACTGCGAGGTCAGGAAGCCGAAGCCAAATTCGCGCAGCGCCGGCGCCGCGCCTTCAATCAGCGCCAGCATGACGCCGCCGAGCAGCGCCAGCACCAGCAGCGCTGAGGTGCGGGTCAGATTGAGGAACAGCCTGTCGCCGATGCGATAGCGGCCGAGCGTCGAACTCTTGTCTGGCGCGAGCGTCGGCATGCTGGCGGCATGTCCGGTCATTGGCGTATCGCTCATCATAGCCCCGACTGATGGGCAGGTCGCCTGGCGCGCCTGCCGGCGCTCTTCAGGTCCTGCGATAAGGTCTGGCGTGGGGACAGGCTCCACGCCGGCAGATCGACGGGCCGCGACCGGCCCAATAGCTGCGGACATGGCGCAGGCGCCGCGCCGCTCATGGTGCGCTCAGCCGTGGCGCGCCGCGACCTGCTCCGCAGAGCACGTCACAGGCCGTGGCCTTGCTGACGTTTCGCTGTACCTGGCGGCGGCGGGCTGTGGCAAGCCGCCAAAGGCTGCGGCAAGCCTCGCGTCAACATTGTTCCGGCCAGTGTCGCCATGGCGCCATGGCAGGGCCAGAGCCCTGGCGCGCTGGCGGAGGCATCACCATCCGCCATGGGCAGATGGCGGCGGAAGCCCTGGCCCCGCCGCCATCCGTTGCGCGTCTTACTTGACGGCGATCTGCTTCCACTCTTCCCGCACCTTGGCCACGACCGAGGCCGGCATCGGGATGTAGATCAGCTCTTCAGCCATCGGGCCGCCCTTCTCGAAGGCCCAGTTGAAGAACTCCAGCGCTGCGGCGGCGTCTTCAGCCTTGTTGGGCTTCTTGTGCATCAGGATGAAGGTGGCGGCGGTGATCGGCCAGCTGTCGTCGCCCGGCTCGTCGGTCAGGATGACGCCGAAGCCCGGAGCCGAGGCCCAGTCAGCGTTGGCGGCGGCGGCCTGGAAGGTCTTGCTCTCAGGAGCGACCACCTTGCCGGCCTTGTTCTTCAGGCGTGCGTAAGAAATGGCGTTCTGCTTGGCGTAAGCGTATTCGACATAGCCAATCGAGCCCTTGGTCTGGCTGACGTTGGCGGCGACGCCTTCGTTGCCCTTGGCGCCGAGGCCGACCGGCCATTCAACAGCGGTGGCCGAGCCAACCTTTTCCTTCCACTCAGCGCTGACCTTGGTCAGATAATCGGTGAAGTTGAAGGTGGTGCCCGAACCATCCGAGCGGCGAACCACGGCGATGGCCGACGACGGCAGCTTGACGTCGGGGTTCAGCGCCTTGATGGCGGCGTCGTCCCAGGTCTTGATCTTGCCGAGATAGATATTGGCCAGGGTCTGACCGTCGAGCACCAGCTCGCCCGGCTTGACGCCTTCCAGATTGACCACCGGCACGATGCCGCCCATCACCATCGGGAACTGGACGAGGCCGTCCTTCTCCAGGTCAGCGCCCTTCAGCGGCGCGTCGGTGGCGCCGAAGGTGACCGTGCGGGCGCGGATCTGCTTGATGCCGCCGCCAGAGCCGATCGACTGGTAGTTCAGCTTCTTGCCGGTTTCCTTGTGCCAGGCTTCCGCCCATTTGGCGTAGACCGGGTAAGGGAAGCTGGCGCCTGCGCCGGAGATTTCAGCAGCCGAGGCCGGCGCGATGAACGCGGCGAGGGCCATGCCAGCGGCGACGGCAAGCGTTTTGAAGGTCACGGATCTTCTCCAGGGTTATCCAACCGGATTGCGCCCAGCGGCGCGGCTGATCCAGCAAGCGGTCAGCGCCTGTCTCAGCGCCGCCGTTTTAGGCCGCGCGGATGACGCTTGTATGACGGCGCAAACGCCAGCCCTGTCAATATATTCTGGCCTTCATGACTGGCATTGTAACAATCGCGGCAGCGGAATCATCGGCAGGCCCAGTGGCGGCTGCAAGGCCCCCGCCGACGCCATAGCTAACTGACGTTGCGTCCGGTCGGCAGACCGCCCGGCCTCAACCTGCCAGCGGCAACATCACCCGGAACAGCGCGCCCTCGCCTGGCTGGCTCTCGATCTGCAGGCGGCCACGATGGCGCATGACGATATGGCGGACGATGGCGAGCCCAAGCCCGGAGCCGCCCTTGCCGCGGCTGGCCTGAGCGTCGACGCGGTAAAACCGCTCCGTCAGGCGGGGCACATGCTCGGGCGGCACGCCGGGGCCATAATCGCGCACCGTGATCACCACCTCGTCAAGCTGGGCTGAGGCCATGGCCAATTGCGCCCCGCCGGCCCGCTGCTGGCTCTGGGGTCGGCTGGCGTCAGTGGCCACGCCGCCATCGCTTGCCCGCACGATGGCCACTGCGATGTCGACACGCTTGCCGGCATCGCCATATTTCACGGCGTTCTCGACCAGGTTCTCCACCACGCGCAGCAGTTCGTCGCGGTCGCCAAACACCATCGCGGGCGCGTCCGGCGCAGTGAAATTGATGCTTACCCCCGCTTCCTCGGCCATGGGGCGCAGGCTGTCGGCGATCTGACGCGCCACTTCCGTCACCTCGACCCGGGCCGAGGGCGCCTGATGGGCGCGCGCCTCAATGCGCGACAGCGACAGAAGATCATCGATCAGCCGTTTCATCCGCAGCGATTGCTCGCGCATGATGGCGAGGAAGCGCTCCCGCGCCGCCGGATCATTGCGGGCCGGGCCCTGCAGGGTTTCGATGAAGCCCATCACCGTGGCCAGCGGCGTGCGCAACTCATGGCTGGCGTTGGCGATAAAATCGACGCGCATCTGTTCGACACGCTGCTGCTGCGTCAGATCGCGCAGCACCACCAGGGCGCCACGCCGGCGCTCGCCGTCCAGCGGCGCCGCCACCACCTCAAAATTGCGCTCGACCGGCACGCGCTGGTTGACGAGCACGGTGACGGCAGGGCCGCCGTTGAGCACCTCCTCCAGCGCCGCCACGAACTCCGGCGCGCGCAAGGTGAAGGCCACCGGCCGTCCGACGCTCATTTTTGGAAACAGGGCGAGGGTTGCGGGCGAGACGGCCAGCGCCACGCCGCGCCGGTCGACGATGACGCAGGGATCGGGGAAAGCGGCGACGATGGCGTCCGGCGCAATGTCGCCCATCGCCGAGGGGCGGCTGACCAGGCGACGCATCGGCGCGTCGGCGGCGCGCGACGGCGCGGTCCCGCCGGTCGGCGCCAGTTGCCCGAGCAGCAGCACCGCCGCAACGCCCAGCGCCAGCCAGATCCAGCCGGTGAGACCATCCGCCGTCAACGCGCCGAGACCAAGCCCGGCCGCAACCCCAAGCGCCAGCAAGCCTGAACCAAGCATCAGGCGGCGCGCCACCCGCCGGCCGCCGTCTGCGAGGCCAAGGCGGTGATCAGCGAGAGGCGCAGCGCCAGCGGCGAGCGGCTGCGTTGCAGAACGGGTGTTGCCAGCGGGCTGGGCGTGATCGGCGACAGGAGTGTTAATGGCGCCGTCGGCGCTGTGAGATGGAGCGGCCGCGTGCGTCCTGGCCTGACTGTCGACTTGCATGGGCGTTACGCCATCTCCTGCGTCACGGCGCGCCCGTCATGCGCGGCGCGCCCACTGTTGCTGACGTGGGCCGCGCCGGCCATCACCTTGCGCAACATCCGCCCTTGAGGCGCTGGCGCAATGGCTCAGCCCACGTCCGACGCGCCTTCACGAACCCTCATTCTCTCACGGTCAGATTTCAGCCGTTTGACAATTTCATAGCCGCCGAGCAGCGCCAGCGCGAGCAGGAACGGCGCCAGATAATACACCATGCGGAACAGCAAAAGCGCGCCCAGCACCTGCGAGCCTGGCAGCGATGACAGAGCCACCAGCATGGTCGCCTCGAACACGCCGATGCCGCCTGGCGCATGCGAGATAATGCCAAGCATGCAGGCGAAGACATAAATGGCGAGGAAGCTGGCGAAGCTGACGCCATGACCGTCCGGCATCAGCACGAACAGGACGCCCGCCGCCGCGCAGACGTCGCCGGCGCCCAGCAGCATCTGGCCGAGCGACAGCTTCATGCCCGGCAGCTCCAGCCGCCAGCCCTTGACCTGGACATAACGGTGTTTGACCGTCACCCACACCAGATAGCCCAGCACGGCGACCGCCGTCAGCAGGCCTGCGAGCTGGTTCACAAAGATGCTGGTGTGAGCCAGCAGCGAGATCGCCCCGGCCTCGGTCATCAGGCACCAGGCCAGCACCACGCCCATGCCGAGCCAGAAGGTGATGCCGGCGATCACCGTCAGGCTGGCGATCTGCGCCGGGGTAACGCCGCGCGAGGAATAGATCCAGTAGCGCACCGTGCCGGAGGTCAGCAGCGGAAACCCAAGGGTGAAGCTCACCGCATAACTGGTGAACGAGGCGAGCGCCGTGGTGCGGTAGGGCACCTTCACCCGCATCTGCCGCAAGGCGAGAAAGTCATAGCCCGTGAGCAGCGTGTAGCTCACCGCCGTCAGCAACACCGCCATGCCCAGATGTTCGGCGGTGACGCGGGACAGCGCCGCCAGCACCTCTGACGGGCTGATGGTGTGGGCCATGCGCCACAGCACAAAGGCCGACGCCGCAAAAATAATCAGGCTGGCGGCGACGCCGAGCCACGACCACGGGCTGCGCCGCCCTTCTGTCGCCGTACTGCCGGCGTCACAGCTCACATCGACGTCGGCGGCGCCAACGCTCGCAAGGGATGCAGCTGTCACAGGGGGTTCAGGTGTCGCAGGGGCGCCTGCCATGCCGCCAGTCATCCGTGCCCTTCTGTTCAGGAATTCGCTCCACCAGGACTAAATGGCGGAGGCGGAGAATTGTTCGGTCGTCGGTCACGGTCTCGCCGACCACGGCGACATCAGGCGGCATATTCCAGCGCTTCGACAGAATTACAACAAGCGCCGCCAGTTGTTCGCGATAATCCGCCATACACCTTCTGGCTATTGCGGCGGCAACCGCGCCAGAACCTGCAATTGCGGGCCTTTGCGCTGGAAGCCCTATATGGGGCGCCCTCGCCCGCTGCGCCAGGCCCCAACGCCGACCCGGCGCGGCGGATGTCGCGAGGGCCGGGGTCTACGGCGGTCGTTGCAATTCAGCGGGCCATCGCCCAATGCTGCGCCATGAGCCAGACGCCAGCCTCATCTCACGCTGCTCCGCTGCTGCGGATAGAGCGGCCCATGCGCATCGCCGTCACCGGGGCCACTGGCTTTATCGGCCAGGGCCTCGTCCCCGCCCTGCTAAGCCAGGGGGCGGAGCTGACGCTGTTACAGCGCGCAGAGGCGCCCGACAGCGACCTTGCCAGGGTAACCTCCATTGGTCTTGGCGATTTTAGCACGTGGGCCGAGGCCAGCGCCATGGCGACGAACCCCGCCGACGCCCGTCAGGCTTTGCGCCACGCCCTGTCGCAACAGGATGCGCTGGTGCATCTGGCCGGGCGCGCCCACCGCGCCATCAGCAATGAGGCGGAGGCGCTGGCGGTTTATCGCGCCCACAACACCGCCCCCACCCTGGCGCTGGCCGAAGCGGCGGCGGCCAACGGCGTGCGCCATCTGGTGTTCGTCAGCACCTCTTATGTGCATGGCCACGTCACGCGGCCCGGCGAGGCCTTCACCAGCGACAGCCCGCTGGCGCCAGCGGGCGCCTACGCCATCAGCAAGGCCGAGGCCGAAGCCGGCCTGCAGCAGCTCGCGCCCCGCCTTGGCCTCGCCGTCAGCATTATTCGCCCGGCGGTGGTGCATGGTCCCAACCCCAGCGCCAATATCCGCGCCCTGATGACGGCGGTGAAGCGCGGCGCGCCGCTGCCGCTGGCCTCGGTGCGCAACCAGCGCGCGTTTCTCGGCCGCGACAATCTCAGCAGCTTCATCAGCCATGTACTGGCCCACCCGCCTGCCGCCGGCGTCGTCCATGGCTGGACGCTGGCCGACGCCGACACGCCGTCGACGCCAGAATTCATCCGGCTTCTGGGCGCCGCCGTGGGCCGTCCGGCGCGGCTCACCCCCTGCCCCCCCGCCTTGCTGCGCCATGGCCTCGCCCTCGCCGGACGGCGCGGCATGGCCGAGAGCCTGCTCGACAGCTTCCGCATCGACATCTCCGGGCTGATCAGCGCCAGCGGCTGGACGCCGCCCTACAGCCTCACCGAGGGCCTGCGACGCATGGCGTCTGCGCCCGGACGCGCCAGCTAACGCGCGGCGGACGTCGACGCACCCCGCCGCGCCCTGGGGCGACACGTGGCCTGTTGCACAGGGCGCGCCAGGCGCTTGAAACCTGGGGCGCGTCTTCTTAAATCAGCTCTGACGCCGCATGAGCGGGTCAATATACGAGGCGCCTTCCAGGGCTTCGCAGCAAAGGGCTTCGCATGACGCGGGCATCGCCATTTTCGCACCCCTTCCTGCTTGGGTTCGATGAGATCGAGCAGGCGCTGGATCGTGCGGCCAAAGCGGCCACCGACGGTTATCCGCCCTATAATATTGAGCGCATCCAGCGCGCCGAGAATGATCCTGACCGCCTGCGCATCACGCTGGCGGTGGCGGGCTTCACCCGCGACCAGCTGGAGATCACCCTGGAAGAAAACCAGCTGGTGATCCGCGGTCGCCAGGTGGACGACAAGTCCCGGGTGTTCCTGCATCGAGGCATCGCCGCCCGCCAGTTCCAGCGCTCGTTCCTGCTGGCCGATGGCATGGAGGTGCTGGGCGCCGACCTGTCGAACGGCCTGCTGTCTGTCGACGTGGCGCGCCCTGACGCCCAGCGCGTGGTGCGCAAGATCGACATCGTGGCGCGGGACTGAACCCTGCGCCGTAGCGGAATTCGCGCTGCGACTGGGCCATCTGGGCCGCAGACGTAGCGCAGAGCGTTATCACGGCGCAGGCATCGCCGCGCCGTGGGTTGGCCGGGCCATTGTGGACGGCCGAAAGCGATGGCGGACCATGGCCCCGCCATCGCGCAGCAGCGTCGCCCATTTGGGGACGCAGAGGAGGACGCCATGACCCGTGCTGAACTTTCAAATGCTGAATTCAACGCCGCCGCCGAGAAGCTCGCTTATGTGCGCGCCATCCGCTCGGAAGACGTGCAGCGGCTGTTTCCCCAGGCCCCGGCCCTGCAGCCTGGCGTGCAGCTGTTCGCCCTGCTGATGGGCGACGGCACGCCGATCATGCTGACCGAGACGCGCGATGCGGCGCTGGCCAATGCGCTCGCCAATGACCTGACCCCGGTCAGCCTGCACTGATGCAAGTCCCGCCTTGTGGCCGCGAGGCCCGGCGCTGACTGCCCTGGTAAAACAATGCCCGGACCTCTGGTCCGGGCATTTTGCGTTGGCGTCTGGCTTTGTCGTGACGGCCCCGCCGCCCTGATCAGGAGCTGGCGCGCTGGGCGTCGACCACCCGCACCAGCAGAGCGATGTCCTCCGGGCGCGACAGCCGGTGGTCGCCGTCCTTGATATAAGTGAGGTTGACGCTCGACGCGGGCAGCGCCTCGAACACCCGCTGGGCGTGCCCCCACGGCACATCCGGGTCCTGCATGCCCTGCAATATGTGAGTGGGGCAGCCGGGGTCGAGCACGCCGTCGAGCAGATTGTGGCTGGCGCCATCCTCGATCAGCGTGCGGGTGATCGGATAGGGCGCGTCAGAATATTCCGACGGCCGCAGCCAGACGCCGTCGCGCATGATCGTGGCGCGAATCTCGTCAGACATCGACGCCCACATCAGCTTCTCGGTGAAATCCACCGCCGGGGCGATCAGCGTCAGGCCGCCGGCCGGATTACCGGCCTCGGCAAGGGCGCGCGCCGCCAGCAAAGCGATCCAGCCGCCCATGGACGAGCCGACCAGAATGGGGTTGCGCCCGGCGAAGCGGTTAATGACCGCCAGCGCATCCTCCAGCCAGGTGGAGATGCAGAAATCCTCGAAGCGGCCGCCCGATTCGCCATGGCCGCCATAGTCAAAGCGCAGATAAGACGCGCCCAGGGCCGCCGCCGCCTCATCCAGCGCGCTGGCCTTGGTGGCCAGCATGTCGGAGCGGAAGCCCCCGAGCCAGACCACGGTGGGGCCGACGCCGTCGCGGCGGCGCAAGGCGATCCGGCGGCGCAAGGCGCCCTCGCCAACCTCAAGATATTCTGGCGCTGCAACCGACATTGCTGATCCTTTCACCCCGTCAGCCCCTGCTGCGGCGCGCCTGCGGGAGACAAGCGACGCTGCGCCCGGCCCAGGCGCTTCCGGGGCTGTCAAACGCGCCGCAAGCGCGGCCCCACGCCGCGCGCTCATGGCAGGGCGCGCTCAATTGGTTAACGATTCTGCGGCATCATGGCGCGTGCGTTCCCGCCCTGTGCTGGCGCAGTTTCTGCGACAGATCGCATCGCAATGCAAAGCCGCGCGCGCGATAGCGTCCAGACGCTGTCCGATCTGAGGATTCAACCGGCGCGCCGTCGCGCTCCAGGATAACCGGCCCGAGATGACTCACTTTCCAGCCTCCGCCCAGCCCCTCGCCGGACGCACCATTCTGCAGATCGTCCCGGAACTGGATGCTGGCGGCGCCGAGCGCACGGCGGTGGATATCGCCGCCGGGCTGTCGCGCGCCGGCGCCCGCGCGCTGGTGGCCACCGAGGGCGGCCGGCTTGTTGGGGAATTGCAGGCGGAAGGCGGCATCTGGATCCCCTTCCCGGCCCGCACCAAGAACCCGCTGGCCATGGCGCTGAATGCGCGCAAGCTGATGCGCATCTGCCTCGATGAGGGCGTCTCGCTGGTGCACGCCCGCTCGCGCGCCCCGGCGTGGGTGGCGCTGGCCGCCACCCGCAGCCTCAACCTGCCGTTCATCACCACCTTCCACGGCAGCTATTCGGGCAAGTCGCCGATCAAGCAGCACTACAATTCGGTCATGGCGCGCGGCGACATCGTCATCGCCAATTCGCATTATACCGCCGATCTGATCTGCTCGTTTTATCCGCAGGCCCGGCCGCGCATCCGCGTCATCCATCGCGGCACCAATCTGGCGGCGTTCTCCGCCCGCTCGGTGCCGGCGGAGCGGGTCGAGGCGCTGCGCAAGGAATGGAAACTGCCGCCGCATGAACGCATCGTGTTGCTGGCGGCGCGCCTGACCAACTGGAAGGGCCAGAAGGTGCTGATCGAGGCGGCGAAACAGCTGGTCGACGGCGGGCTGCGCGATGTCGCCTTCGTGCTGGCTGGCGACCCCCAGGGCCGTGAGTCCTATGTGCGCGAACTCGACGCCATGATCAGCAAATATAATCTCACCGGCGTGGTGCACCGCGTCGGCCACTGCACCGACATGCCCGCCGCGCTGCTGGCGGCGGCAGTGGTCACCGTGCCCTCCACCGAGCCGGAAGCGTTTGGCCGCGTCGCTGTGGAGGCCCAGGCGCTGGGCACGCCGGTGATCGTCTCCGACCTGGGCGCCGTGCCGGAAACCGTGCTGTATCCGCCGCGCGTGCCAGCCAATGAGCGCACCGGCTGGGTGGTTCCGCCTGGCGACGCCGCCGCCCTCGCCGACGCCATCGGCGCCGCCCTGACCATGGGCGCGAGCGCGCTGGAAGGCATGACCCGGCGCGCCCGCATGCATGTGGAGCAGCATTTCTCGCTCGAAGCCATGGTCAACGCCACGCTCGATACCTATGTGGCGGCCCTGTCGCGGCCAGCCGGGTGACCCGCGCAGCGACCTCCATAGCTCTCAGGAGGCAAATCGGTGCGATTGGGCGCGTTTTCTGCAGGACTTCCGACCTTGACAACCGCTGTCGCGGCATGTTGACGGGTTGACTTGACGGTGCATTCTGCGAATGTCCGCCCTTCAGTATTCCATGCGCGCCGGCATCTGATCGCCATCTGTGGCGGAGAGCCATTGTCGCGCAGTTAGAGGAGAAGACCGCCATTCGTCGCCCAATGCGATCCATGCAGGCCCCACAGAAGGAAGGCCCCCGCGCCAACCGCGACATTCGCGGCGTCCGTGAAGTCCAGCTGATTGATGACACGGGTCAGAACCGCGGCGTCGTTCCGTTTTTCGACGCGCTCAATATCGCTGAGGAAGCCGGGCTTGATCTCGTAGAAATCGCCCCGAACTCGGTCCCCCCGGTCTGCAAGATCCTCGACCTTGGCCGCTTCAAGTTCCTTGAACAGAAGAAGCAGGCTGAGGCGCGCAAGAAGCAGAAGACCGTCGAAGTCAAGGAAGTGAAGCTGCGTCCTGGCATCGACGAGCATGACTATGAGACCAAGATGAAGGCGGTCCGCCGCTTCTTCGAGGACGGCGACAAGGTCAAGGTGACGCTGCGTTTCCGTGGCCGTGAAATGGCGCACCAGGACATCGGCTATCGCCTCCTGGTCCGCGTCAAGAACGAGTTCGCGGAAATGTCCAAGGTCGAAAGCGAGCCGATGATGGAAGGCCGCCAGATGATCATGATTCTGGCCCCGCGCAGCAACTGAGCTGCCTGAGCCCTCCGCTGGATGATCTGACGCCCCGGTCCATGGCCGGGGCGTTTTGCTGTCCAGGCAGACGGCGACAGGGCGTCGGAGGACGCAGCCTGGGCTGGGCGCCTTATCGTCACTATCGCCTGCAACACAAGCCCCAACGCCCGTCATGCCCGTGCTCGTCACGGGCATCCACGCGTTATCGAGCCGCAGCAGCGCTCCTCCCTGACCGGCTCGCTGGCTGGACCGTCGCAAGACGTGGATGCCCGTGACGAGCACGGGCATGACGGCGGAGGCGACAGCGGAGGGGGCGACGACGGCCAGAGTGGGGGGGCGGGGACGGTGGACGGGTCCGGCAAAGGGGAGGCGACGGGGCGGCGACGGCTGGTTCGGGACTCCGCCCTGCTGTGTGCAACGGCGTTTCGCCGCAAGGGGCGCGCTTGCTCAGGCCAGTGGTTTCTGCCATAAGCCAGCCTTCATTCGGACCGACCGGCTTGTAAAGGGCTGCCGTGGCGGTTCGTGAAAGCTCATGAGAATGAGTTCAGGGGTGGGAAACCGCCTCTCTCGCGTTGAGGAGAGCCAAATGCCCAAGCTGAAGACGAAGTCGGGCGCAAAAAAGCGCTTCAAGATCACTGGCACCGGTAAGGTTGTTGCCGCTCAGGCCAACAAGCGCCACGGAATGATCAAGCGGACCAACAAGCAGATCCGCAACCAGCGCGGCACCACTGTGCTGTTCGATGGCGACGCGAAGAACATCAAGAAGTTCTATCTGCCCAACGCCTGATCCATTCCAACAGCAATTCTGACAGGTTTCCAGGAGATCTAACATGGCCCGCGTCAAGCGCGGCGTGACCGCACACGCCAAGCATAAAAAAGTTCTGAAGGCAGCCAAGGGCTTCTACGGCCGCCGCAAAAATACGATCCGCACCGCCAAGGCGGCCGTCGATCGGTCGATGCAGTACGCCTATCGCGACCGCAAGAACAAGAAGCGCACGTTCCGCGCCCTGTGGATCCAGCGTCTGAACGCCGCCGTGCGTGAACACGACCTGACCTACAGCCGCTTTATCAACGGCCTCGACAAGGCCGGCATCGAGATCGACCGCAAGGTGCTGTCGGATCTGGCGATCCGCGAGCCGGCCGCGTTCAAGGCCGTCGTGGACCAGGCCAAGGCTGCGCTCGCAGCCTGATCGGCCCGCCCATCTGGCGGATGCGTGGGCCTCGCCCGCGCCTTCGACCCGCTTTATCGAGGCAGCAGCGCCGGATGGTCGAAAGACCGTCGCGGCGCTGTTGCACGTCAGGCCAGGCTGCACGGTTGGCGCGCTCACCTTGTTGACGTGGCCTGCGCCCTGGCTCCATCCGCTCTGCACTGACCGATCAGCAGGAGACGGCCTGATGCCTTCGGCGGCGCCCTGGCGCAAGGCTGCAGGCGCCGGCTCCAGGAGGCCGCAATGACCGAACCCACCGCCAGTTCCGCCACGGATTTCGCCGCCGACCTCGCCGCGCTCGAACAGGGGCTGGCGGCTGACATCGCAGGCGCCGCTGATGAGGCCGCCGTCGAGGCGATCCGCGTCGCCGCCCTTGGCAAGAAGGGCCGCATCTCCGAATTGCTGAAGACCCTCGGCGGCATGTCGCAGGATGAGCGCAAGGAAAAGGGCCCGCTGATCAACGGCCTGCGCGACCGCGTGCAGACGGCGCTCGGCGCCCGCAAGGATGATCTGGCCGCCGCCGCCCTCGCCGCCCGGCTCGAGGCCGAGCGCGTCGACGTCACCCTGCCGCTGCGCGAGGCCCCCCAGGCCCGTGGTCGCCTGCACCCGATCTCCCAGGTGGTGGACGAACTCACCGCCATCTTCGCCGACATGGGCTTCGCCGTCGCCGAAGGGCCGGATATCGAGACCGATTTCTACAATTTCACCGCGCTGAACTTCCCGGAAGGTCACCCGGCGCGCGAGATGCACGACACCTTCTTCCTGCCAGAGGCCGCCGACGGCACGCGCAAGCTACTGCGCACCCACACTTCGCCGGTGCAGATCCGCACCATGCAGACGGTGAAGCCGCCGATCCGCGTTATCTGCCCAGGTCGCACCTATCGCACCGACTCAGACCAGACCCACACGCCAATGTTCCATCAGGTCGAAGGCCTGGTGATCGACAAGACCGCCAATATGGGCAACCTGAAGTGGGTGCTGGAAGAGTTCTGCAAGGCGTTCTTCGAGGTCGACAGCGTCAAGATGCGCTTCCGCCCGTCGTTCTTCCCGTTCACCGAGCCGTCGGCGGAAGTCGACATCCAGTGCTCGCGCAAGGGCGGCGAGATCCGCTTCGGCGAGGGCGACGACTGGCTGGAGATTCTCGGCTGCGGCATGGTGCATCCGAATGTGCTGCGCAATTGCGGCATCGACCCGGATGAGTACCAGGGCTTCGCCTGGGGCATGGGCATCGATCGCATCGCCATGCTGAAATATGGCATGCCCGACCTGCGCCCCTTCTTCGAGGCCGACGTGCGCTGGCTCGACCATTACGGCTTCCGCCCGCTCGATCTGCCGTCGCTGGCCGGCGGCCTGTCTTCCTGAGCAATTTGGAGTTTGACGATGAAATTCCCCCTTTCCTGGCTCAGGGAACACCTCGACACCGACGCCTCGACCGCCGCCATCGCCGAGGCGTTGACCCAGGTCGGCCTTGAGGTCGAGAGCGTGCGCGACCGCGCCGTGGAGCTTGCGCCCTACAGGATCGCCCACATCATTTCGGCCGAGAAGCACCCCAACGCCGACAAGCTGCGGGTGTGCATGGTCGATGACGGCTCCGGCGCGCCCCTGCAGGTGGTGTGCGGCGCGCCCAACGCCCGCGCGGGCCTCAAGAGCGTGTTCGCTCCGCCCGGCGCCTATGTGCCGGCCAAGGACATCACCCTCGCTGTCGGCGTCATTCGCGGCGTCGAGAGCCGCGGCATGCTGTGCTCGGCCTTTGAGCTCGAATTGTCGGAAGACCACGACGGCATCATGGAGCTGCCCGAGGACGCCCCCATTGGCGCGGCGTTCGCTCCCTGGGCTGGTCTGGATGACGCGATCATCGAGGTGTCGGTGACGCCGAACCGCGCCGATGCGCTGGGCGTCGCCGGCATCGCCCGCGACCTCGCCGCCGCCGGCCTCGGCACGGTGAAGACCCCCGCCATCTCCCCGGTCGCTGGCGCAGGCGCCAATCCGGTCGGCGTGCGCATCGATCTGGATGATGAGGCGTTGTGCCCGGCCTTCGCCCTGCGCCTCGTGCGCGGCGTGACGAACGGCCCGTCGCCAGAATGGCTGCAGAAGAAGCTTCGCGACATCGGCCTGCGTCCGATCAATGCGCTGGTCGATATCACCAATTTCATGACCTTCGACCGGGGCCGGCCGCTGCACGTGTTTGATGCGGCGAAGGTCAAGGGCGATCTGGTGGTGCGGCGCGCCAGGGACGGCGAGGAGCTGCTGGCGCTCGACGGCAAGACCTATGCGCTCGACGCCTCCATGGTGGTCATCGCCGACGACAATGGCGTTGAATCGCTGGCTGGCGTGATGGGCGGCGAGACGTCTGGCGTCAGCGACGACACCACCGACGTGCTGATCGAGGCGGCGTTGTGGGACACGCTGAACATCGCCCGCACCGGCCGCAAGCTCGGCCTGATCTCGGACGCGCGTTTCCGCTTCGAGCGCGGCGTCGACCCGGCCTTCAACATGCCGGGCATGGAGCTGGCGACGCGCCTTGTGCTCGACATCTGCGGCGGCGAGGCCAGCGACGTCACCCTGGCCGGCGCCATTCCAGACGCCACGCGTCAGATCAGCTTCCCCTTCTCCGAGGTGAAGCGCCTCACCGGCCTTGAGCTGGACCAGGCCGAGATGCGCCGCATCCTCACCGCCCTCGGCTTCGCCATCGCCGGCGAGGGCGAGGTGGTGACGGTGACCCCGCCATCCTGGCGCGCCGACGTGGAAGGCAAGGCCGATCTGGTCGAAGAGATCGTCCGCATCGCCGGCATCGACCAGGTGGCCGCAACGCCGCTGCCGCGCCCGGACGGGCTGAGCATCGGCGTGCTGACCACGCTGCAGCGCCGCACCCGCACGGCCCGCCGCCTGCTCGCCTCGCGCGGCATGGTTGAGGCGGTGACCTATTCCTTCATTTCGGCGAAGGAAGCGGAAGCCTTTGGCGGCGGCAGCCCGGCGCTGAAGCTGTCGAACCCGATCGCCGCCGACATGTCGGACATGCGCCCCAGCCTGCTGCCTGGCCTGCTCGCCGCCGCCCAGGGCAATGCTGACCGTGGCTATGGCGACACCGCCTTGTTTGAGGTGGGCCAGACCTTCGCCTCTGACCTGCCGGAAGGCCAGTCCATCGTCGCCGCCGGCCTGCGCCGTGGCACGGCGGGCGTCGGCGGCGCAGGCCGCAGCTGGAGCGGCGCCGCCAAGCCGGTCACGGTGTTTGACGCCAAGGACGACGTCTTCGCTTTGCTAGCGGCGTTGGGCGTGTCGACGGCTGGCGCGCAGATTGTGCCAGGTGGCCCGGCCTGGCTGCACCCTGGCCGCTCGGCCACCGTGCAGTTCGGCCCCAAGGCGGTGATCGGCTGGTTCGGCGAGCTGCACCCGGCGACGTTGAAGACCCTCGACGTCAAGGGGCCGCTGGCGGCGTTCGAGATCAATCTCAGCGCCCTGCCTGCGCCCAAGACCAAGGCGACGCGGGCTCGGGCCAAACTCAGCCTGCCCGATCTGCAACCGCTCGGCCGTGACTTCGCCTTCGTCGTCGATTCGTCCGTCGCCGCTGGCGATCTGGTCAAGGCTGTGGCTGGCGCCGACCGCAATCTCATTGTCGATGTCACGGTGTTCGACGTCTACGAGGGCGAGCGCGTCGAGGCTGGCAAGAAGTCGGTGGCCATCGCCGTCACCTTGCAGCCGAAGGACAAGACGCTAACGGATGCGGAGATTGAGGAGGTGTCGGCGAAGATCGTCGCCGCCGCCGCCAAGCGCACCGGCGCCGCCCTGCGCGCCTGACCGTATTCCCGATGCGCATGGCGCATCGGGAGGCCAGCCCTGGCGTCGCTCAGACGCCAAAGGTCGCATGGGCGCCTGCTCATTGCTGTCATGTCATTGTGGCCCGCGCAGCCTAGCTGCGCGGGTCATTGTCGTTGACGGCCGCCCTCCGTCGGTCGGCAGCGGCTGCGACGTCTCAGCCTTGCCGGCGCTTTGAGAACTTGGGGCGCTGCCGCCGGAGCCTTGCGGCCTTAAGAACCGGGGGCCTTGCCAGCGTCGCATTTGCAGCATTCACTGGGCCAACAGTTGAGCGTTGCGCCTGTCCGCCCCGGCGTCGGCGCCACGCTGAGGGGAGACTGCCGACGTGAGTACGCGCACATCCTGGCCGCAGCGGGCGGCGCTGCTGCTGGCCGTCGTCGCGGGCGGCTGGCTTATCGCCGCGCCCGCTCAAGCAAGCCCGCGCGCCAAGGCGGCGAGCGCCGCGCCGCGCTCAATCGATGACTGCGAGCGCTACAAGGAGCCTCTGGCCTATAACGCCTGCCTCGCCAGCTTCGGCCCGGCGCGGGCCGGCGGCGGCGCCATGGTGACGCCGGAAGTGGCCAATGATGGCGAACAGCGCGCCGGCGCCGGCGCCGAAAGGGCCGAAAGCCGCTATAGAAGCCGCGACCGGCGCTATTCGCGCAGCTACCGCTCGCGGCGCCACAATGGCCGCGCCTCCGCCAGCTTCTCGGTGCCCGATTCGATCATCAACCCAGGTCGGCGTAGTCGCTGAGCCAGACGCAGGCGCAGCCTCAGCCAGAAGCGCCCGATCCATCGCCGCTGCCTGCCGCCGGCGTGCCAGACAATGGATTGGCCGGGTCCCAGGCATAGTTCAGCAGGCGAAAACGCATGCTGGCGGCGTCCATGGTCAGCAATTTGCCGACAAGGCTGTCGCCAAAGCCGGTGATCGCCCGGATCACCTCAACCGCCATCAGCGAGCCGATCACGCCAGCCACCGCGCCAAGCACCCCGGCCTGGGCGCAGGTCGGCACGAGATCTGGCGGCGGATGGTTGGGATAGAGGCAGCGCCAGCTCGGGTTCGGCGCGCCGTCTGCGCCGCGCTCATGGGCGCGGATGGTGGTGAGCGCGCCGTCGAACTGCCCCAGCGCCCCCATCACCAGCGGTTTTTTCTCGTAGAAACAGGCGTCGGACACCGCATAGCGCGTGTCGAAATTGTCGGAGCCCTCCGCCACCACGTCGTAGTCACGCACCAGATCGCGGGCGTTGCGCGCATCGAGGCGGGTGGCGTGACCGATCACCGTGACATGCGGATTGAGCCGCGCCAGCGCATCGGCTGCGGCGGCGACCTTGAGGCGGCCAATGTCGGCGGTTGAGAAAAGCACCTGCCGCTGCAGATTGGACAGCGACACCACATCGTCATCGACGAGGCCGATGCTCCCGACCCCGGCCGCCGCCAGATATTGCGCCAGCGGCGCGCCGAGACCGCCCGCGCCCACCACCAGCACCCGCGCCGCCTTCAGCCTGGCCTGGCCTGGCCCGCCAATGTCGCGCAGCACCAGATGGCGCGCATAGCGCTCGACCTCATCTGCGTCGAACATCACCGTCTCCCGCCCGCTCGCCAGCGCCCTCACCCGACGCCCGGCCCCGCCCCTGCATCCGCGAGCGCTGGCCTGCTGTCAATCGCAGCGCGCACTGGCCGACAGGGTGACCGGACCCTGCGCCGGATCACAGCTGTCGCAAGGGGGGTGGCGCAGGGCGACGGCGTCATTACTATGACATGGATGACAAGGATTGACGGCCCGGCGCCTCGCGCGCCGCAAGCAAACACCCGTCGAGGCGCAACGACAGAGGCTGGTCGGCGCGACTGGCGGCGCAACAACTATTTCAGGCTGGCGCTGGTCGCCGCCATGCTGGGCCTCGCGCCAGCGGCGACGGTGAGCGTCGCTGGCGTGGCCCTCGCCCAGGCGGCGCCGCCCAATGCCGCGCCGCCCAATGCATCGCCTCCCGCTGTCGCGCCGCCTGCCGCCGCCACTCCCGCCGCCCCAGCCGCTCCCGCCGTCGCCGAAGAAGCTGCGGTCGTGGTGATCGATGACGGCGTCAGCAGCGCCGAGCCCTGGGGCGGCGCGCAAGCGGCGGTGCGGGCCTTCACCGAGGGCGGGGCGCGCAAAGCGCAACTGGTGGCGGTGACCGCCGCCAAGGCTGAGGAAACCATTCGCAGCCTCGCCCAGAACCACCCGGCGATCATCATCGTCAGCGCCACATCCGGACCGCTGGTGGAAAAGCTCGCCAGGGATCTGCCCGACAACCGGTTGACGCTGATCGGCGCCGCCGCCAATGGCCCCAATATTCGCGCTATCCAGTTCCGCGACCGCGAGACCGACTGGCTCGGCGGCTGGCTGGCTGGCAAATTCACCGATGACCATGACGTCGGCTTCGTCGCCGCGCCAGATGAGGGGCGTCGCGGCGCGCTGTGCGCCGCCGCCCAGGGGCTCGCCGCCGCCGCGCCAGATACGCGGTTGCTGCCCGACCTGCCTGGGCCAGACCTCGATCTGAAGGTCGAAGCCAGCCGGGGCGCGCAGCTGGCGCGCAGCCAGATTGATCGCGGCGCTGGCATTGTACTGACGCCAGGCGGCGCAGCAGGCGCTGGCGCCATGAATGCGGTGCGCGATCATGGCGCGCTTGCCGTCACGCGCAACACCATGGCGGCGGCGCTGTTTCCCCACAATGTGCTGGCGACGCAGACGCGCAATTACAGCGCGACCGTGCTCGACGCCCTGCGCACGGAAAAAGCCGCGTGGCAGGCTGGCCCAGTCAGCGTCGGCCTCAAGGAGGACGCCGTCGCGCTCAATGTGAATGAGGCGCTGTTCAATACCGCGCCGTTGGAGGTGCGTGAGGAGCTCGGCCAGTTGCGCGCGGCCATCGCCAGCGGGACCAGGACGGTGACCGCCGTGGCGGTCGACGGAACCTGCCCGCTGCCAGCCATGCGTTAAGGCCGCCGCAGGGCGATGATGTCGCCGCCGCCGTCGCGGGCGATGCGCGCCACCGCCTCGGCCAGCGGCTCCACCGCCACCTGCATGTGGTGGCCATTGGCGTGGATCAGCCTAAGCCCGTCGAGCATCATGCCGACATGGCCGCGCCAGAACACCAGATCACCGCGCTGAAGGCTGGTCTGCGCCCCATCGGGCGCCAGCGCCACGCCCAATTGCGCCGCCTGCATGTCGCTGTCGCGCGGACAGGCGCGCCCCGTCGCCATCAGCGCCATCTGCACCAGGGCCGAGCAATCGAGGCCCAGCGCCGTGCGCCCGCCCCACAAATAGGGCGCGCCGACAAAATGCTCGGCCACGGTCGCGGCGTCCGCCGCCCAGGCGCCAGGCGCCGCCAGATGGCGGGCATAGACAAAGCCGCCGCTGGCCAGATGCTGGAACCGCGCCGCCGCAGCGCCTGCCGCCGCGTCTTTCGCCTCCACCGTGCTGGAGGCTGTCGCCCAGCCGTTGAGCGGCAGCGCTCCCAGCGGCGGCGCCTTGATATTGGCAATGGGGTAAATGAAGGTGCGCGGCGCGCTGACCCTGAACATCGCGGCGCTTACCGACGCGTCCTTGTCCTGTGGCGCGGCGATGAGATCATCAGCCGCCACATAGCCGACATAGCCATCTGAGGCGAGCTGGCCCCAGGCCCAGCCCTCATCGTCGACGTCGTAAACGTCAATGGCCTCGCCGGCCAATGCCTCAGTGTCGAGCGGCGCATCGCCGCGTGGGGCGCGCCGCACCGCGGTGGCGAAGCTGGCGACGCGCATGCGGCGCGGCTCGACAAAGCGATTCGCCGTCACCTCGCCGCGCAGGCTGGCGGCGGCGAGATCGGGGCGGGCCGGCGTCACGCGGGGATCGCGAACCATGGCGTTTGCTCTCTGTCGCCGTTAGAGCGCTTTCCAATCAGACGGAATCGTTTGATCGAGGAGAATACGCTCCCTGCATGGAAAGAGGGGCATGAGCCGATCCGGAGTGATCGGCGCATGCTCTAGCCGCCGTAGCGGGCGCGCACCAGCGCGTAGGTCAACCGCGCCGCCTGGGCCTCGCCGCCTTCCGGGCGGCCAGGGCGGGCCGACGGGGTCCAGCCGTAAATATCGAAATGCGCCCAGGCGCCGGCCTTTTCCACGAAGCGCCCGAGGAACAGCGCCGCGGTGATCGAGCCGGCGAAGGGCCCGCTGGACACATGATTGATGTCGGCGATCTTTGAATCGAGCAGGCGCTCATAACCGCCCCACAGCGGCAGACGCCACACCGGGTCATTCACCGCCATGCCGGTGGCGGCGATGTCGGCCGCCAGCGTCTCGTCGCGCGCGTAGAACGGCGGCAGCTCCGGGCCGGTGGCGACGCGGGCGGCGCCGGTCAAGGTGGCGTAATCAAACAGCAACTCCGGCGCCTCGTCATCGGCGAGGCTCAGGGCGTCGGCGAGAATCAGCCGCCCCTCGGCGTCGGTATTGCCGATCTCGACGCTCAGGCCCTTGCGGCTCGGCAGCACGTCGCCGGGACGGAAGGCGTTGGACGAAATGGCGTTCTCCACCGCCGGGATGATCAGGCGCAGCCGCACCGGCAGATTGGCGTCCATGATCATCTGGGCGGCGGCCAAAGCGACGGCGGCGCCGCCCATGTCCTTCTTCATCAGCAGCATGGCCGCGGATGGCTTGATGTCGAGGCCGCCCGTGTCGAAGCTGACGCCCTTGCCGACCAGCGTCACCTTCGGCGCATCTTCGGCGCCCCAGCGTAGATCGATCAGCCGTGGCGCGGTGGCCGAGGCGCGGCCCACCGCATGCACCAGCGGGAATTGCTCGCCGATCAGCGCGTCGCCGACGACGGAGGTGACCTCGGCGCCGAAACGCGCGGCGAGATTGCGCGCCGCCCGCTCGAGGTCGGCGGGGGTCATGTCATTGGCCGGGGTATTGATCAGATCGCGGGCCAGAAACACGCCGTCGACGATGCGGCAGACCTCGGCGGCGTCGACGCCTTCAGGAACCACAAGGTTGAGCTCCTTGTCCCTGGCGTTGCTGCGATAACGGTTGAAGCTGTAGCCGGCGAGCGCCATGGCCAGCGTCGTGGCCTGCGGGTCAGTCGGCGCATTGGCGAAGCGCCAGACCCCGGCGGGCAACAGCGCGAACAGGCCGCCGGCCAGGAAGGGGTCGACATGGCGGGCGTCGGCGTTATCGAGGCCGAACACCGCCCCGGCGATGGCGCCGTCTGGCCCTGGCAGCAGCAGGCCCTTGCCGGCGCCGCCCACATAACCCTGGGCGGCGGCGAAGGCCGCAGCCACCGGCGGCAATTGCGCGGCGACGGCGTCCCAATTGGCGACAGTGGCGAACCAGACCGGAAGGGCGTTCGCCTCCGGCTCACGCAGCAGTTTCAGCGGCACGCGGTGCAATCCTTGTTTCGGGCAGGCGCGCCGGACAGCGGCGCGACGGCGAAGCAAAAGCTTCGCGCCTGCCTTTGTACGGCGAAAGGCCGCCCGGGTAAAAGCCGACCTGCGCCCGCGCACGGCGTTCAGGCGGCATCACCGCATCCGCAGCAGGCTGCGCCGCGCTGGCTCAGCGGTCGGCGCTGAGCGATGCGGTCTGGCTGCTGGTCTGGATCACCGTCGGCAGGCTGTGACGGATGGTGCTGACGGCGGTGACGATGGCGATGGCGATCAGCGTCGCAATCAGCAGGTGTTCAATGACCGAAGCAGTCAGCCGCGACGGCGGCTGCGAAGTGGAACGGGCCCCGCGCAAAATCATGACATCTCCCTGCGGCCACAACCGGACCAGGCGCATTGGCGGCCTGATTTCTGATGCTGTGAGGCTTAGGGGCGGCGACTTCACCAGCGCTTAAGAAGCGTCGTGAATCAATGGTTACGGGGCGCCACGGGTCCGCGCCGTTTCGGGATGAAGCAATTTATATCAAATAATCCAACAAATTACAGCGCGTGTGATGTGTGTGGCGCCGCCGCAATTGCGCCGCGTTGGTCGCCAGAGGTGGTTAACCCATGCTTGCCGGCGACAAGGCCTCGATGATCTTGCAATCGGCGATCACCCCGGTGTGGGCGTGCGACAGCAGCACGTCGAGTTCGGCCCGCAGCGCGGTCAGATCGGCGATCTTCTGGTCGATGTCGTCGCGATGGGTCTGGGCGATGGCGTGGACCTCGGCGCAGGGCTGGCTCACCCGCGCCGACAGGGCCAGTAGCGCCCGCACCTGATCCAGCGAGAACCCCAGGCGCCGCGCCCGCATGATGAAGCTGAGCCGATGCAGGTGGCCGGCGTCATATTGCCGGTAGTTCGCCGCCGTCCGCGCCGGCGGCGGCAGCACGCCGATCCGCTCGTAATAGCGCACGGTCTCGACATTGCTGCCAACCTTGCGCGCCAGCGCGCCAATGCTCAGCGCGGCGTGTGTCTCTCCGGGCATGACCAATCCCCCTGGCTCCGCCGCGCCCGCAGACGCCGCTTGACCCTGTAGTGACTACAGACCTTATCTGTTGGTTCCGTCAGCGTAACGCAAGGACCGCAGCGTAACGCAAGGGCCGCCGGGGCCTGCTGACGCCCACCTGGCAGGGAGACCAGCCGATGACGACGACGCCGCAACGCCTGCGTTTTCATGTAGATGGCATGGATTGCGCCGCCTGCGCGCTGAAGATCGAGACGGCGGCGCGCCGCCTGCCCGGCGTCGGCGAGGCGGTGGTCAACGTCACGCTGCAACGGCTGACCCTGCATGGCCCAGACGCCTTGCCCGACCCTGAGACCGTTCAGGCCACGCTGCGACGGCTGGGCTATGCCGCCCGCCTGACGGACGCCCCCGGCCTGCTGGCCGACGCGCCGGCTGCCACCGCCGAGGCCAGCGCCTGCTGCGGCGCAGGCCACGACCATGACCATAACAACGACCACGACCATGACGGAGCGCATCACCACACGCGCAATGGGCCGCACGGCGAACATCACGATAAGGCTGCTGGGCATGATCACGATCACGCCGGTCACAGCCACGCGCCGGAGTCTGCCCCGGCCTGGTTCCGCCAGCTGACGCCAGCCTGGGCGCCCGACGGCCTGTGGTCCACCCTTCTGGCTATCGCCGTCGTCGGCCTTGCCGGCATTATCGCGCTGGCGGCGCCTGACAGTTCGCGGCTGGTGTGGAGCCTCGCCACGCTGATCGCCGTGGCGCCCATCGCCCGGCGCGCCTGGGCCGCGGCTGTCAGCGGCTCGCCCTTCACTATTGAGACGCTGCTGGTGGTCGCCGCCATCGGCGCGCTGGTCATTGGCGAGGCGGTGGAAGCCGCCGCCGTGGTGGTGCTGTTCAATATCGGCGAGATGCTGGAGGGAGTGGCGGCGGGCAGGGCCCGCGCCGGCGTCAAGGCGCTGCTCGACGTGCTGCCGCGCGCGGCCCTGCGCGAGCGCGATGGCGTAGTCGAGAGCGTCGCCATCGACGCGCTCGCCGTCGGCGACATCGTCATTATCCGCCCCGGCGACAAAGCCCCGTCCGATGGCGAGATCATCGCCGGCGCGTCCGACGTCAATGAGGCCCCGGTCACCGGCGAATCGACGCCCGCGTCACGGCGTCCTGGCGACCGCATCTACGCTGGCGTCATCAATCTGACGGCGGAATTGCGGGTGCGCATCACCGCCAGGGCCGCAGACAACACCATCGCCCGCATCATCGCCATGGTGGAGGACGCCCAGGAGCGCAAGGCGCCGATCGAGCGCTTCATCAACCGCTTCAGCCGCTGGTATACCCCCGCCGCCATGATCTTCGCCGCGCTGGTGGCCATCGCCCCTCCCCTGCTGGCTGGCCAGCCATGGGACACGTGGATTTATCGCGGCCTTGCGGTGCTGCTGATCGCCTGCCCCTGCGCTTTGGTCATCTCCACGCCAGCCGCCATCGCCGCCGCCATCGCCAATGGCGCCCGTCGCGGCCTGCTGGTGAAAGGCGGCGTAACGCTGGAGACGCTGGCGCGGGTCAGGACCATCGCCTTCGACAAGACCGGCACGCTGACCCGTGGCGAGCCGCGCGTCACTGACATCGTCGCGCTAACCGACACCGCCACGGCGGTTGATCCAGCGGCTGCGCGGGGGGCTGACAGCGTCGTGGATGCGGCGCTGGCGCGGGCCGCCGCGGTGGAGGCAGGCTCCAGCCATCCGCTCGGCCTCGCCATCATCGCCGAGGCTGAGGCGCGTGGCCTCGCCATTCCACGCACCCTTGAGGGCAGCGCCGCCAGCGCCGGCAAGGGCGTCTCCGGACAGCTGGCCAGCGGGCGGGTCACCGTCGGTTCGCCGCGTCAGGCGCGCGAGCTGGGCGTGCTGCCCGCCGGGGCGGAAGCTGCGGCGGCGCGCCTCGAGGCCGAGGGCAAGACCGTCGTGGTGGTCAGCGAGAACGACCAGGCGCTGGCGCTGATCGCCTTGCGCGATGAGCCGCGCGATGACGCAGCCGCTGGCCTCACGGCGCTGCGGCGATTGGGCGTGACGCCGGTCATGCTGACCGGCGACAACGCCCGCACCGCCAGCGCCATTGGCGCGGCGCTTGGGCTCGAGGCCAAGGCCGAACTGCTGCCGGCCGACAAGCTCGCCGCCATCCAGGCCCTGCCGGGCCCCACCGCCATGGTCGGCGATGGCATCAATGACGCGCCAGCGCTGGCGGCGGCGTCAGTCGGCGTCGCCATGGGCGGCGGCACGGATGTGGCGCTGGAAACCGCCGACGCCGCTTTGCTCAGTAACCGCATCGGCGGCGTCGCCAGCCTGATCCGCCTCGCCCGGGCCGGCATGGGCAATATCCGGCAGAACCTTGTCATCGCCCTCGGGCTCAAGGCGGTATTCCTGGTCACCACATTGCTCGGCGAAACCCCACTGTGGATGGCCATCCTCGCCGACACCGGCGCCACCGTGCTGGTGACGGCCAATGCGCTCAGGCTGCTGCGGCTGCGCGACAGCTGACGGCCGCCCTCCCAACCGTCATGGTCGGGCTCGACCCGACCATCCACGTCTTGCCAACCGCGCCGCCAACCGTGAGCAAGACGGGGATGCCCGTGACAGGCACGGGCACGACAGCTCTGGGGTGTGGCAGGAGCGGGGGCGCTGGAAGTAGCGTGTTGCGAGCGCGGCCATGGGTTGAGCGTTGCTGCGCCATGGAACGGAAAATCATCCGCCAAATCGCCCGACGACAGACGCGTCGCCCTCGCGCCCCCTCCCAACCGTCATGGTCGGGCCTGACCCGACCATCCAC
>NZ_JCAWFG010000098.1:0-826 GCF_059740505.1 Camelimonas sp. FR25 | reverse complement strand
CGTGCTGGGTCTTGCGGGCGGCGTCAATGGCGACAACAACCGCCTGCGTGTCAGCAATTCTGGCACAATCGACGCCCTTGGCATTGGCGCGGGCGTCTATGTCGATGGCGGCGCCAACCGCGTCTCGCTTCGCAATAGCGGCGATATCGACGCTGACGGCGTCGGTATGGCGGCGTTCGTTACGGGCGACGGTAACGTGGTTCGCGGCAGCAACGCAGTCAGTGGTCAGATCAATTCGATCGGCGCCGGCATGGCGGCCTATGTGGCAGGCGACAGCAACGACCTGCGTCTGCGCAATAACGGCGACGTCACCGTCACGCTGGCAGGCCTCGCAGCCTATGTGCAAGGCGACGACAATACCGCCGTGGTCGCCAATAATAGCCAGGTCACTGCTGGCCTGCTCGGCGCCGGCGCTTTTGCTGAGGGCGATCTCAATACGCTGCTCGTCGTCAATGATGGCGGGGTACAGGCGATTGGCGCAGGCCTGCTTGGCGGCGTCAATGGCGACAACAATTGGGCCCTCGTCGACAATGACGGCACAATCCAGGCCGGGGGTATCGGCGCTGGCCTGTATGTCGAAGGCGATGGCAACAGCGGTCGCATCGCCAACACCGATCTGATCGAGAGCGGCTTGGTTGGCATGGCGGCCTTTGTAAATGGCGACGCCAACAACGTGCGGGTGGTCAATGACGATGACGGCGTCGTCAACTCCATTGGCGCCGGCATGGCCGGCCATGTGGAAGGCAATCGCAACCGCACGCTGATGATCAATGACGGCGAGGTGAACGCAGCGCTTGCCGGCGTTGCGGCCTATGTCGACGGCGAC
>NZ_JCAWFG010000097.1:0-25892 GCF_059740505.1 Camelimonas sp. FR25 | reverse complement strand
ACGGGGCATACATCAAGGACGAAGAGAAGGTCGCCACTGGCGAGATGGAGGAGGACGAGTTCGTCCTGAAGGCCGTCGCCATCCTGCAGCGCAAGGTCGAACGACTGAAGGCTGAGCGTGAGCAGGCCCTGATGGAGCGTGACGAAGCCATCGAAACCAAGGACGCCCTCAAGGAAAGCGTCGGCACCTACCTCCACACCGTCCGTGACTACGTGCGGATGCTGGACCACCGCATCAACCTCGGCATGGTTGCGCGGACCTTGGTGGACCTCGGCTATTACCGCAGCCCCTCTGTCAATTGCTACCGCGTCCGTCGTGGGGCGCAACTCCGCGCCACCGCACTTATCACCCTCCACGAAATCGACGGTCAGCCGCTGGTGCTGGACGAGAACCTTGCGCACGAGCTTGGCTATGGAGAGCCGGACGCCTTCCGACGCCTCATTAAGCGACACGCCGACGAACTGAACGAGTACGGACTTCTCCGTCAAGTTGACCGTAAAGTCGGCTTCGGGCGTCCTTCGCGTCCGTACTACCTGAACGAAGAGCAGGCCCTGCTTCTGTGCATGTTCTCCGGCGCAGAGAAGGCCAAGGAAATCCGCAGGCAGATCGTCATGGTCTATCAGGCGTGGCGGAAGGGGAAGCTGAAGCCAGTCATGCCGGACTTCACCGACCCAATCGCCGCTGCAACCGCGTGGCTGGAGCAGGCCAAGGCGAGGCGTGAGCTTGAAGGCAAGGTCGCTGAAGATGCACCCAAGGTCGCCAACTGGGAGGCCTTCCACGACACCTCGACCACCGTCACCAGCGGGGCGCTGGGCAAGGCCCTTGGCATGGTCGCCAAGACGCTGTGCCAGATCGGATAAGGGGAGCGCGTGGGCTACCGCTTTGGGCTACCGATGGGCTACCAAAGGCAATTTGCCTATGGCTTAACCATCTGAATTTATTGAATTTTCAGGAACTAAAAGCGGTTGGCTGGGGAACCTGGATTCGAACCAAGACTAGCGGAGTCAGAGTCCGCTGTTCTACCATTAAACTATTCCCCATCACCGTAAGGCGCTGGCGCTTGGGCCGGCGCTCACTGGCTGCGTCGCCGCCGCCCCGTGATGTGGGGCTGGAGATAAGGCCAGAATTCGGGGGCGTCAAGACCTCACTGCCTGCATTCGCCGGCTGGCGCGTGGAGATGTGGATATCCGGGCAGCTATGCACAGCCGACCTACAGGCATGCCGATCGCCGTGCGCGTGGGCGCGCGGACGTCCATGAGCCACGCCGAATAGCCAGTGCTTCGCGGGCTAACCTTTCGACCGGCCCGCGTTGCGAGGCGCCGGAGTTGCGACGCGTCATGTGTCGAACGGCAGGGCGTCAGCGCCTGATGTGCTGCGCCATGACCAAAAGGCATTGTCCAACATGCACTGACCCATAGCAGCCAGCCTGGTGACGGGCGGACGACTGTGACGCAGGACGCCATGCGATGTGATGCAAGGGCGCTGCCGCCGCAGCGCGCTGGGTTGGCCGAGCTGTTGCGGCCTCAATCATGCGCTCAGCGGGGCGGGCCAAAGCCGGGTCGCATACCGTAGCCTGGGCGCGGACCGAAGCCAGGCCTCGGGCCAATACCGGGGCGAGGTCCATATCCTGGTCTGGGTCCTAAACCAGGTCTTGGTCCAAACCCAGGTCTTGGTCCAAATCCTGGTCTTGGGCCAAAGCCAGGTCTTGGTCCGAAGCCAGGCGGGGTGTGGTAGCCGGGGCGGGGGAACGGGCCGGGGCCGAAGCGGGGCCGCGGCGGGGGGGCGGCCCAGCGGCGTGGTCCTGCCCAGGGGCGACCGTAGCGGTAGGGATATCCGTAGCGATAGCCGCCATAAACCACCGGGGCGCCAACGTAATAGGAGTCGGTGACGACGGGCGCATAGACGCCGCTGGCGTAATAGGGGCCTTGATCTGCTGTGACGCAGCCGGACAAGGCGAAGCCTGCGCCAAGGGCGATTGCTCCCAGCAGCAGGCGTGACTTCATCGACATGACGCACCCTCCATGGCGGCGCGCCATCGCGCCTTGCGATGGGTTGCGCCAGCGCGGGCCGCCTCAACATGCGCCTGCGCCGTGGCGGAGACGCGCTGCGGGCGATGGGGCCCGACAATCATTGTGCTCGTCTGCGGTGGCGTATCTGTGGCTACGCCAGGCGTCGTCTGAAGCGGCCTCCGCCTGGCGTCAACCAGATGGCGACCGCTTTGGTTCCATGGCAATGATTGATGAGGTCCGTCGGTTGGGCTGCTGGAGGCCGAGCAAGAAGGCTTACGCAAGCTGCTTCTCCCACGCCAATTGCGGCGCGTGGCGGCGGTCGCCGCCCGGCGCCGAGGGCATGGTCGGTCAGGGGCGATCGGCGAGGAAGCCCAGCACGGCCTCCTTGAACACCCGGTCGCCCACCGCCAGATTGTGATCGCGACCAGGAATATCCACCGCCACGGCGTTGGGCAGCATGGCGGCGAGATCATGCGGCGAGCCGGCGATATCGTCGCGTGTGCCCACGGCGATCAGGGTCGGCACGCCGATCTGATAGGCCTCGTCGCGGGTGAGGGTTTGCCGGGTGCCGCGAATGCAGGCGGCGAGCGCCTTGAGGTCGCTGCGCGTCTGCTCGGCGAAATTGCGAAACATCTTTTGCTGCTTGTCGGTCAGCCCGTCGCCCGTCGGCGCCTCGAGCGCGTCGGCGATGCCCATGGGCAGGCCGACGCCATCGACGAGGCGAATGCCGAGGCCGCCAAGAATGGCTGAGCGCACCCGCTCGGGATGGGCCAGCGCCAGATGCGCGGTGATGCGGGCGCCCATGGAATAACCCATGACATCAGCGCGCGGCAGGCCGAGGTGATCGAGCAGGTTGAGGCAGTCGCCGGCCATCACCGCCGAATTGTAGCAGCCAGGGTCGTAGAATTTCTGGCTTTGGCCATGGCCACGGTTGTCGAGCGCGATGACCCGGTAGCCGGCCCGGTTCAGGGTGGTGGTCCAGCCAGGATAGATCCAGTTAACGGAATGATTGGAGGCGAAGCCATGCACCAGCAGCACCGGTTCGCCATGGCCGCCATCTGGCGGCGGTTGATCAATAAAGGCGATGTCGACGCCGTCGGACGAGAAATGCTGCATGGTCCCCTGAGTATTTGAATGGCGCCAGTAGGCGACGCGCCAGTGAACGACGCCGGGCCGCCAACCGCAAGCTGTGTTACGGGTTTTGGACCTGTCGCGGGCCCAAATTGTGGCCTGGCGCCAGGATGCCAGCACGCGGGCTCAGCCGCAGCGCGCCGTGTTCAGGCGTCGCAAGGTCAGGCAGGCGCCAGAAGCAGGCCTTATGCCGAACAAAGAGGCGCTGGCTTGGCCGCCGCGCAGGCGACAGGCGCGGTGAGGGCGCTCCACCGCGGGGTGGGATGGTCGCCTGGAATGACTTGGCGCCAGCCTTGCATGGGTTTACCCTGTGCGTAACTTGCGCGCCAGGTGCGCGCCTTGATCTGTGAAGGATCGATCAGTGTCGGCTATGGACGATGCAGGCGCCGTTGGCGCGTGCGCCGCGCCCGCATCTTTTGCGGCTGAACGCGCACACGAGAGCGGCTCTGGCCGGCCGGAGGCCGCCGGGCGTCGCGACGTCGCCCCGCCGTCCGGTCGCGCAACCCCTTTCATCCCCGCTCTCGCAACGCCCGCGGCGCAGGCCGCGCCAGTGCGTCCGCAGTCCCGCGTGACCGAATCGCCAGGCGAGGAGCCGCAGGGCGAGCGTCGGCGCAAGCGGCGCTCGCGTCAGGGGCGGCGCATCGCCCCCTCCGGCGACGACGTGCTCAGGCGCAGCCCGGCCCCCCCCGAGCGGCCGGGGCCTGCTGTCGCCCGCGATGGCGGCTGGGCTGAGAATCGCCGGCCGCGCCGGCCCCGTGGCCAGCCTGGCCCTGGCGGCGGCCATGGTGCGCATGGCGCGCCCTATGGCCAGGGCCGCGAGGCCTCTTATGCCGCGCTTGATCTCGGCACCAATAATTGCCGGCTGCTGATCGCCGAGCCCGGCGACGCCAGCTTCCGCGTGGTCGACGCCTTTTCGCGCATTGTACGGCTCGGTGAGGGGCTGGGCGCCACTGGCGCGCTGGGCGAAGGCGCCATCCAGCGCTCGATCGACGCCTTGCGAATCTGCAGCTCAAAAATGGCCTCGCGCAATGTGACGCGGGCGCGGCTGGTGGCCACCGAGGCCTGCCGCGCCGCCGTCAATGGCGATGACTTCGTCCGCCGCGTGCTGGAAGAGACCGGCCTCAAGCTGGAAGTGGTTGACCGCCGCACCGAAGCGTTTCTGGCGGTGTCTGGCTGCGCCAGCCTCGCCGACCCGTCCTCCGAGGCGCTTTTGGTGTTCGACATCGGCGGCGGCTCGACCGAGGTGGCCTGTCTGGTTGGCCGTGGCGTCGCCGCCATGAGCGACCCCTGCGACAGCATCGCCGATTGGGTGTCCTTGCCCGTCGGCGTCGTCACGCTGGCCGAACGCTATGGCGGTCGCACGGTGACCCCGGCGATTTATGCGGCGATGGTCGATGAGGTGCTGGCGCTGCTCGAGCCGTTCCGCGCCCGGGTGGGCTGGGCGGCGGCGCGCGAGGGCTTCCACCTGCTCGGCACGTCCGGCACCGTGACCACGGTGGCCGGGGTGCATCTGCGCCTGCCGCGCTATGACCGGCGACGGGTCGACGGGCTGTGGATGAGCGACCGCAACGTCAACCGCGTGGTGCAGCACCTGCGGCGCAGCAGTTTTCGCGAGCGCGCCGCCAATGGCTGCATCGGCAATGAGCGGGCCGATCTGGTGCTGGCGGGCTGCGCCATTCTCGACGCGCTGCGCAAGGGCTTCCCGGCGCCACGGCTGCGGATCGCCGATCGCGGCCTGCGAGAGGGCATTTTGATGTCGATGATGCGCGAGGACGGGCTGATGGGCGCGCCCGGCGCGCGTGCTGCTACGTAAGGCGGACGGAACGCAAGCGGCGCCAGCCGTTGCATCGCGCTGCGGAAGACGGCACATGAGCCTCTTGGCGGGTATCTTGGCGCGTCTCTTGGCGCGAATTTTGGCGCGCGGCGTAATGGCGCGACCTCTGGCAGACAGGTGATGGTTTTATGAGCGGTGCATCGGACAAGGGCGGACAGCGTAACCTGAAGGTGCGCCTGAAGACCGCCAAGAAGCGCACGACTGCATCGCAGAAGTGGCTCGAGCGCCAGCTCAACGACCCTTATGTCGAGCGCGCCAAGCGCGAGGGCTATCGCTCGCGCGCCGCCTTCAAGCTGCTGGAGATCGACGACCGCTACAAATTGCTCAAGCCAGGTCAGCGTGTGCTCGATCTCGGCGCAGCCCCGGGCGGCTGGAGTCAGATCGCCGCCCAGCGGGTCGGCTCCGCCGAGCCGCGTCCCGGCGCGCCCGTCGGCAAAGTGGTGGGCATTGATCTGTTGCCGATCGACGGTCTGCCTGGCGTCGAGACCATAGAGATGGACTTTCTCGCGCCCGAGGCCCCTGATCTGCTGATGGAGATGCTCGGCGGTCCCGCCGATATCGTCATGTCCGACATGGCGGCCAACACCACCGGCCACAAGAAGACGGACCATCTGCGCATCGTTGGCCTCGCAGAGGTGGCGATTGATTTCGCCCGTGAGGTGCTGTCGCCTGGCGGCGTGTTCCTCGCCAAGGTGTTCCAGGGCGGGACAGAGAATACGCTGCTCGCCAATCTCAAGCGTGACTTTGCGGTGGTGCGCCACGTCAAGCCGGCGGCCAGCCGCCCGGATTCGTCGGAGCTTTACGTGCTGGCCACCGGCTATCGCGGGCGCGGCGCGCTGGGGGCCGCCGGTCGCGATGGCGAGGATGACATGCGCCAGCGCGGCCATTGGGACGCCGAGTAAACCTGCGCCGCGCGCCGGTAAGGCCACGCCGCGACATGTGGGCGCGGGCGTTCAGCCCTCGCCAGCGCGCGGGTGCTGCTGCACCGCTTCGGCAGTGGCCTTGCGGGCGCTGCCGTCGCCTGTGGCGTCAGGGGGCTTGCGGCTGACATGGCCGGAGAGCTCCGCGCCGGCGTCAGGCGCCAGCGATGGAATCAGCAGCACGCCGAGCGCTGACACCACGCCTACCGCGAGAAAGGCGGGCAGGAAGTCCTGGGCGGCGATCACGTCAGGATTGCCGCTGCGCAGCCAGGCCGAGGCCTGCAACACGCTGGCCCCCAGCGCCACGCCCATGGCCAGCGACAATTGCTGGGCCACGGCGTAGAGGCTGGTGGCGTAGCTCATGTCGCGCGGCTCGATGTCGGCGTAAGCGATGGCGTTGAACGCCGTGAACTGCATCGAGCGCAGGCAGCCCCCAAGAAACAGCGTGCCCAGCATCACCGCCAGCGGCGTCGCTTCGTTGAACAGGCCGTAGCTGGCGACAAAGGCCGAGGCGAGCAACAGATTGATCCCCAGAACCTTGCGGAAGCCGAAGCGGCGCAGGATGCGCGTCGCCAGCGTCTTGGTGAACAAGGCGCCGACGGCGGAGACAAATGTGATCAGGCCCGAATGCACCGGCGTCATGCCGAAGCCCGCCTGCAGCATCAGCGGCAGCAGGAAGGGGATGGCGCCGGCGCCGATGCGAAACAGCGAGCCCGACAGCACGCTGACCCGGAAGGTGTTGATCGCCAGCAGCGACAGCTTCAGCACCGGCGCTTCAACCTTGCGCGAATGGGCCAGATAGAGCCCGAGCAGCGCCACGCCGAAACCGCCGAGCGCGACCGCCATGGGTGGCGAGATCAGATGGCCGCCGCCGCTGGAGAAGGCCAGCATCAATGTGGCGAGGCCGGCGCCGGCCAGCACCGCGCCGGTGATGTCGAGGCGCGCGACGTCATCCTCGCGGACATTGTCGATGAACACGGTGGCCAGGATGATGCCGAGCACGCCGATGGGGATGTTGATCAGGAAGATCCAGCGCCAGTCGAAATAGGTGGTGATGAAGCCGCCGAGCGGTGGACCCATCACCGGGCCGACCAGGGCCGGCACGGTGAGATAGGCGAGGGCGCTGACCAGCTCGGACTTGGGCACGGTGCGCAGCAACACCAGCCGCCCCACTGGCACCATCATCGCTCCGCCCATGCCCTGGAAAAACCGGGCGAGCACGAAGCCTTCCAGCGAACTGGCCATGGCGCAAGCCAGTGATCCGGCCATGAACACCACCATGGCGAGGCGGAACACCGTGCGGGCGCCGAAGCGGTCGGCCATCCAGCCGCTGATGGGGATGAACACCGCCAGCGACACCATGTAGGAGGTCAGCGCCAGCTTGAGCGCCACGGGCCCGACGCCGATATCGGCGGCGATGGCTGGCAGCGAGGTGGCGATCACCGTTGAATCGGTGTTCTCCATGAACAGGGCCGTGGCGACGATCAGCGGCACCAGAACGGAGCGTTTCATGCAATCTGTCCCGTTGGGGGCTGGCGGCGCAGCGCCGAAAGCCTCCTGTTCAACCGGCGCCCGATGAGCCTGACCCACTGGTCATGCACGTGCGGAGCCTGAGCATGTCAGGATGCGGATGCGTCAGCATCATCGCATCCTGGTATGAGCATCTTCGCCACCAGGTAGTCATCGTGAGGCAGGCCGGCGCAGGCTGGCGCCGGCGTCCTGCGGCAGGCGCAGCAGTAGCGTCAGCGAGGCCAGCGACGCCAGCGCCACTGCCACAAAGGCTGGCGGAAAGTCCGCCGCCAACAGCGTTTCGCCACCCCGTAGCGCCTGCGCGCCCTGTAGCGCCAGCGCGCCGATGCAGACGCCAAGCGCCAGCGCCACATGTTGCGACACGGCGTAAAGGCTGGTGGCGGCGGCGATATGGCGCGTCGGAACGTCGGCGTAACTGAGCGCGTTCAGCGCCGTGAACTGCAGGGAGCGCAGACAGCCCCCCAGAAACAGCGCCGCCAGCATGAAAACCATGGACGTGGCGGGCGTGAAGAAACCATACGCGCCAATGAAGCCTGCGGCCAGCGCGCCGTTGATCACCAGCACCAGCGGGAAGCCGAAGCGGCCCAGAATGCGGCTGGCCAGCGTCTTGGTGAACAGGGCGCCGACGCCGGAGATGAAGGTGACGGCGCCGGCCTCGCTGGCGCTCATGCCGAAGCCGGTTTGCAACATCAACGGCAGCAGGAAGCTGGGAACCGCGCCTGCGCCGATGCGGAACAACATGCCGCCGCACAGCGCGGCGCGATAGGTCGGGATGCCGAGCAGCGCCAGACGCAGCACGGGAGCTGGCGCGCGCGCCGCATGACGAAGGTAGAGCGCCAGCAGCGCGAGGCCGCTCGCGCCTGCAATGGCGACGGTGGCCGGCGGGGCCATGCCGGCGCCGACGGCCGACAAAGCGAACAGGGTGAGGGCGAGCCCGCCTCCAGCGAGGGCTGCTCCCGCAAGGTCAAGCCGGGCGTCCTGGTCGGGCGCTCCGTGCTCGGTGATGAACCTGCGGGCGAGGATGATGCCGATGACGCCGACTGGCAGGTTGATCAGAAAAATCCAGCGCCAGTGCAGCCAGGTGGTGATGACGCCGCCCAGCAGCGGCCCCGAGACCGTGCCGAGCAGGGCGGGCGCGGCGAGCAGCGCGAGGGCGCCCACCACTTGCTGCCGCGGCACGTTGCGCAGCAGCACGATGCGGCCCACGGGCGACATCATGGCGCCGCCAGCGCCCTGGACGAAGCGGGCGGCCACCAGCTCGCCCAGCGATTGCGCGGCGGCGCATCCTAGCGACCCGGCCATGAACACGCCGATGGCGAGGCAAAACACCCGGCGCGCGCCATGGCGGTCGGCCAGCCAGCCGGAGATGGGGATGAAGATGGCGAGGGCGATCAGATAAGAGGTGAGCGCCAGCTTGACCGCGAAGGCGTCAACGCCGAGATCGGCGGCGATGGCAGGCAAGGCGGTGGCGATGATCGTGGCGTCCGCTTTCTCCATGAACAAAGCGGTGGCGATGATCAGCGGTATGATGACGTCAGGCTTCAACGCGCGCCACGGCTCCTGCTCACTGTGCGGACGAGCTGATATGCGTAAGATGCATAGCTTTGCCGGCATCACTGGGGCTGCCGCATGGAAGCGACGTTGGCCCCCGATGGCGCTGAAATGTGGCGCAACCATGCTGCCGCTGGGTGAGTTATCGCTTGCAGCTGATCACAAGACCGCGCCGACATGGGTGGCGTCGGGTTGCGCCATGCCCACAGGAAAACCGGAGTTGCCGACGGTGTGTCAATAAAGCGTCAAGGATTTTTTGCACGAACGCATTTGCTGTGCTAAGGGCCGGCGTCAACTTCGCCACTTCGCTGACGCGGCCCGCACGGGTTCCGAAAGGAGCCCTGATAGCCCGACAGGCCAGGGCGCATCATTCTTTCGCCGGGACATGCTCCCGCTTCGTCTTTGGCGAGGCGATGGGCGGATCATCCCGGCACAACAGGCCAGGCCGGCTGCGGCGCGACAGATTTCGCCGGGGCTCCGCCAGACCGGATCGGAAGTTGACCATGGTGAAAATCGATAACGGCGGCCGTTTTCGTGAGGGTCTGACCTTCGACGACGTGCTGCTGCAGCCTGGCCCGTCGAGCGTTCTGCCCGGCGACGTCACCGTCGGCACCCGCCTGACCCGCACCGTCTCGCTCAACATTCCGATCATTTCGTCGGCCATGGACACGGTGACCGGCTCGAACATGGCGATCGCCATGGCGCAGCTCGGCGGCGTCGGCGTGATTCACCGCAATTATGAGCCGGACGAGCAGGCCAATGAGGTCCGTCGCGTCAAGAAGTACGAATCGGGCATGGTGGTCGACCCGGTCACCATCTTCCCCGACGAGACGCTGGCCGACGCCTTTGAGCTGATGAAGCGCCACGGCATCTCCGGTATTCCGGTGGTGGAGCGGGCCACCGGCGGGGCCAAGGGCAAGCTGGTCGGCATTCTCACCAACCGCGACGTGCGCTTCGCCACCAATCCGGCCCAGCCGGTCTCCGAGCTGATGACCAAGGAACGCCTGATCACCGTGCGTGAGGGCGTCGATCAGGCCGAAGCCAAGCGCCTGCTGCACCAGTTCCGTATCGAGAAACTGCTGGTGGTCGACGACGCCTACCGCTGCATCGGCCTGATCACCGTCAAGGACATGGAGAAGCAGGTCGCCAATCCGCTGGCGGTCAAGGACGCCCGTGGCCGCCTGATCGTCGCCGCCGCCACCACCACGGGCGAGCAGGGCTTCCTGCGCGCCCAGATGCTGATGGACGCGGGCGTCGACATCCTCGTCGTTGACACTGCCCACGGCCATTCCAGCGGCGTGCTCGACAGCGTCGCCCGCATCAAGAAGGCCTCGAACGGCGTTCAGGTCATCGCCGGCAATGTCGCCACCGCCGCCGGTTGCCAGGCGCTGATCGACGCAGGCGCCGACGCCGTCAAGATCGGCATCGGCCCTGGCTCGATCTGCACCACGCGCATCGTCGCTGGCGTCGGCGTGCCGCAGCTCACCGCCATTCTTGACGCAGCGGAAGTGGCGGCGAAGGCCGACATTCCGGTGATCGCTGACGGCGGCATCAAGTTCTCGGGCGATCTGGCCAAGGCGCTGGCCGCCGGCGCCGAATGCGCCATGATGGGCTCGCTGCTGGCTGGCACCGAGGAGAGCCCCGGCGAGGTGTTCCTGTTCCAGGGCCGCTCCTACAAGTCCTATCGCGGCATGGGCTCTGTCGGCGCCATGGCGCGCGGCTCGGCTGACCGCTACTTCCAGCAGGACATCAAGGATTCGCTGAAGCTGGTGCCGGAAGGCATCGAAGGCCAGGTGCCCTACAAGGGCCCGGTGTCGGCTGTGCTGCACCAGCTGGTCGGCGGCCTGCGCGCCGCCATGGGCTATGTCGGCGCCGCCAATCTGCAGGAGTTCCGCGAGAAGTCGGAGTTCGTGCGTATTACCAGCGCTGGCCTGCGCGAGAGCCATGTGCATGATGTGACCATCACGCGGGAGAGCCCGAACTACCCGACGCGTACCTGACGGGGCCATGTCCCCCCGGCGCGTTCGACAATGAGCGCGCCTGAGGGGTATGGCGGCAGGCGGCCAGGGAGGTTCTGATGAGCGTACAGGCTATTCTGTCTCCGGTTTTCGTCATGGCGCTGCTGACCTTTGCGCTCATCATCATGCTGATGATGGCGCGGGGCCAGGCGATCAAGGCGGGCGATGTGCGCCCCAATGAGCGCGCGCCGGACCAGTTGAGCTGGCCCGGGGCGGCTGACCGCATCAACAACGCTTATGGCAACGCGCTGGCGATGCCGACGTTGTTTTACGCCGTGGTCATCATTGCGCTGATCACCCGCAAGGCGGACCTGCTGTTCGTCGTGCTGGAGTGGATTTATGTCGGCGCCCGCATCGTGCAGGCGGCCATTCACGTACGCGGCGGCCCGATCATGGCCCGGGGCGGCGCCTTCGCCGTCAGCGTCATTGTTCTGATGATCATGTGGGGGATGACCGCAGTGCGTATCCTGTTTGCCGCCGGATGACCCCAGCAGCCCGTATCAGCGCCGCCATCGAGGTGATGGCCGAACTCGACGCCCGTAAACGGCCCGCGCCCGACGCCCTGAAGGAATGGGGCCTGTCGCACCGCTTCGCCGGCTCCAAGGATCGCGCCGCCATCGCCTCGCTGGTTTATGACTGCCTGCGCCGCCGGCTGTCGGCCAGCCATGTGATGGGCGAGGGGCCGCGCGCTACGGTCATCGGCATGCTGGCGCTGGAGCGCGGCCTGACCAGCGAAGCGATCATGGCGCTGTTTAATGGCGTGGGCTACGCGCCGCAGCCGCTCAATGCCGAAGAGCTTAACCTGCTGGCCAATGGCTGGGAGCGGCTTGGCGCGGCGCCGCTGCATGTGCGCGGCGATTTCCCCGAGTGGATCGGACCGTCGCTGCTGCGCGGCTTTGGCGATGAGGCGACGGCGCGTGTCGAGATGCAGGCGCTGGCTGGCCGCGCTCCGGTCGATATCCGCGTCAACACCCTGAAGGCGACGCCGGCCCAGGTGCTTGAGGCGCTGGAATGGATGGGCGCGCGCCCCGGCCAGTACGCCCCCGACGCCATTCGCCTGCCGCCGCCCCAGGACGGGCGCGGCCAGTCGCTGCAGGGCGAGGAAGGCTTTGTGCGCGGCTGGTTCGAGGTGCAGGACGAAGGCTCGCAGATGGTGGCGCTGTATTCAGGCGCCGCCCCTGGCGAGACCGTGGTTGATCTGTGCGCGGGCGCTGGCGGCAAGACGCTGGCGTTGGCGGCGATGATGCAGAACCAGGGCCGCCTGCTGGCCACCGATGTCGATGGGCGGCGCCTCGCCGCCATCTATGACCGGCTCGACCGCTCCGGCGCGACCAATGTCGAGGTGCGCGCCCCGCGCGGCCGCTGGCAGCCTGGCGGTCCCGAGCCGCTGGAGGATGTGGCTGGCAAGGCCGATCTGGTGCTGGTCGACGCGCCCTGCACCGGCACCGGCACCTGGCGGCGCAACCCTGACGCCAAATGGCGGCTGCGGCCTGGTGGGCTGGCTGAGCGGATCAGGGACCAGCAGGTGGTGCTGCAGCGCGCCGCTGGCCTCGTGCGCCCCGGCGGCCGCATCGTTTACATCACCTGCTCGGTGCTGCCCGACGAGAACGACGACGCTGTGGCCCGCTTCCTCGACGGCAATCCTGATTTTGTCGCCGGCACGCTGGCGGAGACGCCGTTTGGCCGCCCCGGCCACGCGCGCCCGCACGGCGCCCTGCAACTCACGCCAGCGACGACAGGCACGGACGGCTTTTATGTCGCCAGCCTGCTGCGTCGCTGATACAACGCCTTTTTTCCGCGCCATCGGACCTGACATGACCGCACAAGCACCCAGCACTCCCGACGTCCTCATCGAAGGCATCCACGAAAAGATCCTGATCGTGGACTTCGGCAGCCAGGTGACGCAGCTGATCGCGCGCCGCGTGCGCGAGGAGGGCGTCTATTCTGAGGTGGTGCCGTTCCAGAGCGCCGCCGAGGCATTCCAGCGCATGAAGCCGAAGGCGGTGATCCTCTCCGGCGGGCCGTGCTCGGTGCTCGACGACAATGCGCCGGAAGCGCCGCGCGAGATTTTTGACGCCGGCGTGCCGGTGCTCGGCATCTGCTATGGCGAGCAGACCATGGCCAAACAGCTGGGCGGCGTGGTTGAGGGCGGACATCATCGCGAGTTCGGTCGCGCTGAAGTCGATGTGGTGTCGAGTTCACAGCTGTTTGACGGCGTCTGGGACAAGGGCGGGCGCTATCCGGTGTGGATGAGCCATGGCGACCGCGTCACCCGCCTGCCTGAGGGCTTCAAGGTCATCGCCGCCTCGGAGAACGCGCCGCACGCCGCCATCGCCGATGAGACGCGCAACTATTATGGCGTGCAGTTTCACCTCGAGGTGGTGCACACTCCCGATGGCGCGCAGCTGATCCGCAATTTCGTGCGCCGTATCGCCGGCTGCACCGGCGACTGGACCATGCGCGCCTTCCGTGACGAGGCCATCGCCCGTATCCGCGCCCAGGTGGGCACTGGCCGGGTGCTGTGCGCCCTGTCGGGCGGCGTCGATTCGGCGGTCGCCGCCGTGCTGATCCACCAGGCCATCGGCGACCAGCTAACCTGTGTGCTGGTCGATCACGGCCTGATGCGCATGGGCGAGGCCGACTGGGTCGTCAACCTGTTCCGCGAGCACTACAATATCCCGCTGGTGCATGTGCAGGCTGAGGAGCTGTTCCTCGGCAAGCTGGCCGGCGTCTCGGATCCCGAGCAGAAGCGCAAGATCATCGGCGGCCTGTTCATCGACGTGTTCGACGCCGAAGCCAAAAAGATCGCCGCCGCCCAGGGCGAAGCGCCGAAGTTCCTTGCCCAGGGCACGCTGTATCCGGATGTGATCGAGAGCGTCTCCTTCACCGGCGGCCCGTCGGTGACCATCAAGAGCCACCACAATGTCGGCGGCCTGCCGGCGCGCATGAACCTCAAGCTGGTCGAGCCGCTTCGTGAGCTGTTCAAGGACGAGGTGCGCGCCCTTGGTCGCGAGCTCGGCCTGCCGGACGCCTTCATCGGCCGGCATCCGTTCCCGGGGCCAGGTCTCGCGATCCGCTGCCCGGGCGAGGTCACCAAGGAAAAGTGCGACATTCTCCGCCAGGCGGACGCCATCTACATCGACGAGATCCGCAAGGCCGGCCTCTATGACGACATCTGGCAGGCGTTTGTGGTGCTGCTGCCGGTGCGCTCGGTCGGCGTCATGGGCGACGGCCGCACCTATGAATATGTCTGCGCCTTGCGCGCCGTGAACTCGGTCGACGGCATGACGGCGGACTTCTACCCCTATGACATGAAGTTCCTCGGCCAGGTGTCGACACGCATCGTCAATGAGGTGAAGGGCATCAACCGCGTCACCTACGACATCACCGCCAAGCCGCCGGGCACGATTGAGTGGGAATAAGCCGCCTGCTGAAAGGTCGGCGTGGATGATCGAGGGCCCGCCACGCGCGGGCCCTTTGCTTTTTGGGACGGGCGCATGGCTCTTGCAGGGGGCGGCTAACTGTGAAAACTCCGGACAAAGTGGCGGAGCCAGCGGGCATGCAAATCGTGGGAGAGCAGGGCTGATGTCGAAGGCAACCCGGGCGACGCGCGCGCTTGAAGCGGCGGGCGTGGCGTTCACGCTGCACAGCTACGCCTATGACCCAGATGCGGACAGCATCGGCTTGCAGGCCGCCGAGGCGCTGGGCGCGGAACCGGGGCGGGTGCTGAAGACCCTGATGGTGATGGTCGATGGCAAGCCAGCGCTGGTGATTGCGCCATCGGATCGCGAGGTGTCGATGAAGCGGCTGGCGGCGGCGTTTCGCGGCAAGGCGGCGACGATGACGCCGCCGGCTGAGGCCGAGCGGATCAGCGGCTATGTCATCGGCGGCATCAGTCCGTTTGGCCAGAAGCGTCGCCTGCCGGTGGCGATCGATCTGTCCGCCATGGCCTATCCCGCCGTATTCATCAATGGCGGCCAGCGCGGTCTGCAGATTGAGGCGTCCCCAACGGCAGTTGCTGCGGCATTGCAGGCGATCGTCGCTCCTGTCACGGCCTGACACGCGCCGGATGCGACGAGGGACACGTTCGCCAGAGCTGGAAATGCCTTTTGAGCCTGGGTTGTGGATGGGCCTTGGCCAGCCTGGACCACGTCAGGCGCCCGAGGCTACGCAACGTAATGCTGGTGTTGTCGACGGCAATCATCGTAGAGTGAGCGCGAACCGGCCAGCCCCTTGGCCGCACGCAGCTCCGATCCGTCGTCGTCGCGTGAGCGTCGCGATGATCAAGCTGATCCGGCGCGACGTGTAGCGGGAGGAGCAAGGGTGAGCAATTTCGACCGGTTTCCACTCCGCAATGCCACTGAACTGCCGAAAGTCCTGATCCGCGCCGTGGCGGCGCCGTCCACGTCGCCAGGCGTCAGCGGCGACCAGCTTGACGGCCCGGACCTGCGCGCCTGGCTGGCGGCGATCGTTGAGGGTTCCGACGACGCCATCGTCAGCAAGGATCTGAACGGCGTCATCCGCAGCTGGAACGCCGGCGCTGAGCGTCTGTTTGGCTATAGCGCCGAGCAGGCCATCGGCCAGCCCATTCTGATGCTGATTCCGGAAGACCGGCGCGCCGAAGAGCCGGAGATCATCGCCCAGATCAGTCTGGGCAATCGCGTCGAGCATTTCGAAACCCAGCGCCTGCGCCGCGACGGGACGCTGGTCGACATCTCGCTGACCATCTCACCCATCTATAACCGGCAAGGCGCCATCGTCGGCGCCTCGAAGATCGCGCGCGACATTACCGAGCGGCTCCGCCACGAGGAGCAGCAGCGCCTGCTGATCGGCGAGATGCATCACCGGGTGAAAAACCTGTTCGCGCTGGCCTCTGCGGTGGTGTCGCTGAGTTTCCGCTCGGCCCCCAGCCTTGATGAGGCGCCGGAGCTCATCCGTCAGCGGATGGACGCGCTGGCACGCGCCCATGATTTGACCCTGGCCAACTGGCGTACCCCCGAGCCATCGGGCGGCCGCGCCAGCCTGCACGCCCTGCTGCAGACCATCGTCGCGCCCTATGAGGCGGCCGGCCGGATTTCCATCACCGGTCCAGACATCGCCGTGGGCGGCGCCGGCGTCACCAATCTGGCGCTGATCCTGCACGAACTGGCCACCAACGCCGCCAAATATGGCGCGCTGTCGGTGATGGAAGGGCGCCTCACCATCGAAACCAGCGCCACCGACAAAGATTTCCTCATCGCTTGGGAAGAGACCGGCGGCCCGCCAGCTGCAGCTGAACGCACCCAGGGCTTCGGCAGCCGGCTGGAACGCGGCCTCAGCGCGGCGCTGGGCGCGCGGCTGGAGCGATCCTGGCGGCCACAGGGGCTCTTCGTGCATCTGCGGGCGCCGCGCAGCGCCTGTGAGGCCTGACGCCAACGCGCGATAAATGGCGCTTTGGGCAAGCCCGGACGGCGCCTGTGGTTTTCACGGCGCCGATGCGACGGCGTCTTCGCCAGTCTGTTTGAGCCCTGACAATTCCCGCGCAAAAGCCGCGACATCGGGCGGCCATTGGCGCAAGATCGCCGCAAAACTGTCTGCGTCGTCGGCGAAGAGCGCCCGCGCCGCAGCCTCGAAGCCGGCAAAGTCGCCAGCCATGGCGTGGATGAAGCCATAGGTTGCGTCGCGGCGGGCGCGGGCCAGATCCGCCGTAACGGCGCCCTTGCGCGCCTCTTCCACCAGCCGGCGTAGCGCAGCAGACGCGCCGCCGGGCTGGCTGGCCAGCCACTCCCAATGGCGGGGCAATAACGTGACCTCACGCGCCTCGACACCAAGCTTCGGCCGTCCGCGTCCACGCGGCGGCGCCGGATAATGGGCTTCGGCGTCGGGGGAAGCGTCTGCCGCCGCCAGTTCCACATCTTGATGTGGTGAAGATGGCGCTGTGGCCTCGGGACGTAAATCCAGTTCGATCTGCCGCCCGGTGACGACGTCAAAGGCGAGGATCGCCGCGTCAGGCTCGTTGGCGCGGGCGCGTGCGACGATCCTGGACACAGTCAGCATCGGGCCGCGTGCCAGCAGGCGATGGCCGGTGAACGCGATACAGGCAGACGATTGGGCAATTTGCGGAGGCTGGTCGCTCATGATTTTATCCGGGTAAAATACTTGCGCGATTATTACCCGTATAATAAACGTCTTGCAACAGAGGCGTCACATGGTGCGGCGCCGCGTGGCGCAGGACAGGCAGATGAACAGGGAGAGCAGAAAACAGGCCATCGCCGCCGCCAACCGGCGTGAGGTGACCGCCGGGGTGTTCGCCGTGCGCTGCCAGACCGCCGGGGCGGTGTGGGTCGGCGGCTGGCCGGACGTTGATCGGGTGAAAAACCGCATCTGGTTCACCCTGGGGCAGGGCGGCCACCCGGTGCGTGCGCTGCAGCAATGCTGGAACGACCACGGCGCCGACAGCTTCAGCTTCGAGGTGCTGGAGCGGCTGGAAGCTGAAGCTGTCGGCGCCGACGAGCTGTCGGACGCGCAAAACTGGGCGCGTGATCACGCGCTGAGGGATCGCGTCGCCTGCTGGCGCGAGCAACTGGGCGCCGGGGCTATCTGACCACGACGCCCAGCCTTCGCCAGGACCACATCCAGCCTGTGCCCCGGCTGTGCCCTCGCAGCGCAGAACCTCGCCAACACCGTGACATGGTCAGCGGCCGCCGCCGCGACCGTCAGCAGCCACCCCCTGGCTGGCCGCCGCTTCGACGGCCGCAGCCTGTTCGGCGACAGCATCCGCCGGGCCTGGCAGGCGCCGGCGCGGGATGAAGGCGATCGCCACCAGCGCCACGGTGATGATGGCGAAGATGATGGTCAGCGGGCTGGAGACGAAGATGCCAAGGTAGCCGTCAGAAATCGCCAGCGCCTGACGCACCGAGCGCTCGAAAATGACGCCGAGCACATAGGCGAGAATGACGATGCCGAGGTCATAGCCATACCGCCGCAGGATGTAGCCAATGACGCCGAACATCACCGCCAGCAGCACGTCCATGGCGGCGCTATTGGTGGAGTAAACGCCGATCAGGCAGACGCTGAGGATGATCGGCGCCAGCCAGGCCCGCGGCACGTCGAGGATTTTGACGAACAGCCCGACCAGCGGCAGGTTGAGCACCAGCAACATCAAATTGCCGATATACATGCTGGCGATGACGCCCCAGAACAGCTCGGGCTGACGCTCGATGATGGTTGGACCCGGGGCGACGCCATGGATCATGAAGGCGCCGAGCAACAGCGCCGTGATGGCGTTGGCGGGGACGCCCATGCACAGCAGCGGCACGAAGGCCCCGGCGGTGCCGGCGTTATTGGCGGCCTCGGGCCCGGCCAGCCCTTCCACCGCGCCCTTGCCGAACTGCTCGGGATGGCGCGAGAGTTTCTTCTCGGTTGCGTAAGAGATGAAGGTGGCCAGCACGGCGCCGCCGCCAGGAATCAGCCCGACGATAAAGCCCATCACCGTGCCGCGCGCCACCGGGCCTACCGAGCGGCGCGCCTCTTCACGGGTCGGCATGAAGCCGAGCAGCGAATTGGGCGGCGCAAGCACCTGGATGTTTTCCTTGCGGCGCAGCACCATGGACAGCACCTCGGAGATGCCGAACAGGCCAATGGCCAACGGCGCCAGATCGATGCCGCCAGTGAGGTGAAACACGCCGAAGGTCAGGCGCGGCGTCGCCGCCAGCGGGTCTGAGCCAACCGTGCCCAGCAACAGGCCGAAGCCCGCCATCAGGAGCGCCTTGATGCGCGAGCCGCTGGAGAAATAGGTGACCAGCGACAGCCCGGCCAGCATCACCATGGCGTATTCCGCCGGGCCGAAGGCCAGCACCCAGCGCGACAGGGGCGGCGACAGATAAGAGATGGCGACGACGCCGACCGTGCCCGCGACAAACGAGCCGATGGCGGCGATGCCCAGCGCCGCGCCGGCGCGGCCACGGCGGGCCATCTCATAGCCATCGAGGCAGGTGACCACCGACGAGGCCTCGCCTGGAATGCGCATCAGCACCGAGGTGATGGTGCCGCCATAGGCGACGCCATAATAGATGCCAGACAGCATGATGATCGCCGAGGTGACGTCCATCTTGTAGGTGATCGGTAACAGGATGGCGATCGTGGTCAGCGGTCCGAGGCCAGGCAGAATGCCGACCACCGTGCCGAGAAACACGCCGATGAAGCAGTACATCAGCGTCGCCGGCTGAAACACCGTGGCGAAGCCGCCCATGAGCGCTTCCATCAGAGCAGCCCTCCCTGGCGCGCCAGCGCGCGCAGACCAAGGTCAACCGCGCTTTCCGGCAGGCTGACCTGCAACATCCAGCCGAAGCCGATAAGGCCGATCGCCGTGACAATCATTGCGGTGATGAGCGTGGCGCGCCAGCTCACCCCTTCGCCGAAGCGCATGGTCAGCACGATCACCGCCATGGAGGTGACGACAAAGCCAGCGACCCAACTGCCCAGCGCCAGCAGCGCAAGCGCCAGCAGATAGACGTGGAAGGTGCGTCGCTCTGCGGGCCCGGCGAGGTCATAACGGGCGACCGCCTCATCATCATCGCTGGCCAGCGGCTCAGGGTCGGTCCTCTCCAGCGCCAGCACCAGCAGGGAGAGGGCCATGCAGATGACGGCGATGACCTGCGGATAGAGCCCGGGGCCGGGGCCATCGAAGCCCCAACGCGCGAGCTGGGTCGCCTGCCAGAACGCGGCCGCCGCCGCGCCGAACAGACCGAGCGCGGTCCAGCGCGCGCCCGTCATGGCGAACATCAGATTACCGGGTCTTCATGCCGGATTCGGTCAGAATCTGGATGAACAGCGGCTCCATGTCTTTCATATATTTGTAGAAATCCGGCCCCGTGCGGAACTCAGGCGCCACGCCGAGCTTGCGGAAGGTGTCGATCACCTCCGGATCTTTCAGCGCCACACGGAACGCTTCCTCCATGCGGGTGCGGATCTTGGGGTCGACGCCCTTGGGGAAGGCGTAGCCCATCGGGCCGATGCTGATGTAGTTGTAGCCAAGCTCACGCAGCGTCGGCACGTTGGGATAGTCCGGCCAGCGCTCGGCCGAGGCGGAGGCCAGCAGACGCAGATTGCCCGCCTCGATCTGCGGCTTCATTTCGGTGGCGCTCTGCAAGGTCATGTCGACATGGCCGCCCACCGCCTGCAGCACCGATTCCGCGCCGCCGGCGAAGACGATCCAGCGCAGATTGGCGCCATTGAGCTTGGCCATCTGGAACAGCGGCAGCACGTTATTCGGGCTGGTGGAGCTGTAGGTCAGGCGTTTCTTCTTCGATTCCTCGATGATGTCCTTGACGTCCTTGATCGGCGAATCCTTGCGCACGCCGATGCCGTAGCGCAGCTCCGCCGCCTGGGAGATCAGGTCGAAGGCCTCCCACGCCTTGAACGGCACATCCATCATGTGCGGCGCGGTGAGATAGGTGGACGAGCCGACAAGGCCCATGGTGTAGCCGTCGGGCTTGCTGCGCGCCAATTCGGCCGGGCCAAGCTGGCCGGCGCCGCCAGGCACCGCCTTGATGATGATGGTGGCGTTGAGCGTCTTCTCGATGCTGCGCGCCAGCGCCCGCGCCGTCAGCTCGGTGGCTGAGCCTGGCGGGAAATTATTGATGAGGGTGATTTCCTTGCGCGGCCAGTCATCGGCCGCAAGGGCGCTGGATGCGCCCAGGGTGGTCAGCGCGGCGCTGGCCCCCAGCACGCTGGTGATGCTGAAGACGGCTGCAGCCGTCACGCGTTTAAGGACGTCGCGCCTGTGCATTCTGGCCTCCCGAGATATTTGTTATAAAATATTTCGATGAAGCTACGGATCGCGCTTGCGCTGGTCAATATGCGCTGCGGCGACTTTCGGCAGATGGTGTGGGGCTGCGGGTGGAAAACCCGCTTGATCCAGATACTAGTTGTATCGGGTTGTGGTGCATCGTGTTCGACGCCGACGCCGAGACCAGCGGCAGTACTGGGGCAGGCCGACGCCAGGCTAAAGCTTGGGCTGGAGGCCCTGGCCGTGAGATTGTGCGCCAGGCGGGAACGCGACTGGAGGCGGCGCCGACGTCGGGCTTAGGCGGGGCCAAACGGCCCTGGCAGGCGCGCGCCTTGGGCTGCGCCTGCCGGCAATGTGCGTGGCCTGTTTTAGCGCTTTTTGACGAATTCGGCGCGCAGCACCAGGCCCTTGATGCCTTCGAAGCGGCAATCGATTTCCTGGTCATCGTCGGTCAGGCGGATGGTTTTGATCACCGTGCCGCGACGCAGGGTCTGGTTGGCGCCCTTCACCTTGAGGTCCTTGATCAGGATGACGCTGTCGCCGTCTGCCAGCTGGTTGCCGGCTGAGTCGCGCACAATGCGACCGGCGGCAGGAGCGCGCGACGCCGCTTCTTCGGGGCTGATCCATTCGCCGGTGGCTTCGTCGTAAACATATTCATCGGACATGGCGTAACCTTTGCTGATCTGTCTGTGGGCGATCCGCGCAACGGATCGACTTTGCGCCAGACACACCACGGGCGACGCAGATTGTCCAATCAGAATGTGTGAATTGCGGCGGTCAACAGGCCGCTTCTGCAAATTGGCGGCGGCCCGGGACGGGTTGGTGGTGCGGCTTTGGGAACGGCGGCGCACCTGTCGCAGCCCCGCCGTTACAGGTTGCTTCAGGCCGACGACGACATTTTCATCATCACAATGCCGGCCAGCACCAGGCAGGCGGCGGTGACGCGCATGGGCGTGACCGCTTCGCCGAGAAAGATGACGCCGACCACAAAGGCGCCGGCGGCGCCGATGCCGGTCCACACCATATAGGCGGTGCCCAGCGGCAGCGAGCGCATGGCGTAGGCCAGCAGCGCAAAGCTGGCGATCATGGCGACAATGGTGATGATGCTGGGGGTGAGGCGGGTGAAGCCATGCGACGCCTTCATCGAAAACGCCCAGACAATTTCCAGCAAACCGGCGACGAGCAGATAAATCCAGGCCATCGGGCCCTCCATACCAAGGCCCGGGCCGTCCCGGATTTCACCTGCGCGCCGCTGTTCGTTGACCTCCATGTCAATGAACGCATGAGCGCGCAGCCGGGGGCGTGGCCCCGGATGAACTGCTGTGCCCGCTATCTAGGCGCCCCCTTACCGGGGGTCAAGAGCGAAACACCGCGCCGAGCGTACGGCTTTTCTTGCATGGCGGCGCGGAAACTTTAAAATTCCCTGAGCACTTGGCGTGACTGCGCCAGCCTGTGGTAGACCAGCCATCAAACGCCTGCGGTTTGGGCACACGCCCTTGTTGCAGTTGTTGGCGTCGGCGGCATTTGGAAGAGACATCAGGTGATCGAGCAGACCACGTCACGCATTGTCATCGCAGATGACCACCCCCTGTTTCGCGGCGCCCTGCGCCAGGCCATTGCGCGTATCATGCCGCTCGCCGAGATCGACGAGGCAGGCGACTTCGACGCCACCACGGCGGTGATCGCGGCGGGCGAGGAGCCTGATGTGGTGCTGCTCGATCTGTCGATGCCCGGTGCCCAGGGCTTTTCCGGCCTGCTGTTTTTGCGCGCCCAGCACCCTGGCGTGCCGGTCGTCGTGGTGTCGGGCACCGATGATGCGAGCGTAATCCGCAAATGCATGGAGTTCGGCGCTGCGGGCTTCGTGCCCAAGTCGCTGTCGGTTGAAGCGATGGGCGAGGCGCTGGCGGCGGTGCTGGCGGGCGGCACCTGGACGCCGCCCGACATCGACCTTTCGGCCCCCGCCGATCGCGAGGCCGCCGATCTGACCCGGCGCCTCACCAGCCTGACGCCGCAGCAGGTGCGCGTGCTGATGATGCTGTCCGAGGGGCTGCTCAACAAGCAGATCGCTTACGAGCTCAACGTGTCTGAGGCGACCATCAAGGCGCATGTCTCGGCGATCCTGCAAAAGCTAGGCGTCGAGAGCCGCACCCAGGCGGTGATCGTCGCCGCACGGATGGCGGCGGCGCCGTGGACAGCGGCTGCGCCCGCCTGACGCTTGCGGCTTGCCCTTGCGGCGCCCCGCCCGTCGGTTGGCTTGGCGCCTGCCTGCGGGGCCGCAGCCGAATCCGGGCGGGCGTGCCGGCCAGTGGCGCCGTCGCAATTTACGCATCATTCAGCGCCACAGGATGCTCACGCCGGGATCCATGTGACGGACAGCTGGCGCGATGGTCGCTGAATCCTGCGCCACAATGGAGTTTGAAATGGCTGAGAGCCGCGGCGGACTGAACGGTTTTCTGGGCGGATCGCCCGTATCGGTGCTGGTGCGCCTGGTGTTTTTGTCGGTGCTGGTCGGCGCCGCCATGGCTTTTCTCGATATCACGCCGGTGGCGCTCTATGACAGCATCGCCCGCTTCGTGCGCCGTGTGGTGGCCAATGGCTTTGCAGTGATCGGCGATGTCGGCATGTGGCTGGTCTATGGCGCCATGGTCGTGGTGCCGATCTGGCTGGTGCTACGCGTCCTCAATCGCCGAGGCTGACAGGCAGGGCGAAGGCGAGAGCCAGGGCCGCCGCCTCAGACAATAGCGTCGCCGGCCCCCCCGAAAAGCCGTCATGCCCGTGCTCGTCACGGGCATCCACGTCTTCACGCCAGAGCATTCTGGCGGCATGCGATCGCATGCCACCGCCTCACCAGTCTCTGCCTCGCCGGTCACGAGCGCCGCGCCGCTACGGGTGAGGGGCGCCGCCCCGCGCTCGCAGCCTCCAGGCCAGTTCAACCCAGCTGCCTGGCCTCTGCCTCAGCGTCAACGCCGACCTGCGCGGCGAGCGTTTCGCCGCTCCTGGCCAGATGGTCGAGCAGGCCGCGATTAATGACGGCGGCGATGTCCGGGCCCTGGTAGATCATGCCGGTATAGATCTGCACCAGCGCTGCGCCGGCGCGGATCTTGCGCAGGGCGCTCTTCGGGCTGTCGACGCCGCCGACGCCGATCAGCAGAAAGGCGCGTTCCACCCGCTGGAAGGCGTGGGCCAGCATGGCGGTGGAGGGGCCGAGCAGGGGCGCGCCGGACAGTCCGCCCGTTTCCTTGCCGACGTCGCGGTTCTTCAGGCTGTCCGGGCGGGCGACGGTGGTGTTGGAGACGATCATGCCGTCGACGCCACGTTTGCGGCAGACGCTGACAATGCCGTCCAGCTCAGCCAGCGACAGATCAGGGGCGATTTTCAGCAGCACCGGCCGGCGTGACTTGCCGCTGGCGGCGGCGGCGTCACGCGCCTCCAGCACACGCGAAAGCAAATCATCCAGCGCCGCCTCATGCTGCAGGTCACGCAGGCCGGGGGTGTTCGGCGATGAGATATTGACGGTGAAATAGCTGGCGACATCGACAAAGGCCTGGACGCCAGCGACGTAATCGGCGGCGCGATCGGTCGCATCCTTGTTGGCGCCGATATTGACGCCGACGATGCCGGAAGGCGCTGATGCGCCACGCAGGCGGGCGAGCAGACGGGCGCGGGCTGCGGCGTGCCCCTCATTGTTGAAGCCGAGGCGGTTGATGACGGCGCGATCATCTTTCAGGCGGAAGATGCGGGGCTTCGGATTGCCAGGCTGCGGCCGCGGGGTGATGGTGCCGACCTCGACGAAGCCGAAGCCATAACCAAGCATGGCGTCGGGCGTCTCGGCGTTCTTGTCGAAACCGGCGGCGAGGCCGACAGGATTGGGGAAACGCAGGCCAAAGGCGTCCACGGCCAGCCGGGGGTCACTCGCCGGCGGCATGCGGCGCGGGGCGACGCCCAGGGCGCGAATGGTCAGCCCATGCGCGGTTTCGGGGTCGAGGGCGAACATCGCCTTGCGGGCGAGGTCTTCAAGCAGGGTCATTGGCCTGACAGCTCCGGTATCAAGGGCGCGCCTGTCGCATCGGCGACGAGCATCCAGGTCCTCCGCACCGCAAGGACCGGCAGCACGCCATACAGATGCGGAAACAACGCGCCGCCACGGCTCGCCTCATAGCGCAAAGCGTCTCCAAGTGCAGCAGTTTCGACCTCCAGCAACACCAGATCGCCCTGTCCGGCAAAATGCAGCCGCGCCGTCTCCGCCACCTGCGCCGCCGTGGAGAGGTGAATGTAACCATCCCGCACATCAATCGCCGCCCCCACGAACACCCCTGCGCCTGAAGCGCGCCGCCATTCGGCGGCGGTGCAGATCTTGTAGACAAAAGGATGCGGGCGGTGAGGGAGTGGGGAGGGCATGGCGGGTCCTGCTTGCGGGCTGTCGCAGCAATGGCGAGGCGCCAGGCGCCGGACAACTGTTCTTTCCTTCAATGCCCCAGCCCCACGACACAAACCAGCCTGACGAGATGGCCGGGACAAGGCGTGGGTCGTTATCAAGGCGCGCTCCTGGCGTTAGCGCCCCCGCGTGCGGGACCCGCAGCGCCAGCCTGGCTGCGCAACGCGGGCGGCATCAGGCGCCAGTGAGAGATGAACCGCCACGGACCTCTGGAGCCGTTTGCCCCAGCATGCGCCCGGCGAGCCAAGGACGGGGCGCAGGAGAGGCTGACGAGCCGCGACTGATGTTACGCGCGCAGGTGACCGACGGGGCATGGGTGCAGGCGGTTGGTCCCGGAAGTTGCGTTAGTACAAGGAACAACATGTTGCTGGCCGAGCAGCGCGGGGCCTGGCGGCCCTGGCGCTAACGCCACAGGATTGCGCCTGGCGACGGCGGCAGACTGTCTCCCGGTTGTGCCAGGGCTGAAGGCCGCAGGGGCGCCTTGCGCCGCCTGCGGCATGGAGCATGGAGCATGGAGCATGGAGCATGGAGCATGTGCCGATCGCGCAGCAGCGGAAAGTGCTTCCCCCTTTTTTTCTGCCCACAACGATTACTGATCGGCAAACGCCCAAAGCCCGGTGGCGGCGCTTTTGCCAACGCCCTGCCGCTGCCCACGCCATCACGTCCCCCCTCGATGACGCAAGTGTTGGAGGTAC
>NZ_JCAWFG010000095.1:0-101438 GCF_059740505.1 Camelimonas sp. FR25 | reverse complement strand
AACGACAGGCCAGGCTGTCAAGCCAACCTACTGATACCACTCAACTTAATTTCTGATCAGACACTCAGCATACGCTTCAGGTGACTGCTTCCGCTCCAAAGATAGCGATGCACATTGGCCGCGATCACTCCATGCGGCCAGACCGTGACGTCAAAGCGCAGTGGCGGGTGTCACGAATGCACCGGCTCCTGCAATGGTCCGCCACCGCAGCGTCCGCTTCAGGCCTGTCCCGCGTGGCGAGGTTCTACCCTGCCCCCAGCGTAACACGCGCCATGTCGGGCCCCTGCGAACCCTTGGCGAGCCTGGAGCCGGTTCAGGCCCAGGGCTATCGACGCGGGGCCCGGTTAACCAAACCCGAACAACCAGGTTCGATATGGGAGATAGCAGGCCGCAAACAGGCTAGACGTGGCGATTCACACCGTCATGAACAGCAGTAACATGATATAAGGCGCGATAACCAGCATGTCTCGATGCGCCAAGGTGCGAAAACTGCCTATTCGTGCGAATATCACAGTTTGGAGCGGGACGAGATAGTACCCAAGTCGGTCGGAAATTACAGTAGATATTGGCAAAAGGCCCATCGCGCCGATCATCACCAGGGCGCCATAGGTGACGAAATTGTAGTCCGAAGGCGACTCTCGCTGCCAGCAGCGGCGCAGCAAGACAAAATAGAACGCTCCGCTCAACACAATCAGGCCGATCCTGAACACGGCGCCGAAAGCTTCCGAGCCCGAATTGATGTATCGCCCGCTGGCCTCCTCCCCCGCGTCGCCTGTAACGAGCAGATATGCGCCGGGAACCGCCAGCAAAACTGCAGTAGCCACACGAGCGCGCGTGATCTTCCTGCCGACCAGTGGCGTCAACAGGAAAAAAATGGCGGCGCTACTGTGGAACCCGGTTGCCACCAACACCCAGAACGCATAAGCGAGCGCCCGCCCGTCCAACAGTCGCACCAGGGCGATGCAAAGTAACCCTATCGCTGCACCCTGTCGAACGGCTGACATTGGCACGTTGATGATCAGCACAGGAAAAAGCAGCACAAGGAAGCCGAGTGACGCCTGGCGCCGCCTGATACCAGGATGCGAAGATGCTGAGGCAGCCGCATCCTGAAATGCTCAGGCGCCGCACGGGCTTAGCCAGAATCCGATCTATCACGCTCATCGGGTTCTGCTATGAACCGTCGTTGCGCGCCAGTCCTGTTCAGCCCTCGCGGCGCGCGCACACATGAGCCACTGACCTGCCCCGAGACACCGGGCGCAGCAGCAGCGCCGCGCCCGGGAGGGGCGACCCAGTGGCCATTCAGTTCGATGGCGACGCGTCAAGCGGCGCTGGCCAGTTGCGCGGCGTCGAAACGGCGTTCGGCGGCGGTCAGGGTGTTGCGGAGGAGGCAGGCGATGGTCATGGGGCCGACGCCGCCGGGGGCCGGGGTGATGTATCCGGCGATCTCGCTCACCTCGTCAAAAGCGACGTCGCCGACGATGCGTCCACGTGTTGCGCCAGGCTCCGGCGGCAGGCGGTTGATGCCGACGTCAATGACGATGGCGCCTGGCTTGATCCAGTCCTTGCGCACCAGCCCCGGGCAGCCCGCCGCCACCACGACAATGTCTGCCTGGCGGCACAGCCCCGGCAGGTCCACCGTGTCGAGATGGGTGACGATGATGGTGGCGTCGGCGTTGAGCAGCATCTGGGCGGCGGGCTTGCCGACCAGCACCGAGCGGCCGATCACCAGGGCGTTGAGACCCCGCAGGTCCTGGACGACGGTGTTGATCAGCAACATGCAGCCCAACGGCGTGCATGGCGCGAGGCCAGGCAGCCCGCTGGCGAGGCGACCGGCGTTCTCCGGGTGCAGGCCGTCGACATCCTTGGTCGGCGCGATCGCCTCGATAATACGGCCAGCGTTGATGTGCTGCGGCAGCGGCAATTGCACCAGAATGCCGTCGACCGCCTCATCTGCGTTGAGCCGCGCGATCAGCGCCAGCAGCTCGGCCTCCGTGGCGCTTTCCGGCAGCCGGTGTTCAAAGCTCTCCATGCCGGCTTCGACCGTCAGGCGGACCTTTGAGGCGACATAGACCTGGCTGGCGGGATCGGAGCCAACAAGCACGACGGCCAGACCAGGCTTGCGACCCATGCGACGCGCCAGTTCGGCCGCGCCCCGGGCGACGTCTGCCCGCAAAGTGGCTGCGACGGCCTTGCCGTCGATGATCGTGGCGCTCATCCTGTGCGCTCCCCTCTCCATCTGCTGGTCGGTGTGATCGGGCGCGTGAGCGGGACGCGCCAACCCGTTGGCGGGAGCGTTGGCCCCCGCCCTGCAATCAACTCCACGGCCTGTTGCTGGCCACGGACACGCCAGTGTGCTGATCTCGCGGCGCGGCATGCGCCCGGCGGGCGCGCTTCAGCCCGTGGTCATGCCGAACTCGGCGGCGCTTTCCTCCAGCCAGTGGAAGAAGCTGCCGGCGAGTGAGCGGAAAACCGCCACATCGAAACAGCCGCCGGCCAGTTCGGCGCCATCGGCCAGCGGCGTGCCATCCACGCGCCAGACAATGCCGCCGACGAGAGAAATGTCCGTCACTGCAGCCTTGCCGGGCGGAAAGTTCGCCGGGTGCAGGTCGAGCGGCGCGCCCTTGGCCAGCACCGCCCGCACCTTCGGACCGGACAGACGCAGCACGCCATAACCCGACGACTGGTCGGACACCGAGGCGAGGCCTTCCAGCGTCGCCGCCAGATCCCGGGCGAAACGCCAGCCGCCGCCTGGCGACACCGCCAGCCAGCTGCCTGGGGCGACGCCGATGAACGCCAGCCGACCATCGCCGCTGACCACGGGCTCATTGCGCAGGGTTACGCCAAAACTGGCGTTGACGGCGGCGGCAAGGGCGGCGAACTGGCCCTTGCGCACGATCACCGTGGCGAGGCCCAGGTCGGTCCGCTCGGAAACAGCCAGGCCCGCCGTCCCCCTTGGCGCGGCATGACCTGCGGCCCGCGCCAGATGCTCCGCGAACGGCGTGATGGCTTGCAGGGTCATCTCAGCCATGGTGGCGGCTCCCATCTGGATCAAAGAACACTGGCGAACACAGCTCCACGGCGACGTCGGAGCCGCGCAGCAGATCGACGACGCGCATCTGCTCGCCCAGGCGTTGCGGCCCGCGCTGCACCAGCGCCAGGGCGATGAAGCTGTTCAGGGTTGGCGACCAGCAGGTCGAGGTGACATAGCCCTGGTCGTTGGCGGTGGTCGGCGCCGCGCCCGGCTCCAGCAGATGGGCCCCGCCGGTGATGGGCTGGCGTGGATCAAGCGGCCTGAGGCCAACCAGCTGCAGGCGATCGCCGTCGACGAGGCCATCGCGATAGGCCAGCGCCTTGCCGACAAAGTCCTTCTTCGTCGACATCATCTTGCCCAGCCCCACGTCCTGCGCCGTGGTCCCGACCATTTCGGGGCCACCGACATGGCCCTTTTCGATACGCATCACGCCGAGCGCTTCCGAGCCATAGGTGCAGGCGCCGAACGCCTCGCCCACCGTGTCCAGCGCCCGCGACAGCGCCTCGCCGTAATTGGCGGGAACCGCGATCTCATAGGCCATCTCGCCCGAGAAGGAGATGCGGAACAGCCGCACCGGCACGCCGGCCCATTCGAACGCCGCCACCGCCATGAAGGGGAAGGCTTCGTTCGACAGATCAATGGCGTCGCCAAGCAGCTTCTGCAGCAAGGCGCGCGACTTCGGGCCAGCCACCGCATAGGCGGCCCAGGTCTCGGAGACCGAGGCCAGTTGCACGTCCATGTGCGGCCACAGCTTCTGCGCGCAATAGTTGAGGTGCTTCATCACCCGCGCCGCATTGGCCGTGGTGGTCGAGATGACGAAGTGTTCGGGGCCGAAACGGGCCACCGTGCCATCGTCGAGAATGAAGCCATCCTCGCGCAGCATCACGCCATAGCGGGCCTTGCCGACCGGCAGCAAGGCGAAGGCGTTGATATAGACGCCATTGATGAACGCGGCGGCGTCGGGCCCCTGGATCTCGATCTTGCCCAGGGTGGAAACGTCGCAAATGCCGGCGTTGCTGCGGGTGGTCGTCACCTCGCGGTTCACCGTATCGCGCCAGAAGCTCTCGCCTGGCTGGGCGAACCATTGTGGGCGCATCCACTGCCCGGTCTCCACGAAAGTCGCGCCCTTGGCCCTGGCGTGCTCATGGTCGGACACGAGACGGGTCGGCTTGAACGACTTTTCGCGGGCGTGGCCGGCGAACGCGGCGATGGCGACAGGCACCGAAGGCGACCGCGCCGTGGTCGTGCCGACCTTCTCCATCGGGCTGGCCTGCAACTCGGCCATGATAGCGTGACCGTTGACATTCGACAGCTTGCCCTGGTCCGTGGCCATGCCAAGCGTGGTGTAACGCTTGAGCAGTTCGACCGAGCGATAGCCCTCACGGTGCGCCAGCGCCACGTCGGAGGCGGTGACATCGTGCTGGAAATCGACGAAAGCCTTGCCCTTCAGCGCCTTGCCGCCGCGACCCTGCACCCGCCACAGCGGGGTCATGGCGCTCGGGGCGTCCACCGCTTGCGGTGGGCCGCCGACCGCGCCGTCGAGACCACAGGCCTGGGCGGCGGAAATGCCCGCCTCATGGCCCGAACGCAGCGCCGCGCCGAGGCCGCGGGGACCTGCGGCCGCGCCAGCCACCGTCATGCCCGGCGGCAGCCCGCCAGGCCGGAATGCGGCGTATTGCTCAGACCACACCGGACGGTGATTGAGGTGGGTGGTCAGGGCGATATGCGGGTTGAAGCCGCCTGACACCGCCAAAAGGTCCGCATGCACATGGTGGCAGCGGCCTTCGCCATCCATCACGGTGACGCCGGTCAGCGCCTTGCCGCCGGAGGTCTCGACGACCACGGCGCCGGTCATCACCTTGAGACCGAGCGCATTGGCCCGCTGCAACAAGGCGGGATCGACGGCCTGACGGGAATCGACGATGACGCCGACGCCGGCCCCGAGCGCCGCCATGTCGAAGGCGGCGCGCCAGGCCTCGTCATTATTGGTGAAGAAGCTGGGATTGCGCCCGGCCAGCACGCCGAAGCGATTGGCGTAAGCGCGCACGGCGCCGGCCAGCATCACGCCGGGCCGGTCATTGCCCGGGAACACCAGCGGCCGTTCAATGGCGCCGGCGGCCAGCACGCTGCGCGTCGCCGTGATACGCCACAGGCGCTGGCGCGGCTTGCCGGTTTCCGGCTGCGGCAGGTGATCGGAGACCTTCTCAAGGGCGCCGAACACGCCGCTATCATAGGCGCCGAACACCGCAGTGCGCGGCATCAAGGTCACCTCGGGCATGGCGGCGAGTTCGCTCAGCGCCGCATTCAGCCAGTCGTGGCCAGGGCGACCGTCGATGTCGCCATCGGTCTCGGCGAGCAGTCGGCCGCCGAGGCGGAAATCCTCGTCACACAGGATGACGCGCGCGCCGGAGCGACCAGCCGCCAGCGCCGCGGCGATGCCCGCCGGGCCTGCGCCGATGACCAGCACGTCGCAGAACGCATATGCCTTTTCATAGTGGTCGGGATCGGCGACGTCAGCGGCGCGACCAAGCCCTGCGGCCCGGCGGATCAGCGGCTCATAGACCTTCTCCCAGAAGGCTCCAGGCCACATGAAGGTCTTGTAGTAGAATCCGGCGACGAAGAACGGCGAGAACAGGCCATTGACGGCGCCGACGTCGAAATCCAGCGACGGCCAGCGGTTCTGGCTCTGTGACGTCAGCCCGTCGAACAGCTCGACCGTGGTGGCCTTGCAGTTGGGCTCGCGGCGAGCGCCCTCCCCCAGCTCCACCAGCGCATTGGGCTCTTCCGGACCTGCGGTCATGACGCCGCGCGGCCGGTGATACTTGAACGAACGGGCGACCAGCTTCACCCCATTGGCCAGCAGGGCCGACGCCAGGGTGTCGCCCTCGCGACCCTCATAGCTGCGGCCGTCGAAGGAGAAGCGCACCGGCTTGTGGTGATTGACCAGCCCGTGACCGGGGATGCGCTGAGAAGCGCCCTGCGCGAGGGTCGTCATTGTCCTGCCTCCGGGCGTGCAAGCGACACAGAGAAGATGTCATGGGTGCGGTTATCGCGCTCGATCAGCAGCCAGGAGCGGCAGCCGTGGTCGTGGCACCACCAGCCGCGGCTGCGGCCCAGGGGGTTGTCGCGCAGATAAACGGCGTCATAAGCAGATGCTTGCGGGCCTGTCGCGCTGACCGCGCCGCCGCCCTTGCCGGGCTCAGAGGCGTCGCGGGCTGCATCGGCCTCGCAGGCCTCGCCAAGAAAGGTGAATTCGCGCAGATCGCGTGATCCGCAATAGGGGCAGTTGATGCGCATGGGTGGCGCTCCTGTCGCGTCTCGCCTTGGCGGGTCCGTGCAACCCGCCGCATCCCCGAAGCGCCGTCCGCTGGCGACGGCGCCTCAGGCGGTCAGTGCAGATTTGGCTGTGCGCCCTGGGATTTTTCGTCGATCATCAGGCCGCGCGCGAAACGGTCGAGGCGGTAGGCCGCCGCCACGTCAACGGGCTGTCCAGTGGCCATCAGATGGGCGAAGCAATGGCCCGACGCCGGGGTGGCCTTGAAGCCGCCGTAGCACCAGCCGGCGTTGAGATAGAGGCCCTCGACCGGCGCCTTGTCGATGATCGGCGAGCCATCCATCGACATGTCCATGATGCCGCCCCAGGAGCGCAGCATGCGCACGCGGCCGATGCGCGGCATCAAACCCATGGCCCCTTCGCAGACGTCCTCGACGGTCGGCAGATTGCCGCGCTGGGCATAGGAATTGTAGCCGTCGATATCGCCGCCGAAGACGAGGCCGCCCTTGTCGGACTGCGAGATGTAAAAGTGACCGGCGCCATAGGTGACGACCGTGTCGATGAACGGCTTGATCGCCTCGGAGACAAAGGCCTGCAGCACATGGCTCTCGATCGGCAGACGCAGGTCGGCCATGGCGGCGACGCGCGAGGAATTGCCCGCGACCGCGACGCCGACCTTGGGCGCCAGGATGCGGCCCCGGGTGGTTTCGACGCCGGTGACGGCGCCGCGGCTGTCGCGCACGAAGCCGGTGACCTCGCAATTCTGGATGATGTCGACGCCGCGCTCCGAGGCCCCCCTCGCGTAACCCCAGACAACCGCATCATGGCGGGCGGTGCCGGCGCGCCGCTGGGTGAGTCCGCCGCGAATGGGGAAGCGGGCGTTGTCGAAATTCAGGAACGGCAGCTCCTTCTGCACGTCCTCGCGCGACAGCAGCTGGGCGTCGACGCCGGCGAGGCGCATGGCGTTGCCACGCCGGATGAAGGCGTCGCGCTGGGCGTCGGAATGGTAGAGGTTGATGACGCCGCGCTGCGAGACCATCGCGTTGTAGTCGAGGTCCTGCTCCAGCCCCTCCCACAGCTTCATCGACAGCTCGTAAAACGCCGTATTGCCTGGCAGCATGTAATTCGAGCGGATGATGGTGGTGTTGCGCCCGGCGTTGCCGGAGCCGATCCAGCCCTTCTCCAGCACGGCGACATTGGTGAGGCCGTGGTTCTTGGCCAGATAATAGGCCGTGGCGAGGCCGTGACCGCCGCCGCCAATGATGATGGCGTCATAGGCGCCCTTCGGCGTGGCGTCGCGCCAGGCTGGCTTCCAGTTACGGTGACCGGTCAGGGCGTTGGCGGCCAGGGACAGGAATGAGTAGCGCATGGGAAGCCCGTTTTCCTGATGGGTTCCGGAGCAGCAGGGCGGCTCCGGCGCCGGAAGCAGTTGTGAGGGGCGCCTCAGCCCATGCGGGCTGAAGCGTAATCGCCGGGGCTGGCCGGGAAGATCACCGTGCGGTCGCCGTTGAGGAAGACGCGGTGATGGATGTGGGCGTGGATGGCGCGCGACAGCACCTGGGCCTCAACGTCACGACCAATGGAGACATAATCGGACGCGTTCTGGGCATGGGTGATGCGGGCGACGTCCTGCTCGATGATCGGACCTTCGTCGAGATCGGCGGTGACGTAATGGGCGGTGGCGCCAATCAGTTTCACGCCGCGTCCATAAGCCTGTTTGTAGGGGTTGGCCCCCTTGAAGCTCGGCAGGAAAGAGTGGTGGATATTGATGATGCGGCCGGACATGGCCTGGCACATCTCATCCGACAGGATCTGCATGTAGCGCGCCAGCACGATCAGCTCCGCGCCGGTGGAGCGCACGATGTCCATGATGCGCGCCTCGGCCACAGGCTTGTTGGCCGCCGTCACCGGAATGTGGTGGAACGGGATGTCGTGGTTCACCACCAGCTTCTGATAGTCGAAGTGGTTGGAGATCACCGCGACAATGTCGATGGGCAGGCCGCCGATCTTCCAGCGATACAGGATGTCGTTGAGGCAGTGGCCGAAGCGCGACACCATCAACACCACCTTCATCGGATGGGCCGGGTCATGGAATTCGGCGGTCATGCCAAACTCGTCGGCGACAGGCGCGAACGCCTCGCGGATCTCGGCGAGGCTGGCGCCAGCTTCTGAACGGAAGGCGACGCGCATGAAGAAGCGCTCGGTGTCGCCATCGTCGAACTGCGCGCTGTCGACAATGTTGCAACCCTTGCCCGAGAGGCAGCTTGAGATCGCCGCGACGATTCCGCGGCGCGAGGCGCAGGTCACTGTGAGGATGTAGTGGCTCATGTCGTAGGCTTCCGTCATCGCGGCGGGCGCAAGGCCAGGTGAGGCGGGCGGCGTCAGGCGGGCGAGGCCCGCGTCAGCGGATGGCGCCGCCAGCGCGGCGCCCCTGCCTCAGATGTCCAGCGTGGTGTCGCGCTCCCAGGCAGTGAGATGGTTGCAATAGGCCTGCCATTCCTGGGTCTTCAGCTTGATGTAGGCGGCGGAGAAGTCAGCGCCCATGGCCTGGGTGAGGCCTTCGTCAGCCTCATAGGCGCGCAGGGCGTCGAGCAGGTTGAGCGGCAGCTTCGGCGCGTCCGTCACCAGATGGCCGTCGCGGTACATGTCGATGTCGTGGTGCGGGCCAGGGTCGGCCTTGCTGCGCAGGCCGTCGAGGCCAGCGGCGATGATCACCGCCTGCAGCAGGTAGGGATTGACGGCGCCGTCGGGCAGCCGCAGCTCGAAGCGGCCAGCGCCGGGCACGCGCACCATGTGGGTGCGGTTATTGCCGGTCCACGTCACCGAATTCGGCGCCCATGTCGCGCCGGAAATGGTGCGCGGCGCATTGATGCGCTTGTAGGAATTGACCGTCGGGTTGCAGATCGCCGCCAGCGCCGAGGCGTGCTTCATGATGCCGCCGAGGAAGTGACGGCCATTGTCGGACAGGGCGAAAGGCTTCGACTTGTCGGCGAAGACATTGGTCTTGCCGTCAAGGTCCCAGACCGAGATGTGGGCGTGGCAGCCATTGCCGGTGAGGCCCATGAAGGGCTTGGGCATGAAGGTGGCGCGCAGGCCATGCTTCTCGGCGACCGACTTGACGAGGAACTTGAAGAAGGAGTGCTTGTCAGCGGTGGCGAGCGCGTCGTCATACTCCCAGTTCATCTCGAACTGGCCGTTGGCGTCCTCATGGTCGTTCTGATAGGCCTTCCAGCCCAGATCGAGCATGGCGTCGCAAATTTCGGCGATGACGTCATAGCGGCGCATCACCGCCTGCTGGTCGTAGCAGGGCTTCACCGCATTATCGAGCGGATCGGAAATCTGCTGGCCATCCGCGGTGGTCAGAAAGAATTCAGGCTCGACGCCGGTCTTGACGCGCAGGCCCAGCTCGGCGGCTTCAGCGACGAGGCGCTTCAGCACCACGCGCGGCGCCTGCTGCACCGGCTTTTCTTCCATCACGCAATCCGACGCCACCCAGGCGACGTCCGGGCGCCAGGGCAGGCGGATGACCGACGGCGCGTCGGGCACGGCGAACAGGTCCGGGTGGGCCGGGGTCAGGTCGAGCCAGGTGGCGAAACCGGCGAAGCCAGCGCCGCCCGACTGCATCTCGGCGATGGCCTGGGCCGGCACCAGCTTGGCCCGCTGTCCGCCCATCAGGTCGGTGTAGCTGACCATGAAATACTTTACGCCAGTGTCCGCGGCGTAGGCGGCGAGATCAGTGATCATGACAGCCCTCGACTGAAGCTGGGTGCGCGCCGCGCCGCCCCCTGGCGCGCTGGCTGCCGACCCGTTGTTGGTGTTGTCCTGTTGTCCAGGCGACCGCACGCCGCCTGAACCATCGCCGGAGCAAGAGATTTGGCCGGGCTGGCGCGACACGCTGGCGCCAGCCCTCGCCGATCAGAAGCCGCCAGTGACGCCCGGGATCCAATTGGTGCCGGCCAGCGGCACCTTCGCCATGGCCGAGGCCTCGATGGTCAGCGCCACCAGATCTTCCGGCTCAAGGTTATGGACGTGGTTGTGGCCGCAGGCGCGGGCGATGGTCTGGGCTTCCAGCGTCATCACCTTCAGGTAGTTGGCGAGGCGACGGCCCGCCGCCACCGGGTCGAGGCGCGCCGCCAGCTCCGGGTCCTGGGTGGTGATGCCGGCCGGGTCGCGGCCCTCGTGCCAGTCGTCATAGGCGCCGGCGGTGGAGCCGAGAGCCTGGTATTCCGCCTCCCAGCGCGGGTCCTGGTCACCGATGGCGACGAGCGCGGCGGTGCCGATGGCCACGGCGTCGGCGCCCAGCGCCAGCGCCTTGGCGACGTCGGCGCCAGAGCGAATGCCGCCAGAGACGATCAGCTGCACCTTGCGATGCATGCCAAGGTCCTGCAGGGCCTGAACCGCCGGGCGGATGCAGGCCAGCGTCGGCATGCCGACGTTCTCGATGAACACGTCCTGGGTGGCGGCGGTGCCGCCCTGCATGCCGTCGACCACCACCACGTCAGCGCCAGCCTTCACGGCGAGGGCGGTGTCGTAATAAGGGCGCGCGCCGCCAACCTTGATGTAGATCGGCTTTTCCCAATTGGTGATTTCGCGCAGCTCAAGGATCTTGATCTCAAGATCGTCCGGACCAGTCCAGTCAGGATGGCGGCAGGCCGAGCGCTGGTCGATGCCCTTGGGCAGATTACGCATCTGGGCGACGCGGTCAGAGATCTTCTGGCCGAGCAGCATGCCGCCGCCGCCGGGCTTGGCGCCCTGGCCCACCACCACTTCAATGGCGTCGGCGCGGCGCAGGTCGCGCGGGTTCATGCCGTAGCGCGACGGCAGGTATTGGTAGACCAGCGTCTGGCTGTGGCCGCGCTCCTCATTGGTCATGCCGCCATCGCCCGTGGTGGTCGAGGTGCCGGCGATGGTCGCGCCACGGCCGAGGGCCTCCTTGGCGGCGCCGGACAGCGCGCCAAAGCTCATGCCGGCGATGGTGATCGGCGTCTTCAGGGTGATCGGCTTCTTGGCGAAGCGCGAGCCGAGCACGACCGTGGTGTCGCACTTCTCGCGATAGCCCTCGAGCGGGTAACGCGACATCGAGGCGCCGAGGAAAAGCAGATCGTCGAAGTGCGGCAGCTTGCGCTTGGCGCCAGCGCCACGGATGTCATAGATGCCGGTGGCGGCGGCGCGACGGATCTCCGCCAGCGTATAATCGTCGAAGGTCGCGGACTTGCGCGGCGGGGTGCGGGTAAAAGGTTGGGACATGGCCCCCTCCGTCAGTATGCGTCAGCGTTGTCGATGTTGAAGTTGTAGAGCTTGCGGGCCGAGCCGTAGCGCCTGAACTCTTCCGGCTTGACCCCAGAGATCCCAGCCTTCGCAAGAAGATCTGCGAGGATTTCAAGATGCTCCGGGCGCATGTCCTTCTCGATGCAATCGGAGCCAAGGCTGTCGACCTTGCCGCGCACGAACAGGCGCGCCTCATAGAGGCTGTCGCCGAGCGCATCGCCCGCATCGCCAAGCACCACCAGATTGCCCGACTGCGCCATGAAGGCGGACATGTGGCCGACCGAGCCCTCGACGACGATGTCGATGCCCTTCATCGAAATGCCGCAACGGGAGGAGGCGTTGCCACGGATCACCAGCAGGCCGCCTTGGCCAGTGGCGCCAGCGTATTGCGAGGCGTCGCCTTCGATCACCACCTTGCCGGCCATCATGTTTTCGGCGACGCCCGGGCCAGCGGAGCCATGCACGACGATGTCGCCGCCGTCATTCATGCCGCCGCAATAATAGCCGACCGAGCCATGGATGCGGACGGCGACCGGCTTGTCGACGCCCACGGCGACGGCATGGGCGCCACGCGGATTGAGAACCTCAAAGACGGTGTCATTGGCGATGTCAGCGACGGTGTGCAGCGCTTCATTGAGGCTGCGCAACGGCGTTTCCGCCAGGTCGAACGCGGGCATGATAATGCTCCAGAAGTCAGCGCAGGTTCGGCGGCGCCAAGGCGGCGCGGCGGCTGCGTCAATCGCGGATCAGGGCGGCCGCCATGCTGCGGCGGCCGCGCGTCAGTGAGACGGGATCAGGCGGCGGCGCGATCCCAGAAATAGACGGTGGCCGGGCGCGGCTCCCAGACGCGGGCGGTCTCGATGCCCGGCAGATTGGCCAGCGCGCGGTATTCCGAACCAAACGCCACATATTGGTCGGTCTCGGCCATCACGGCGGGCTTGCAGGCGATCGGGTCGCGCAGCACGCCAAAACCATCCCTGGTGCCGACGACGAAGGTGAAGAAGCCGTCGAGCTGGTCGAGCGCCGAAGTCAGCGCGTTGCCAAGATTGTGGCCCTCGGCCATCTGCGCCGAGATAAAGGCGGCGGCGACTTCCGAGTCATTTTCGGTTTCGAACGCCATGCCCGCAGCCTTGAGGCGACGGCGCAGATTATTGTGGTTCGACAGCGAGCCATTGTGCACGAGGCACTGGTCAGGCCCGGTCGAGAACGGGTGAGCGCCCAGGGTGGTGACGGCGGATTCGGTGGCCATGCGGGTATGGCCGACGCCATGGGTGCCCGACATGCTGGCGATGTCGAAACGCTTCACCACGTCTTCGGGAAGGCCGACTTCCTTGAAGATGGCGATGTTTTCGCCCGCGCTCATGATGCGCAGCTGCGGCGCCACCTGCTTCAGCGCGGCGCGGGTCGCTTCAACGCGATCGGCGGCGATGGTGATGATGGCGTGCGTGTCGCGCACGTCGACGTCAGCTTCCCTAACGAAAGAAGCAAGCTTCTCGCCGAGTCCAGCGTAATCCTCAGCCGGATTCGACGTCTGCACAGTAATCCGGGCCACACCTTCAGCGCCGCCGCCGTAAATGGCGATGCCCGCGCTGTCTGGGCCGCGATCAGTCATAGTAACGAGCATGTCTGCGAGCAATGCGCCAAGGCGCGGCTCCAGCGCCTTGTCCTTCAGAAACAGCCCAACAATGCCGCACATGGGTTAGCGCCTTTCGTGTGAACTTGTTGAAGTGAAGGTTGCAGGGAACGCCATCGGATTCAACTAAAAAGAATAAAAGTTTCCTGAGTGGCAAAAATTTCCGCAGAACAGCTTAGGCTGCAAGCAACAATTGAGCGCTTCATGAGCAGTTTGCAGCGTCATCTGCCCAATACATCGGCGCCTGAGTTTCACTGCGGCGCGCGCCGCCCCCCACAGCGGCGCAAACGCTCACCTTGAGGAAACACGCCGCCCTCCCCCGTGCCGCCTCTCGCAAGAACGGGGCCAGACGCCAGAGCAGACCGGAAGGCATGGGTGATCGGGCCGTGCGCGGCGAGACTGGCGACCACTTGCGGCCCAAGCAGCCCCACCCCAGCCCTCATGCCCGCGCTCGTCGCGGGCATCCACGCGTAACCGGCGCAACACGCCCCCCACAGCCAAAAACGTGGATGGTCGGGTCAAGCCCGACCATGACGCAGGCAAAATGGCGCTGCGGAGGCGGCAGGCTGGCGCCACGGCGCGGAGAGGCTGGAGACCACTCGCGGCCCAAGAAGCCCCCAACCCAAGCCGCCATACCCGCGCTCGTCGCGGGCATCCACGCGTTACCGGCGCAATACGCGCCCAACAACCGAAGATGTGGATGGTCGGGTCAAGTCCGACCATGACGGCGGCAAAATGGCCATGCGGTAGAGGTGGCTGGCGCCACGGTGCGGCGAGGCTGGCGATCACGCGCGGCCCAAGCAGCCCCAACCCAAGCCGTCATGCCCGCGCTCGTCGCGGGCATCCACGCGTTTACCGGCGCAATACGCCCAACAACCGAAGACGTGGATGGTCGGGTCAAGCCCGACCATGACGGGGGCAAAACGGCGCACCACAGGCGGTAGGCGCGCTGTTATGGAGCGGCGGCACGGGCGCTCCCCGCCGACCGGCTAAATTCTGGCGGTTAGCCTTCCAGCAGCGACGACGCCACCGACGTCAGCGCGGCGTCAGGCGCGGCCTCTTTCAGGTCAACGCCAGTCAGTCCGAGGCGCAGCGCGGCCCGCGCCAGCCAGGCGATTTTGGCCGCCGCGACCTCTGGCGCGAGGCCCTGGGCGTGAATGTTGGAGACGCAATTGCGCTGGTGATCGCGCGCGCCAGGCGCCGCGCCAAAAGTGAGGTAGGCGCCCAGTGAATCGGCGGTCGACAGCCCCGGCCGCTCGCCGATCAGCACCAGCGCCATGCGGGCGCCCATGGCGGCGGCGATGTCATCGCCGATCGCCACCCGCCCCTGCGCCGCCAGGACCACTGGCGCGATGTTGAAATCCGCCAGGGCGGCGATCCCCGCCCTGGCTGTGGCGGCGCCATGGCGCTCCACCGCCCGCGATGACAGGCCGTCGGCGATGACCACCACCAGATCCCACGGCCCATGCGGCAACACAGCCGCTGCGCCATCGGCGAGCTGACGCCCCAAATCGGGACGGCGCAAATAGCTGCTGCGATCGGGAGCGGCGCTGCGCACGGTGAGCGCGGGCCACGGCGCCAGACGCGCGGCGATGGCTGCAAAATCCACCTGGCCATGCACGGCGTCGCGGGCCATGGCGTGGGCGCCCTGAAACGCCAGCAATTCCTGCGTGGGCAGCCCGTCGCCCGCGCGCCCCAGCCCGACACGGGCATGGGTGCGCTGGCGCAGCAAATCGTAAAGCGCAACATCACCCATCACAAACCTCCTGAGGCGAGCAGGTGCGACAGCAGCGGCGCGCCCGGCGCTGTCGGCGGCGTCCGGCCAGAGGCGTCGGCGATCTGCATGTGCTGCAGCCACGCCTCAAACTCTGGCGCCGGTCGCAGGTTGAGCAGATGGCGCAGACGCAGCACATCATGGTGCGACAGGCTCTGGTAGTTCAGCATGATATCATCCGCCCCCGGCACGCCGATGACGAAACTCACGCCAGCATTGGCCAGTAATAACGCCAGGTTATCCATGTCATCCTGGTCAGCTTCCGCATGGTTGGTGTAACAGACGTCACAGCCCATGGGCACGCCGAGCAGCTTGGCGCAAAAATGATCCTCGAGACCGGCCCGGATGATCTGTTTGGCGTCAAAGAGATATTCCGGCCCGATAAAGCCGACGACCGTATTGACCAGCAACGGATTATAGGCGCGCGCCACCGCATAGGCGCGCGCCTCCACGGTCTGCTGGTCGACGCCGTGGTGGGCGCCGGCTGACAGCGCCGCGCCCTGGCCGGTCTCGAAATACATGACGTTCTGCCCCACCTCGCCACGTTGCAACGACAGGGCGGCCGCCTGCGCCTCGGCCAGCAGATCCAGCGTCACGCCAAAACTCTGGTTGGCGAGCTGGGTGCCGGCGATCGACTGGAACACCAGATCGAGCGGCGCCCTACGATTGATCGCCTCGATCGAGGTGGTGACATGGGAAAGGATGCAGGATTGGGTCGGAATGGCGAAACGCTGGCGCAGCTCGTCCAGCATCACCAGAAGGCGCGTGCAGGCCTCGACATTGTCGGTCGCGGGATTGACGCCAATGACGGCGTCGCCCACCCCCATCAGGAGGCCGTCGATGGTCGCGGCGGCGATGGCCACCGGATCGTCCGTGGGGTGGTTGGGCTGCAGCCGCGACGCCAGCCGCCCCTTTTGCCCGATGGTTGTGCGGAAGCCGGTGACCACCTCAACCCTGGCGGCGATCTGGATCAGGTCGCCATTGCGGCACAGTTTGGAGACGGCGGCGACCATCTCCGGCGTCAGACCTGGCGCCACAGCCGCGAGCGCTGCGGCGTCGGTGTCCCAGGCCAGCAGCCATTCGCGAAATTGCCCCACGGTCATTGACGACACCGGTGCAAATGCCGCTGCGTCATGGCTATCGATAATCAGCCGCGTCACATCATCCGCCTCATAGGGCACAAGCGCCGTCGTGAGGAACCGCGCCAGCGGCACATCGGCTAACGCGATGCGCGCCGCCACACGGCGCGCGTCGCTGTCGGCGCCCAGACCCGCCAGCTCATCGCCAGACCGTGGTGGCGAGGCGCAGGCCATAAGGGTCTTTAAATCATCAAAGACATGGGTCTCGCCGCCGAGCCGGGCGCGAAAGCCGCTGCGCGCCACAGGGGCGCCACATGCATCATCTGTCGTCATCTGGTGGTCCTGATGCCGGCGCGGGCGCGCCAGGCCTGTGCGTCATGCGTTCTGCGCAGCCGCCCACGATCAAACCGCCGGAGCCTCGACCCTGGGTCAGCCCTGGTCTTCACTCCGTAACTTCCTGGATCTGGTCCCTCGCGAACCACCGGACGTGGTCGTCTGGCGGCAAGGAGCCCGGCCAGTCGTGGCAAGCCCGCGTGCAATACCGACGCGCTGCCCCGCCGGGGACCAACCTAACAGCGTTCCGCCACAAGGCGGCGCGGCAATATCAGCGGCGCGCAGGCGCCAGCGCCGTCTCGTGCGGCGCCCTGCGCAAAACCTGGGCACTCACCCGCGTTTCAGCATGCGGGTGACGTTCAGCGACACGGCGGTCATGTGGTCGAGCATGGCGACATGGGCGTCGCGCGGATTCTCATTCAACACCGCCTCCAGCACCCGGCGATGCTCGGTCTGCGAGGCGTGCAGGCGATCGGTCTGGCGAAACTGCGCCTGACGATAGGGCGCCGTGCGCAGGCCGAGATTATGGCTGATCTCAAACAGGCTGGCGTTGTGGGCGCCTTCGAGCAATATGCTGTGGAAACGGGCGTTCAGCCCGGTGTAGCTGTCATTGTCCTCGCGCGCCGCAGCGTCCTCGCCCTCCTCAACGCATTCGGCCAGCAACCGCCGCTCCATCGCCGTCATGCGCAAGGCGGCGAACTGGGCGCACAGCGATTCGATCTCACCATGCGCCTCGAACAAATCACTCAGCTCGGTGAACACCAGCCGCCGCACCTGCAGGGCCCGACGCGGGCCGCGCTCCACCAGCCCCGCCATCATCAGCCGCTGCAACGCCTCGCGCACCGGCGTGCGTGACACGCCAAAGCGCGCCGCCAGCCCCAGCTCGCTCAGCACGTCGCCAGGGGCCAGCACGCCTTCAACGATCTGATCCACCAGCGCCGCATACAGCATCTCGGCGACGCGCTCGCTTCCATCATCGGCCACTGCCGCAGAATTAATCAGCATCGCCCACCCTGATCAGAATTTCATCTTGTCGTTTGTATACATATGCCACCAGCATAATACACATCCAAGCACCGGCATGCAAAGTTTCTGCGGCAATGATCCTTACCTTCCAGTCTTTTGCGGTTCTCACGGCCGCCCTTGTCTCGACCGGCGTCGCCGCTGGCCTGCTGGCCGGCCTGCTCGGCGTCGGCGGCGGCATCGTCATTGTGCCGGTGTTCTCCTTTGTCCTCGACATGCTCGGCTATACGCCCGGCGTCGCCATGCATGTGGCGGTCGGCACCTCGCTGGCGACCATCATCGCCACGTCGATCGCATCGATCCGCACCCATCACAACAAGGGCGCCGTTGACCTCGCGCTGTTGCGGCGCTGGGCCCCGGCGATGTTCATCGCCGCCGGCGCCGGCGGCGTCGCCGCCCGTTATATCGACGGCGCGCAGCTCAAGCTGGTGTTCGCCTGCATCGCCGTGCTGGTGGCCATCAACATGCTGCTGCCGCGCAAGCTGGTCATTGCAGAGCATCTGCCGCAGGGCGCAGCTGGTCGCGCCGGCCTGCCAGGCTTCATTGGCTTTGTCTCGGCGCTGATGGGTATTGGCGGCGGCACGCTGTCGGTGCCGTTGCTCACCGCCTTCAACTATCCGGTGCACAAGGCGGTGGGCACCGCCGCAGCTTTCGGCCTCGTCATCGCCGTTCCCGCCACCGCCGGCTTCATCTGGGGCGGGCTGGGCGTCGAAGGTCGCCCCGCATTCTCGCTCGGCTACGTCAATCTGCTCGCCGCAGCGCTGATTTTCCCGATCACCGTCGTCATGGCCCGCCAGGGCGCACGCATGGCGCATGCCATTCGCCCCGAGCTCCTCAAGCGCCTGTTCGCCGTGTTCCTCGGCGTCACCGCGCTCCGGATGTTCTGGTCGATTTTCGCAGGAGGTTAAACCGGAAACTACTGGGTCACGTGTCCCGCTTTTATTGCAGAAACGCGCACACCGCCACGAAACAGATGCAAGAGGGGAAGTAAAGCAGTGACAAAGATCGACCATAAGTCCATTCTGATGGAGAAGGTGACCGCCGACCTCAGCCGTCGCGGCTTCCTCAAGGGCACCGGCCTCGCCGCCGCTGCCGCCGCCACCACCAGCGCCGGCCTTGGCCTCGGCTCCTCTTCCGCTGCGGCGAAGAGCCCGCAGCACATCAATCTGGCCTGGGTGAAGCATGTCGATACGCTCGACCCGCATTTCACCGGTTTCCCTGAAGCCATCAAGATCATCAACAACATCCACAACGGCCTGTTGAAGGTGACCTATGACGGCAAGAAGGTCGCCTTCGTGCCGGATCTCGCCGAAACTTGGGAGATCGCCGACGACAAGGTGCACACCTTCAAGCTGCGCCCCAACGTCACCTTCCACGACGGAACGCCATTTGACGCCGAAGCGGTGAAGTTCTCGCTGGAGCGGGTGGCGAAGGGCCAGCCCAAGTCGCCGCATGCGTGGAAGCTTGATCTGCTTGAAAAGATCGAGATCATTGATCCGCTGACCATCAAGCTGACCTTTAGCAAGCCTTACGCCTTCCTGCCGGTGGCGCTCACGGGCTCGACCGGCCGCGCCGGCACCATCGTCTCGCCGGCCGCCGTGGCCAAGTTTGGCAAGGACTATGGCCGCAACCCCGTCGGCACTGGCCCGTTCAGGTTTGTCAGCTGGCGCGAGAACGCCACGATCGAGCTGGAGAAGAACCCGAATTATTTCGAGGAGGGTCTGCCCAAGCTCGACAAGGTCACCATCCGCCTGATGCCCGAGGCCTCGACCGCTGCGGCGGCGGTGCTGTCCGGCCAGGTGCATGGCATGAGCGATTGCCCGCCCATGTTCGTGCAGCAGATGAAGGCCAACAAGAACCTCAAGGTCTATGGCGAGATCGAGGGCAATTACTTCTTCCTCGGCATGAACTGCAAGAAGGGTCCGTTCGCTGATCCGAACCTGCGTCTCGCCGTGGCCTATGCGCTGGACCGCGACGTGATGATCCGCCAGGCCTATTTCGGCCAGGGCATTCCGGCGATCACGCCGATTTCGCCGCCCATGACCGATTTCTACGACCCGAATGTCGCAAAGAGCGGTCGCGGCCAGCGTTTCGACCTGGAGAAGGCCAAGGCCTATCGGGCCAAGGTGGCCGACCAGGGCGTCATTCAGCCTGTGTTCATCGTCTCCGAGCAGGGCAGCTTCGGCTCGCGTATCGCCCAGACGGCGCTGCCGATGCTGGAGAAGATCGGCATTAAGCCGAAGATCGAACTGCTGGAGCGCGCCGCCTGGGTCAGCCGCCGCAATTCAGGCGATTTCGACATCCTCGATTTCGGTTGGGAAGCTGACCTCGATCCGGATGAGACGTTGTTCCCGGAATTCAAGACTGGCGGTCCGTGGAACTTCTGGGGCTGGAGCAATCCGAAGTTCGACGAGCTGTGCGCCGCCGCCCAGGCCACCCTCGATCAGGCCGAGCGCAAGAAGCTCTACACCCAGGCCGAGGACATCCTGCTGGAGACCGCGCCGATCGCGCTGCTGACCCACATGCCGATCTTCAAGGTCTTCTCCAACAAGGTGAAGGGCTTCGAATACGTGCCGGTGGATCTGCTCAACCTTCACACGGTCAGTCTGGACTGATGCTAGCATGCTGACATTTGCGTTCAGGAAGGTTCTGCAAACCTTCGTCGTCCTCTTCATCGTCTCGGTCGCCAGCTTCAGCCTGCTGAAGATGGCGCCGGGCGACCCGGTCGAAATGAGCCTTGGCTCGGACTATTCGCCCGAGGCCCATGCGGCCATGGTGAAACAGCTCGGCCTCGACCGTCCGCTTTACGAACAGTATCTGCGGTGGGCCGGTGATTTTATTGTCGGGGACTGGGGAAACTCGTTTGTTGGCCGTGCGCCCATCTTTGAGATGGTCGTCATGGAAGCCCTTCCTGTCACGCTTTTGCTGGCGTCGTGCTCGCTGTTTCTGGCCATCGTGCTGGGCATCCCCCTCGGGGTGCTCGCCGCGGTGCGCCAGGGCAGCGTCTGGGACAATATTTCCGCCATCTTCGTGCTGACCAACACGTCGTTTCCGAGCTTTTATCTCGGCATCCTGCTGATCTGGGGCTTTGGCGTCTATTTCCAGATCTTCCCGGTGATGGGCTATGTCTCGCCACTCGAGGACCCGCTCGGCGCGCTCTATCACATGGTTCTGCCGGCGGTGACGCTGTCAGCCTATTTCATCGCCATGATCATGCGCGTCACCCGCGCCAGCATGGTCGAGGTGATGGGCCAGCCCTATATCGCCGCCGCCCGGGCCCGTGGCGAACCCATGCGCCGCGTCATTTGGGTGCACGGCATGCGCAACGTGCTGCTGCCGCTGGTAACGGTGATTGGCCTGCAGATTGGCCAACTGGTCCAGGGCGCCGTGCTCACCGAAACCGTGTTCTCGCTGCCTGGCATGGGCCAGACCATCACCCGCGCGGTGCTGGCGCGTGAATATGGCATCGTCCAGGCCGGCGTCATGACCGCCGCCCTCATCTTCGTCATCACCAATCTGGTGATCGATCTTCTTTACCCGCTGATTGATCCGCGCCTGAGGTCCCGATGACGGCTATCACCGCACCCTCCGCGCCACTGCGCCCGGCCCAACCCTCCGCCCTGTCGCGCATCGTGGCGCGTGGACGTCGGCGGCCGTTCTTCGCCCTGTCCTTCCTCGTCACGGCGGCCTTCGTGCTCTCGGCGATCTTCGCCCCATGGGTCGCGCCTTATAACCCCACGGCCCAGGACATGGCGGCGTTCATGTCGCCGCCCTCCGCCGCCCATTGGCTCGGCACCGACAGCTTCGGCCAGGACCTGCTGTCGCGCATCATCTACGGTGGGCGCACGGCGCTGGCGATCGGCTTCTTCTCGGTGCTGATCGGCGCGCTCGGCGGCCTCGCCGTCGGCCTCACCGCCGGCCTGATGGGCGGCCGGGTCGAATGGGCGCTGATGCGTCTCGTCGACTCCATCCTGGCGCTGCCGGCGCTGATCACCGCCATCGCGCTGATCTCGATCCTCGGCCAGGGCGTCGACAAGGTCATCCTCGCCGTCGGCATCGCCATGATCGGCCCCTTCGCCCGCATCGTCCGCGCTGACGTCATGCAGGTGAAGACCCAGGGCTACATCGAGGCGGCGCAGCTGATGGGCATTCCGCGCGGACGCATCGTCATTCGCCACATCATCCCCAACGTCATCTTCCCGCTCGCAGTGCAGCTGACCTTGCGTATGAGCGACGCCATCCTTGTCTCCTCCAGCCTGTCGTTCCTCAGCATCGGCGTGGCCCCGCCAACGCCGGACTGGGGGCTGATGATCTCCGAAGGTCGCAGCTTCGTCTCGTTCGCGCCCTGGATCTCCGGCGCGCCTGGCGCGGCGCTGACCATCCTGCTGGTGTCGCTGTCCGTGTTCGGCGACGGCATCCGTGAAGAATTTGACCCCAAGCTGAGGAGCGCAGGATGACCGCCACAGCCGTTTCCTCACCGTCAGCCACGGCGATGGCGCCCCTACTGACCCTCGACCATTTCTCGTTGCGGCGCGGCAAGCGCCTCGTGCTCGACGACGTCAGCTTCACGCTGCCGAAGGGCGAAACCGTGGCGCTGGTCGGCGAGTCCGGCGCCGGCAAGTCGACCATCGCCATGGCGCTGATGGGGCTGATCGACGGGCCGGAGGTTAAGGCCGACGGCGTCATCACCTATGACGATACCGGCGCCAATCTCGCTGGCGCCGATGAGAAGACCTGGGGCACGCTGCGCGGTCGTCGCATCTCCATGATCTTTCAGGATGCTGGCGCGGCCCTGAACCCCTGCTACACCGTGGGCAGCCAGCTGATGACGCCGCTGCGGCGGCTGAATGGCCTGTCGAAGCAGGCGGCGCGGGACAGGGCGCTTGAGCTGCTGAAGAGCGTCGGCATCAATGACCCGGAGGGCCGCCTCAACGCCTTTCCGCACCAGCTCTCTGGCGGCATGCAGCAGCGTGTGATGATCGCCATTGCGCTGGCCTGCGACCCGGAGCTGCTGCTGGCCGATGAGCCGACAAGCGCGCTGGACGTCACCATCCAGGCGCAGATCATCCGGCTTATCCTTGAGCAGACCCGCAAGCGCGGCGCTGCCTGCATCTTCGTGTTGCACGATCTGGCGCTGGCCTCCCAGGCCTGTGACTCCATCGTCGTGCTCTACGCCGGCCAGGTGATGGAGACCGGGCCATGCGACGCGGTGCTGCGCCGGCCGCTGCACCCCTACACCAAGGTGCTGAAGTCCTGCGTGCTCGAAATTGAGACCCAGGAGCTGGTCGCGCCGCAGGGCGGCGTGCCGCCGCTCGACGCCATGCCGAAGGGCTGCCGCTTCTGCACCCGCTGCGAACGCGCCCTGCCGAAGTGCGCCGACGACAAGCCGCCGCTGACCGAGGTTGATGGCCGCAAGGTCGCCTGCTGGAACCTGGAGGACCGCCCATGAGCGCTATCTTCGAGCTTCTGGATGTCGAGAAGAAGTACAAGGTCGCCGGCAAGCGCAAGTCGTGGTTGAGCGCCCCGGAGCCAGCCTGGCTGGCGGCGCTGGATGGCGTGCGCCTGTCGCTGGAAGCGGGCGAAAGCGTCGCTCTGGTGGGTGAATCCGGTTCGGGCAAGTCGACGCTGCTGCGTGTGCTGCTTGGCCTGACCGACGCCTCCGACGGGCGCGCGCTGTTTCGCGGCAAGTCGATCACCCAGCTCGAGGGCCAGGATCGCGACGATTTCACCCGCGATGTGGCGATGATCTATCAGGATGCGCGCGGCTCGCTGAACTCGCGCCTGCGCGTCGCCGATCTGATCCGCGAGCCGCTGCTGCATCACAAGATCTGCGCGCCGGAAGAATGCGACGCCCGCATCCTTGCGCTACTGGCCCGGGTTGGTCTCGCCGCCGACGCCGCCGAGCGATTTCCCAGCCAGCTCTCCGGCGGCCAGGTGCGGCGCGTCGCCATCGCCCGCGGCCTCGCCTCCAACCCCTCGGTGCTGATCGCCGATGAGGCCGTCTCTGGTCTTGACGTATCGACGCAGGCGCAATTGTTGACCTTGTTGCGCGAATTACAGCGCGATATGGGCCTGACATTGCTGTTTATTACTCATGACCTAGGGGTAGCTGCCTATTTGTGCGAGCGCATCGCCGTGATGTATCTTGGTCGCATCGTGGAGATGGGGCCAACCCGTCACGTTCTGGAAGCGCCCGCTCACCCCTACACCCGCGCGCTGCGGGTATCGGCGCCGGAGTTTTTCACCCCCATCCCGCCGCCTTTGCCCGGCGAGGCGCCCAGCCCCATCAATCTGCCGCCAGGCTGCCGCTTCGCCACCCGCTGTCCGGCGGCGACGGCGCCCTGCCGCAAGATTGATCCAGCCCTTGAGACCCTGTCTCCGGGGCACAGCGTCGCCTGTCTGAACCCGCTTTCCTGACACCGGCCTGACCCAAACTACCGACAAGGACGAGACCCATGAGAGACTTTTTCAGGCCCGGCCGCGATCCCGCCCTCGCCAGCGAGGCGATGATCGCGACATCGCATCCCCTGTCCACCGCCGCCGGCCTCGAAATCCTGTCTGAAGGCGGCAACGCCGTTGACGCGGTGCTCGCCGCCGTCGCCGTGCAGTGCGTCGTCGACCCGTTGATGACCGGCATTGGCGGCGACTGCTTCGCGCTCTATGCCCCGGCCGGCGGCGAGGTCATCGCCATGAATGGCTCGGGTCGCGCCCCGGCCGCCGCCACCGTAGACCGGCTCAAGGCTGAAGGCCTCACGGAGATCTCGCGCTTCAGTCCGCATGCCGTCACCGTGCCTGGCGCCGTCGCCGCCTGGGAGAAGCTGCACCGCGACTATGGCAAGCTGCCGTTTGGCCGCCTGCTGCAGCGCGCCATCGGCTATGCCGAGAACGGCTATCCGGTCACAGGTCGCGTCGCCCTCGACTGGGCGGTTGAAGCGCAGAATGTGGCGCGCGACCCCAACGCCGGCGCGCTGTTCCTGCCGCAGGGCGTGGCGTTGACCAAGGGAGAATGCCACGCCCAGCCGGCGCTGGCCGAAACCCTGAAGCTGATCGCGAAGCACGGCGCAAAGGCCTATTACACCGGCGATGTCGCCGCTTCTTCGGTCGCCTATCTGAAGAGCATCGGCGGCCTGCACGAGATGGAAGACTTTGAAAGCGCCGTCGATGGCGCCGATTATGTCACGCCGATCTCGATCCATTACAGCGACGTCGACGTCTATGAGTGCCCGCCCAATGGTCAGGGCCTCGCGGCGCTGATGATGATGAACATCCTGAAGGGCTTCGACCTCTCGGACAGCACGCCGCAGGCGCAGCGTATCCACCTGCACGCCGAGGCGGCCAAGCTGGCCTATTACCACCGCGACGCGCTGATCTCGGACCCGTCCACCCTGCCCTATCCGGTGGAGACGCTGCTCAGCGAGGACACCGCCGCCGCGCTGCGCGCACGCATCCGCATGGACAGCGTGCTCAAGCCGGCGCTGTGGAACGAGCCCGAACACAAGGACACCGTGTACATCACCTGCGTTGATCGCGACGGCAACGCCCTGTCGTTCATCAACTCGATCTTCAACGGCTTTGGCTCGACCCGGCTGGATCCGGCCACCGGCATCCTGTTCCACAGCCGCGGCTCGTCGTTCCGCCTTATCGACGGTCATCCCAACGCCATCGCGCCGCGCAAGCGCCCGATGCACACCATCATCCCGGGCATGGTGCGCAAGCAGGGCCGCACCATCATGCCGTTTGGCGTGATGGGTGGGCAGTATCAGGCGGCAGGCCACGCCGCATTCATCTCCGGCGTGTTCGACCGCGGCCTCAATGTGCAGGAGGCGATCGACGCGCCACGCAGCTTCTCCTTCGGCGGCGTGCTCGATCTGGAGACCACCATCAGCGCCGAGGTTGCGGCGGAGCTCACCGCCATCGGCCACAAGGTGCAGACCGCCTCGGCCCCGCTCGGCGGCGCCCAGGCGATCTTCATCGATCACGACAAGGGCTTCCTGCACGGCGGCTCCGACCAGCGCAAGGACGGCTCGGCTCTCGGGTTCTGATATCAGCACCCGGTGGGCATGTCTCAGCGGGTGCGGATCAAGCCCGTGCGGCGCCTGAGCATTTTAGGATGCGGATGCGTCAGCATCGTCGCATCCTGGTATGAGCCGGCTGCACTGAAAGGAGCCTGGGGAAGGCGCGGGATGCCCGCGCCTTTTCACGTCACGCGAGGTCGCCAGGATGCTGATGCAGTCGCGACCTGCGAAACGCAGCCGCTACGCGACCCCGTTGTGCGCCATAGCGCGGCGAAATGTCCCTCGGCCCAGTCATGGCAGACAACGCGGCCCCGCCGCAGGTCAAACACGAGGGTCTCGACGCCAATCAACGGAGCCAGCGGATCGAGATCAGCGATCCGGCACGAGGCGATGCCGCCCTCGACCTTAAGCCAGCCGGTCGCCACCCGGCTGACGCCAGGCGCCAGCGCATTGCGAATATCCAGCAGCACCAGCGCCATCCTGGCTTGCGCGGAGCCTGCCGCAGTGACCGCTTCGCCCTCTGGCGGCTGCGGCCATAGCAGTCGAATTTCATAGGCCACGGCGCCATCGGCCAGGACAATGCGGGCGCGCGCCAGGATACGGCTGCGCTGCAATGCCGATGTCGCGCCCCGCCCATACACTGGATAGCGCCGGACCCAGCCCCCCATGAGCAACTGGTTGCTTGCGCCCAAAGCGGTGCATAGGGCCCACGCAGCACGCCATGGCGCGACAGCGTTTTGCCAAAATATCCCTGACACGCTGGCGGCGCGTTGCGCCGCCCGTTCGTTTCCACCCTTCAGCATCACGCGTCTCCGCGAAGATGAGCCGCAATATTTGCGCGCTTTCCGCCAATACGCCGCAAGCGCTCGGGTGGATCACGGTTTGCTGGATTTGTGCGCCGATGCGCGCGTCAGACCAGAACCCGATGCGCATGACGGATCGGGTTCTGGTTAAGCCATTGCAGCGCCTGAGCATTTCGGGATGAGGAAGCGTCAGCCTCTTCGCATCCTGCTATCAGTCAGCGGAAGTGCTCACCCATGACTGCGCAAAAGTTGTAGCGTTAGCGCGCGACGCCTGACGCCAGGGGCCACGCCTACGCCTACGGTCAGCCGGCGCTGGTCCGCTCGCCAACATCAATGCGGTTACCGTCGGGATCTGCAAGCACGAAGGCGCGCTGACCGTACTCCTGGTCCTTGAGGCCCTTGATAATCCGGACATTGGCGGCCGTGCAGAGCGTGTAGAGCGCCGCAACGTCGCTCACAAACAGATGCATGACATTGACGGTTGAGGCGCGATGGTCCGGCTTCAGGTTAAGATGAATTTCCGCCTGATCCTTTGTCATCACCATGAAGCCGACCGGCGCGCCATTCTCAAACACCTTGGTGAACCCAAGCACGTCCGCGTAGAAATCATGCGCCGCCTTGATGTCACGCACGCAAATACCGGGGGCGGCGCGCCCAAAGGCGATCGCCGCAATGGCCGTATCGTCCATCATCCTGATCCGTAGAGGCAGGGACGGCGGTGCGCATACCGGATTGGGGGCGGTGTCCGGCGACGATAGCGCCAGCAGGCCATCGCCCTGTCAAGCCGCGCCCAGAAATGGCCGACCCTTTCTCTTACCCCGCTGTCGCGTGGGGCTCCAATGGGCCAGGAAGGACACAACTCCAAAGGTATGGGCGGATGACGCGCCGCTGGCGACTGGCCGGAGAGAAGCTGGCGCCGCTTTGCTCTGCAACGCCCCCTGCCGCATCTTCGCATGACAAAGGCCCCACGCAGCAGCGTGGGGCCTTTGAGCGTTGTACCCAAGGGTAGAGGCAAGCGCCTGACGTGCGTCGTTAGACTGACGCCAGGCGCCTCCTCTCAGCTTGCGCTGGCAGGCTTCAGCGCGGCCACAGGCTCGGCGCCGGCGTGGCTGGCGTAAACGCTTTCGCCCATCTGCTCTTCGCTCAGACGGTAGCCGCGCTCGCCGTGGGAGGCGAGGTCGAGGCCCATCTGCTCATCGTCAGCATTGACCCGCAGACCGACCAGAACGTCAGCGATCTTCAGGCAGATATAGGTGCTGATCGCCGCATAGACGGCGCTGAACGCCATCAGCGACACCTGGACGCCGAGCTGCGAGAACAGGTCACGGCCTTCGGCGAAGCCCACGCCGCCAAGCACTGGCAGGGCGAACACCGAGGTCAGCACGCCGCCGGCGACGGCGCCGACGCCGTGCACGCCGAAGACGTCGAAGGCGTCGTCATAGCCAAACTTGCGCTTCAGCGATTCCACCGCCCAGACGCAGGGGATAGCCGAGACGAAGCCGACGACCAGCGCGCCGCCGGGGCCGACGAAGCCGCAAGCCGGGGTGATGCCGACAAGGCCCGCAACCATGCCCGACATGGCGCCAAGGGTGCTGGCGCGGCCACGATGTAGCCGCTCGGTGGCCATCCAGCCCAGCGCGCCAGCCGCGCCGCCGAGGACGGTGTTCAGCATGACCATGGCGGAGAAGCCGTTCACCGCAAGCGCGCAACCGCCGCAGAACGCCAGCCAGCCCACCCACAGCAGGCAGGCGCCGGTGCTGGTCATGGTCATGTTGTGCGGCGCCATCATCGTCGTGCCATAGCCCAGACGCGGGCCAATCATGATGGCGGCGACCAGGGCTGCGATGCCAGCGTTGAGGTGCACGACGTTGCCGCCGGCAAAATCCTGCGCGCCCAGCTTGAACGCCCAGCCATTGGCGCTCCAGCCCATGTGCGCCATCGGCGCGAAGTTGAGCAGCAGCCACAGCGTCATAAAGATGAGGACGGCCGAGAAACGGATGCGCTCGGCGAAGGCGCCGACGATCAGCGCTGGCGTAATCGCCGCGAACATCAGCATGAACATTGCGTAAGCGTATTCAGGAATGGTGCCGGACACGCTGTCCTGGCTCACGCCGGCAAGAAACATCTTGGACAGACCGCCGATGACCGGCTGGAAGCCGCCGGCGTCATCGAAGGCCAGCGAATAGCCCAGCACCACCCAGGCCACGGCGACCACGGCAGCGGTCGCGACCACCTGCGTCATCACCGACAGCACGTTCTTGGCCCGGCCAAGGCCCGCATAGAACAGCGCTAGGCCGGGAACCATCATCAACATGACGAACATGGCGCACATGATGACGAAAGCCGTATCGGCGCCATTTATCGCCGGCTTTGCAGTCTCCGCAGCGAACGCCGGCGCGGCGCACAATAGCCCCAGCGCCGATGCGCCCCAAATCCTCGCTCTTGTCATCTCCCACCTCGCTAGCTTCGCGACACGCACGCCAAAGGCGCGCCAGGCGTCGATTGCTGTCGAGCGAATTAGTGCGGAGCTGACGCCATGGAACAACGTCAAATAAAACTGCGGCGCCTGCTGAACAGTCAGCAGGCGCCGCAAATATATGCGCCATGACGCCCAGCAGACGATGCGCGCATGCGGGCGCCGCACCGGCAAAACATGAGCGACGGTCGGACAATGCCGGTCTGGCGGCGCAGGAGTTCAATTGCGGAAAAGGAAAGGCTACAGTTTGATAGACAAGTAATATAGCTTTTATCACGAGCTATCTGGCTGCACCCCGATGAATTGGCCTCGCCAGCAAATTAGGCGCCGATAGCCTGCCGCTCTGGCAGCTCCGGGTTTGGCCCGATGGCGCGCCCGCTCCTGCCCTCGCAACGGCAAGGCTGCACGGTATCAACCCGGTGCGTTCCCCCCGGGAATGACGACCCGACCGACACGCCGCAAATTTCTCCATACGAAATAATTATTCCTTGAACGCATTTTCTGCCCATGGCATCCATCAGATGTCATGCAAGCGGCGCCAGGCGATGTCGAGGCGACCTGTGCAGGATCATGCGGCCCCGATGGCATAGCGCCGCCGCATTCCGTATCCGAGGAGCCTCCCGTGCCAGACAAGAGCGAGAGCAACGCCGAGGCCATCGCCCGCCTGAAGCAGAACCCGCACGCCGTGCGCGAGCCCAAGGCCAACAATCTCGAAACAGCCATCGGCCATGAGGTGCGCGCGCTGCGGCGCAAGCTCGGTATTACTGTGGCGGAACTGTCGGCCAACACCGGCCTGTCAGTCGGCATGCTGTCGAAAATTGAAAACGGCAACATCTCCGCGTCATTGACCACCCTGCAGGCGCTGTCGCGGGCGCTGGGCGTGCCGATCACCACCCTGTTCCGGGGCTATGAGGAAAAGCGCGCCGCAGTGTTCGTCAAGGCGGGCGAAGGCGTGGAACTTGAGCGACGCGGCACCCGCGCCGGCCACCAGTACAGCCTGCTCGGCCACATCGGCGGCAACACCAGCGGCGTCACCGTCGAGCCTTATCTGATCAACCTCACCGGCGAGTCAGACGTGTTCCCGACCTTCCAGCACGGGGGCATGGAGTTTCTCTACATGCTGGAGGGCGAAGTGGTCTACCGCCACGGCGACGACGCCTTCCACATGCAACCCGGCGACAGCCTGTTCTTCGACGCCGACGCCCCGCACGGCCCCATCGAACTGGTCACCCTGCCCATCCGCTATCTGTCGATCATCTCTTATCCGCAGGGACGGACGGAGAATGAATGAAGCCAGGGAGTCGGCGCCGCTCCCGGCCTGATCCGACGCCCCGACTATCTGGTTTCGCCATCGCCAAAGCGACCGACGGACACCATTTGGCGTCCGACGTCGGCTACATCTGGCATAATACCAGAACCCGATGAGTATGACTCATCGGGTTCTGGTTAAGCCCTTGCAGCGCCTGAGCATGTCTGGATGCGGATGCGTCAGCATCTTCGCATCCTGGTATAAGACGGGCGCCCGACCCGATCCGCAATGAACCGGGCGTGCACGTCGTCACCGCAGCCAGTGTCAGTCCAGCATGCTCTGATACTTGTCCGAGAACACGTCGCGGCCAATGATCAGGCGCATCACTTCCGAGCTGCCGGCGAGGATGCGGTTGATGCGGGCGTCGGTGAACATGCGGCTGATCGGGAACTCATCCATATAGCCGTGGCCGCCGTGCAGCTGCACGCCGAGGTCGAGCATTTTCCACTCAACTTCGCTGGCGATCATCTTGGCCTTGGCGGCCATATTGGCGTTGAGGCGGCCGTCGTTCAGCGCCGTGACGCAATGGTTGACATAGACCTGCACCAGGTCGATTTCGGCGTCCATCTCGGCCATGCGGAACTGGGTGTTCTGCTGGTCGGCGAGGCTCTTGCCGAAGATCTTGCGATCGAGGCAATAGGCGCGGGTCAGATCGAAGGCGCGGCGGGCGTTGGCGGCGTTGCCGACGGCGGCGATCAGGCGCTCCTCAGCGAGGCCTTCCATCAGCTGGTAGAAGCCACGGCCCGGCACGCCGAGCACATTGGCCTTCGGCACCTTCACGTCATTGAAGAACAGCTCGGCGGTGTCCTGGGCCGGCATGCCCATCTTCTTCAGGTTGCGGCCGCGCTCGAAACCTTCCATGCCGCGCTCGAGGATCAGCAGGACCATCGAATGACGCTCGGTCGCCGTGCCCAGCTTGGCGGCGGTGATGATCACGTCGGCGTTGATGCCGTTGGAGATGAAGGTCTTCGAACCATTGAGCACGTAATGGTCGCCAGCGTCGACCGCCGTGGTGCGCATGCCGGCAAGGTCAGAGCCTGCGCCTGCCTCGGTCATGGCGATGCCAAGGATGGTTTCGCCCGTCGCGCATTTCGGCAGGAAGCGCTCTTTCTGCTCCTCGGTGCCGAAGCGCTCGAAATAGGTGCCGACGAGGCGGCTGTGCAGGGTGTTGAACCACTCGCCGACGCCCGCCCGCGTGGTCTCTTCGATGATGATCTGCTCATAGCGGAAGTCGCTGTCGCCCAGACCGCCGTATTTCTCTTCCGGCCAGATCATCAGGAAGCCCTGCTCGCCGGCCTTGGTGAAGGCCTCGCGGTCAACGATGCCATTCTGGCGCCAGCGCTCCATATTTGGGGCGATCTCGGCTTCCAGGAATTTGCGATAGGACTGGCGGAACAGGTTCTGTTCTTCGGTGTAGTGCGACATTGTACGTTTCCTCTGGGCCGCGTCTGGCCCCCCGGCCTGGCGGGAGGAACTGCGCTGCATGCGTGCTGGCGCGGCGAAAGCCTGATTCCGCGCGCTCCTGCTGCGTCATAGAGCGAGAATGGGCGCGGCTGCAACGGTCAGGGCGCGCCTGCCGCCGCCGCTGAACCCTCGCGGCGGCGCGGACCCACAGCTCAGGGGGCGGGCGTGACGCGGATCAGCGCCCCATCATCAGCGTCGGTCAGCAGCATCACCGCGCCATCGCGCGCCACGGCGACATCGCGCACCCGACCGATGCCGCTGAGATATCGGGCCTCGCCAGTGACGCGGTCGCCGCCCAGCGTCAGCCGCACCAGCGCCTCACCGCGCAGGGCGCCGACCAGCAGGCTGCCGCGCCACTGCGGAAACAGCGCGCCGTCATAAAACGCCATGCCGCTTGGGGCGATCACCGGGTCCCAGTAATATACCGGCTGCTCCATGCCAGCTTTGGCGGTCAGGCCCTCGCCTAGCGCCGCGCCGCTATATTCCTGGCCATAGCTGATGATCGGCCAGCCATAGTTCTTGCCAGGCTGCGGCTGGTTCAGCTCATCGCCGCCGCGCGGGCCGTGCTCGACGGTCCACAGCCGGCCATCTGGTCCCAGCGTCGCCGCCTGCACATTGCGATGACCATATGACCATATCTCCGGCAGCCCACCGCCGATCGCCGGATTGCCCGGCGCGGCCCCGCCCTCGGGCGTGATGCGCAGCACCTTGCCGAGGCTGGTTCTCAAATCCTGCGCCAGTTTACGCGGCGCGCTGTGGGAGCGCTCGCCCGTGGTGACGAACAGCGCGCCGCTACGATCGAACACGAGGCGGGAGCCAAAGTGCAGCGTCGAGCGCCACGCCGGCTGCTGGCGGAAGATCACCTTCACCTCACGGAGGGCGCTGTAGTCTGGCGACAACACGCCGGTGGCGACGGCGGTGGCGTTCATGCCGTCGCCCCGCGGCTCGGCATAGCTCCACCACACCCGTCGCGTGGCGGCGAAGTCATCGCGCACCGCGACATCGAGCAGGCCGCCCTGGCCGCGCGCATCGACCGGCGGCAGGCCCTTTATTGGCGGCGACGCCATGCCGCTGGCGCGGTCCGGCTTCATCATAATGCGCCGCAAACCACCTTCCCGCTCGCTGACCAGCCACGACCCATCCGGCAGTTCAGCCATGCCCCACGGATGCGCCAGTCCCCTGGCGATGACCTTCGCCTGCAACCGCTGGTCATCTGCGATCAATGGCGCCCGGGTCTGGCCAGCAAAGGCTGGCGTCTGGCCGCGCGCATTGGGCGGCGCGGCGTTAAAATCCCGGCTGGCGCCGCGCTGGCTGGCCAGATCCCACACCGGCTCCTCGCGCGCGCTGGCGGCGGACGCCGTGGCCGCACAGGCGATCGCTACAATCGTCAGGCCTCTCGCCACGCCACGCCGCCCCCTGTCTCCGATCGCCATCTGCGTCTCCTTTGGCGACCCAGCTTCAACCGTCGCAACCAGCGCCGCAAGCCCCGCGACATCTGCGTTAGCGGACAGATCCGTCGGGACGCTGTCCTGCCTTAAGGCTCAGCGTCGCAAAATCCGACCCAGACACCGGCTGTTCAGGCGGACCGCCACCGGCGCCCCGCGGTGTGGGGCGATCGACGAGATCGCGACAAACCGGACTTCTGGCGCGCGACGCGGCGACCATCTGCCCCGATCCGTCGCGCAACACCGCCCCCATCGCCCGGCATTTCGCGTCATCCATCTGTACTTTTACGTACAAGCGGCCATCTATACAGCCGCGACGTCTATATACACCATCCAGATTTGGTGATTGCGTAGAATTGCCGAGAATTTACGGTCCGCAATCCTGCAGCAACCCAGCGCGAGGACAGGGACGACGATGGCGATTTACATGAAGTATGGCGACGTCAACGGCGAAGCTACCCACGACAAGCACAAGGACTGGATTGACGTCATCCAGCTCAACTGGGGCACGGGCCGCGATGTTGTCGCGCTCGCCGGGTCGACGCACAACCCCGTGTCCGGCCGCACGCACATCTCGCAGGTCCAGCTGGTCAAGGCCATGGATTGCGCCTCAACCAAGCTGTTCACCGAAGCATGCAGCGGCAAAAAGGGCGTTGAGGTCACCATCGACGTCACGACCCATGCCGATTCAGCCGTGTCTTACTGCACCTATACGCTGAGCGATGCGCTGATCTCCTCCTATAACGTATCGACAGGCGGTGAGCGGCCCACCGAATCCCTGTCTATCAGCTTCACCAAGCTGGAATTCAAGTTTACCCCGCTCGGGCACGACAACAAGGCGGGCACGCCTGTGACGGTCTCCTACGATTTGTCGACCACCACCTCCACCTGAGGCGGCTGCCCCGCCATCGGCGGGCCTCACGGTCCGCCATGGCGGACCCCCTGTCTGGCGCCGAGCAGGAAGCCCCGTCGTGTCTGCAAACAACAACCCGCCATTGCTGACGCTGACGTCGCCGCTAGGCGACGGCGTGCTGCACGCGCTCGCCCTGTGCGGCGAGGAGATGATCAATGACCTGTTCAGCTTCACGGTTGAGGCGGTGTCGACGCAGCGGCTGGCGGCCGCAGATATGCTCGGCCAGCCTCTTGCAGTGACGCTGAACGGCCGGAGCACGAGCGCGCGTGTCCTGCACGGCGTCGTCACCGATATGGCGCGCGGCGCAGCTGACGGGTGGGGCCGCTATGGCTACACGCTGACCCTGCGCCCATCGCTGTGGCTGCTCAGCCGCGCCGCTGATTGCCGGGTGTTTCAGAACGAAGACGTCATCCAGATCACCGAAGCGCTGCTGGCGCAGCGCGGCGGCGGCCCGTTCCGCAGCGTTGTCAGCGACGCAGCGCGCACTGCGCGTCCCTATTGCGTCCAGTATAATGAAACCGATTACGACTTCCTGCGCCGCATCTGGTTCGACGCTGGCGTTTTCTTCTATTTCGAACACACAACGTCTGACCATACTCTGGTGCTGGCCGATGCGCCGGCCGGCTATGCCGACTGCCCCGATAGTCCGCTCCAGCGGCGCGCCAGCGCATCTGGCCTCACGGGGGTCGATGACTGGCGGTTGCACCATCGCCTGTCGACAGGCCGCGCCACGTTGGGCGACTACAATTTCGAGACGCCGCAGAGCGATCTGACGGCGAGCTGCGCGGCGGCGCCCAGCGCCAACCCGGACCAGAGCCTCGAGATCTACGCCTTTCCTGGCGGCCACCCCGACAAGGCCGAGGGTGAAGCGTCGGCCCGGCGACGCATGGAAGCGCTCGAGTGCGCAGGCGTGACTGCTCATGGCCAGTCGAATTGCGTAGGGCTGCTTCCTGGCGGCCGCTTCCTGCTGGCCGATGCCGATGACGATGAGCCGGCGTTCGTTGTCACCCATCTGCGCCACGTGGCGCAGGACCGTGAGCGCGATCAGGCGCAATCTGCGCAGGCTGAATACCGCAACGAATTCACCTGCATGCCCGCCGACCGGCCCTGTCGCGCCGCGCCGCTGCCAAAGCCGGTGATCGCCGGCGTCCAGACCGCCCGCGTGGTCGGCCCGGAAGGGGAAGAGGTGTTCTGCGACCACTATGGCCGGGTGCGGCTGCAATTTCCCTGGGATCGCCTGGGCGCCGGCGACGATCACAGCTCCTGCTGGGTGCGCGTCGCCCAGACCATGAGCCACGGGCAGTGGGGCGGCCAGGCGCTGCCGCGCGTCGGCGCCGAGGCGATCGTCAGCTTTGTCGACGGCGACCCGGATCGGCCCATGGTCACCGCCACCGCGCCCAACGGCCAGAACGCTTTGCCGTGGCCGCCGCCAGAAGGCAAGGCCATCACCGGCTTTCGCAGCCGCTCTACCCCCGGCGGCGGCGCCGAAGATCACAGCGCCTTCTATGTGGATGACACCCGTGACGCCGAGAGAGTCGTGCTGCGCGCCCAACGGGATTGCGAGCGCGATATTGGCGCCAACGACATCCTGCGTGTGGCGGGTGACCGCATGGTCAGCGTCGGCGCCAGCCTGGCCACGGTGGTTCGTGACAAGGACGCGCGCCTGAGCGTCGAACAGGGCGATTACCAGATCTGCCTTGGCAAGGGCGATATCTCCATGCGCTGCGACCAGGGCGCGGTGACGCTGACCGCCGCAACAGAAATCACGCTCAGCGTGGGCGGCAATGCGCTGGTGATCTCCCGCGACGGCGTCAGCATCACCGCCAACGCCATCACCCTTCAGGGCGCACAGGATGTCACCGTCTCCGCCCCAACCGCCAGCCTGTCTGGCGCCGCCACGCTAACCTTGCGCGGCGGCCTGGTGCGGATCAACTGATGCCAGGCCTTATAGCGCGCGCCCGGCGAGCAGGGGCGATGATGAACAAAGGCGGCGACGTCGGTCGTGGCGCTGTTGCGTCATGGACGGAGGTGTCGGCGGGAGAACCGTCCGGATCAGCGCCGCAGTTGCGACTGACGGCCGAAAGCCGCGCACAAGGTTACGGCGGCCGGGTCATCGCCACAGCGACCATTTGTGACGCGCCATTGTGGATTGGCGGCGCGCCAGGCAATGACTGGGAGATCCCCGCAGGACCAGGGCTGCGGCTCGCGCCGTGCCATTGCGTCATCTGCCCGCGCGATGGCGGCTTCATTCTGGTCAGCTTCACGTCCGGCGGGGTGCGGATCAATGACCGGCACGCGCCGCTCGCCACAGGCTGCGCCCATGCCATCGCCGACGGCGATGTGGCGCATCTTGGCGCGTGGAGCCTGCACGCCTGTCTGACAGGACCTGCGCCTCAGCCAGGCCGACAGGCGGCTCCTCGCCATAGGTCGCCGCCAATGGCGGAGCCCGGCGCCGTGTTGTGGCCGCCGGAATGGGCCATGCCAGTGACGCCGCAACCGACCAACGCGCCGCCATGGGGTGAGCCGCTTGCCGCCGCGCCGTCGCGGGCCGCGCACTGCGCGCCGGTGGTCGCCTCAACCCAGCCCCATGGCGTCATGGCGCCGATGTTCGCGCCAGGCGCAATGCCCTTCTCTGGCTGGCCAGACCCGGCGCCAGACGCGTCTGGACCTTACGAGCCGGCTGTGTCGAGCGGCCCGGCGGCAACGCCCATGTGGACTGACGCGGTGATAGCAGGCGCCGCCGCCAGCACAGATGCTGCTGCCCCGCTCGCCGCCGCCGGTCTGGTTCTGACCCAGCTCGCCGCGGCGCTCCTGCCAGCCCACGGCCAGGACACGGTGCGGGCGGCGCTCGCGCATCTCGACCCTGCCGACCCCGCAGGCGCGACGCTGCGCATCGAGGCGGTGCGTGACCTGCTGTTGCCCAGCCTCCAGGCTGCTGCGTCGACGCCGCCAGAGGACGTGGCGCCCGCCGATGCGCGCTTAAACCCGGGAACTGTCGCATGAGCGCCCACGGCAAGGTGGTGTGGAGTGACGGCATGTTCCTGCGCTCGCAGCATTTCCAGCAGGCGGACCGGCACGCCGAGCGTCAGCTGCGCCAGCGCGTGGCGGATATCACCCCGTGGGGCTGGGGCTGGCGCCGTCTGCGGCTCGACATAGCGCTACTGGCGCTCGGCAAGATCCCCCTGGCCGAAGCCGACGGCGTGCTTCCGGACGGCGCCCCAATCCAGATACCGGAGGATGTCGGGCCGTTGCAGCCGCTGCAACCAGCGCCCAGCCTCGCCAACGCAACCATCTATCTGTGCGTGCCGGTGCAGCAGGCGGATGGCGTGGACTTCGCCGTGGCCGAAGATATGGCGGCGCAGACCCGCTTTGTCTGCGCCACGGCGGCGCTGCGCGACGCCACCAGCCGGACCGCCGCCGCCGCCGACATCCAGATCGCCGCGCCGCGCCTGAGCTTGCGGGCTGGCGACGCGGACCTGCACGGTTTCGTCCACCTCGCCGTGGCGCGCATTCGCGACATCGGGCCCGATGGCGGTGTTCGCCTTGACACGGCGTTCATTCCGCCGCTGCTGTGCGTCGCCGCGTCCCGAACCCTGGCCGGGCTGCTCGATGAGGTTCGCGGCCTGCTGCGCCGCCACGCCAAAACCCTGCGCACCGGGCAGGTCGAGGGCGCTGACGCCAGCACGGCCTCTGATCTGCTGCTGGCGCAAACCCTCAACGCCGCCGCCCGTCTGCTCGACCACCTCGCCGCCCTGCCCGCCCTACACCCGGAACGACTCTACGCTGAGCTGGTCCGCCTCGCCGGGGCGCTGGAGGTTTTCGCCCCGCCAGATCAACCACCCCCGCCCTTCCCGGCCTACCGGCACGATGACCTCGCCGCCTGTTTCGCGCCAGTGCTCGCCGCGCTCAGGCGGACGCCCGGCGCAACGGCAGCCGACAGCGCCGTACAGATCGCCCTGATCGATCAAAATTATGGCATGCGCACAGGTGCCCTGGGCGAACCCACCCTGTGGTCCACGGCGCGGTTCATCCTCGCCGTGCGGGCAGCCCAGCCTCAGGCGGCGACGGCCCAGATGTTTCCGGCGCTGGTGAAAATAGGCCCGGCGTCGCAACTGTCGCAGCTGGTCAATGCGCAATTGCCCGGCGCCCGGGTGCGCCTGCTCGACGGCCCCCCGCCGCGCGCGCCATTGCGCCCCGGCGCCGTCTTCTTCGAGATCGACACCAGCAGCCCGATCTGGGCCGGCGTCGCCGCCTGCGGCGCCATTGGCCTGCACCTGTCGGGACACTTCCCGGAGCTGTGCATGGAATTGTGGGCGCTCCGTCAGCCGGGTCAGACGGATGCTCGCCGCATATCGCCGCCCCTTCCGGAGACGCCGGCATGAACGCGATGCTTCACGCTTGTACTGGCGTCAGCGGCTTTGCGATCCGCCAGCCTCTTGCGGCCATGGCCGCGCCGCCGCTCCGCCTCGCCGAGGCCGCCGCCTGCGTGTTTGCCCACAATCCGCTGCTGGCGGCGGCGGCGCCAACGCTCATTCTGATCGATAAGGCGCGCCGGACGCCCCATTGCGATGTCGAACACGCCCATGGCGCGATCAGCGCGGCGCTGCATGCCTTCATCGCCACCCTGACTGACAGCGGCGAGACCGCGTCCTGCATCCAGTGCGCCGCCTATGGTCTGGCTGCGACCGCTGACGACGCCGTGCTCGACACCAAATGGGGCCGCCAGAGCAATTGGGGCCAGCGCAGCATGGTCACGGTGATGTTCGGCGATGCGTGGGGCGGCGAGCGCTTCTTCACCCTACTTGAGCAAATGCTGCTCGCAGGCGAGCGACATGCCCGTGAGATAGAGCTGTACCATCTGTGCCTGCAGTCAGGCTTCCGGGGGCGTTGCCGGCTGGCGCCCGATGGACCGGCGCTGCACGCCAGTTACGTGAGGCGCGCCCGCGCAATCGTCATGCAGGTCCGGGGGCCCGCGCCCGGCGGCGCGGCGCCGCCTTGGCCATAACCACGCAGGCGACGTCCGGCGAAAGGCGCGGCGCTGCTGCCAGGCGTCGCAGCGATCGCCTGTGTCCTGGCCTGTGGCGCGCCGCTCGCCATCGATCTGGCGCTGCGCCAGAACCTCGCCCCCGTGCTCCACCAGCTGCAGCGACCGCTCCCCGTCGCCGCCCTGCGGCCAACGCTGGCCGCCCCAGCGATTGCGGCTGCGCCAGCGACGGCGCCGCGCCAGCCCCTCGCCGCCGCGCTGGCGCCGCAGATCGGCGCCGGGCTACTGGAGGTGAACGCCCAGGGGCGTGTGACGCGGATCACCACCCGCCAGGAGGTATTCGCCTCGGCGTCGAGCGTGCTGGCCCGGGCCTATCGCCGCGCCATCACCCACATCGCCGCGGCCCTTGTTGGGCGCCGTGGCGCGGTCAGCGTGGTCGGTCACACCGATGCGCAGCAACCCCGCCATCGGCAAGGCCCCGACAATCTGGCGCTGTCGAGACAGCGCGCCGAGGTGGTCGCGGATGTGCTGCGCGCCAGCGCCGCCAGCTGGCGTGTTTCGGCCACAGGAGCTGGCGCGACCCAGGCGGTGGCTGACAACGCCACCGCCGCCGGGCGGCGCGCCAACCGGCTGGTGGAGATCACGGTGACAGAAGATGACTGACGCCGCCGCAACCACCGCCCCCACAAACGCTGCTACAGTAGCCGCAAAGCCTGCTGGTCTGGCAGGCAGGATCGCGGGCCCGGTGGCGGCGTTTGCCGCCGCCGCAGCGACGCTCGGCTCGGGCTGGGCCTATGCCGCCGCAGCCCAGGACACGCCCCGGGCGCTGCTGCATCTCGGCGCTGCAACCGCCGTGCTCGCCCTCGGCGGCGGCGCCGCCGCCATGATCTGGCGCTTCGTGACGCGCGCGACAGACGCCGCCGCACCCAGCGACCAACAGAGCCGCCGCCAGCTGACGGCGGCGATGCGCCAGGCGCGGCGGCTTGCAGCCACGGCGCGCGACCGGCGCTGGCGACCGCCAGCCGCCGGTTTGCCAGTGCCGGTGTTTGTGGCCACCGGGCCAGCGATAACTGGCGATGGCGGCTTTGCCGCAGCCAGTGGGCTGCTCCCCGTCCACGGCGGCGCTGTCGAGATGGGCGCGGGGCTGAGCTGCCACGTCACCGACAGCGCGCTGTTTGTCGAGGGCGCGGGCGCCGGTTGGCATGGCCCGGCCCCGGGGGTCTGGAGCGCCTGCAAGCGCGTGCTGCGCGACCGAACGTGGCGTCGCGCTGTGGCCAGCGCGTTCTTCGTGCTGGACGAAGCGGATCTGGCCGCTGTCACCGCCGACAGCAAGGTCGCCGGACGCTGGCGTGCAGCGCTGGAAGCTTTGCTGGGTGAGCGCCGCAGCGCCATGCCCATCCATATCGTCGTCACCGGGATTGAACGGCTGGGCGGCTTTGACGACTGGCTGGCCGCCAGTGGCGACGGGGACCTTCTCTCGGACGACGCCATTTATGGCGTCACCCTGCCGCTTGATCTGGCCGGCGCGCCCCAGCCGGTGCTCACCGCCCGCTGCGACGTGTTCCTGCAATGGCAGGCGTGGCGCAGCCTCGCCTGCCTCGACGCGGCAGTTTCGCCTGAGCAGCGCGTCGCCGGCTTCATGTTTCCCGCTCTGCTGGCGCAACATCGACAGGGGCTGCTCGACCTCGCCCAGGCGCTGACCGACACGTCAGAGAGCGGGCCGACGTCGCGGCTTGCCCTGCGGTCCATCAGCTTCACCACGACGCTCACCGCTGCCAACGTCCGCCAGGCCACGGCGCAGTCCAGCCCGGCGGCGCGAGGCTTCCTCCGCCCCTTGCTGCGCCAGCTTGCCCTGCCAGATGCGCGGGCGGGGCTCCATCATGCGCCGCCACGCCGCCATCTCGCCTGGCTAATGGCTGGCGGGCTGCTTGTCGCCAGTCTCGCCGGCGTCGGGGTATGGCTCAAGGCCGTCGCCGACATTGTTCAGCTATCGCGCCACACCGCCGACGGCGTCGCGAAGGCTGGCGCGGTCCTCGCCACGCCCGCCGCGGCGCCGGGTCTGGCGCAGGCGGTATTGGCCCTGGAAGCGCTGCGACCTGCAGCCAGCGCCTACACGCAGCGGGAGAGACGCTTCAGCCTGTATGAACGCAGCGGCATGGCAACGTCGCGGCGGGTGCACGCCGCCCTCGGCTCCCAGCGCAAGGCGATCCTGCGCGACGTGCTGTATCCGCGTCTGATGCAGGCCCTTGCGATCTGGCTCAGCCACCCGGCCAGATCGCCACAGGAGATCTTCCGCGGCGTCCAGACCTATCGCGGGCTGGCGGCGCCACGGCCCTGGATCGACGCCGACGGTGTGAGCCTGATCGGAACGTTATGCGCCGCAACCACAGACCCGGCGCGCGCCAACGCCGCCTGCGCCCCGCTGCCTGCTTACCTTGCGGCGCTGATCGGCGCCGCCCCGGCGCCCCTTCCAGCCGACCCTCATCTCATCACCGGCCTGCGCGCCCGGCTCACGCCACAGCTGCAGCCCGCGCATGGCGTCGCCTTGCTGGCGCAACAGCCGGAAGCGGAAGCACTGTCGCCATGGCGGCCAGCGGCGCTGACGCTCAACCTCGCCGCCCAGGCGCTGGGTCTGGAGCACACCTCCGCCCTGGCGGAGGGTGCGCCTGGTCTGTTCACGGCTGCGGCCTTCCCCATGGTCGTGCAGACCCTGGTCCCGCGTGTCGCCCACACGCTCGCGCTGCGCCTGCAGTTGCTGGCGGATCAACCCTGCCCGGCCTGCGTGGACGACGACGCACGCCAGCTGGCCGACCAGATCAGCGACCTGTATGCGCGACAGTACATCGCTATATGGCAGGGGGTTCTCGGCCAGCTGGCGCTTGCACCCGCGCCAGGGCCGCGCGCCATGAACGCCGTGGTCGACGGGCTGCTCGGCCCGCCATCGCCACTGCGCATGGTGTTCGAAGCGGTGGCGCGGGAGACCCGACCGGATACGGATCTCAAGGGCGCCGCGCCGGTTGCAGGCGACGGCAAGCATGCGCCGCAAGACGTGTGGCGCCTCGAGATGGCGCGTCGCACCGCCGCCGCCATCGCCAGCCATTTCGACGTCGTGCGGCAGTTCAGCCACGGCGCTGGCTCGCCGCTTGAGCATTTGCTGCAAGCGACAAGCCGCCTGCGCGATGTGCTGGCCAGCCGGTCCGGCGGCGCGACGGCTGGCCAGGCGGGCGCCGCGGCAGCGCCTGATCCAACGCTCAATCAGGCGCTGGAGCAGCTGAACCTCGCGGCGGCGAACGCGCCCGCCAGACTTGCCCGCTCCATCCGCACGCTGGCCGCCGGCGCCAGCCAGCGCCAGCAAGCCGATATCAGGCGCAGCCTCGCCCAGGAGTGGCGCGACAGGGTGGCGCCTGCCTGGCGCAGCGCCATCGCCGGGCGCTATCCGTTTGATCGGGCGGCGCGTATCGAAGTCCGGCTGGATGATCTGTCGCGGGTGCTGGGGCCTGGCGGCGTGTTCGACACGTTCGAGCAGCGCCTGACTGGCGCTGCCCCCGAAGGCGCGGCGCTCGCCATCACCCCGGCAGCGCGCGCCTGCCTGAACCGGGCGGCCCAGCTCCGCGCCATGCTGTTTGCCCCCGGCGCCACCGCGCCAGCCGCCGACTTCACCATTTCCTGGCGCCAGCTGGCCTCCGGGACCCCGGCATTGCTGCTCAACGTCAACGGAACGGTCGCACGTTTCAGCGACGCGGCGGCGCCGCCAGCGACCGCGAGCTGGCCAGGGACCGCGCCTGGGGTTGCGGCGCAATTCGCCGGCTCCTTCCTGAGCGCGGCGACTGGCCAGGCATGGCGGTCACCCTGGGGGCTGTTTCGCATGCTGGACGCCGGGCGCCTGCGTCCGGAAGGCGACGCCGCCCTGGTGTTTGACCTCAAGGCTGGCGACCGCACGGCCACGCTGCGCCTGGATGCGGCCCCATCCTCCCATCCTTTCGCGCCCGGGGCCTTCGCCGGCTTCACCTGCCCGGACAATCTTGGGATTAGCGCACAGAATTCCGCCAGAATTGACAGAAGAAGCCAAACCAATGCTGATCAGCCGCACGTGTTTTGAGATGTATCAGAGACTATCGATGATCAGGTTCATGACCGGAATTGCTGACATTTTCATAATGCTTGCATGCGCCGGCTCCGGTCTGGCCTTCCCGTATCATGACTGACGCCGATATGAAGACCGACGCGGCGCTCGCCCGCCTGCTGGCGCCGATCCCTGGCGCGACGGCGGCAGGCCGCGACCCCCGCAGCGATACGTCGCCAGCTGCGCCTTACTTCGCCATGAAGCAAGCCCGCGCAACCGCGCGCGGCCGCACCCGGGCCCAGGCTTACGGCGATGACGCCAGCTGCCCGGATGAGGCGTGGCGCGCCGTGCTGGCGGACGGCGGCGCCATTCTCACCTCGGTCGGCAAGGATCTGGAGGTGGCCGCCTGGATGATGGAGGCCAGCCTGCACCTCCACGGTCTGGACGGCCTTGTCGCGACGCTGGCCGTGGCCGCCGGGCTGGCGCGCGGCTATGGCGACGCGCTGTTTCCGCAGCGGGAGGATGATGGATATTGCGCGCGCATGGCGGCTTTCGCGGCGCTGTTGGGCGGCGATCACGAAGGCCTGCTCGCCCCGGCGCTGCGCAATGTGCCATTGGCCAGGGGTGCGAAAGCCGTGACTTATTGGGCCTATCTGCAAACCCAGGAACTGGCGCGCTGTAACGATGCGGAACAGCGCGAAGCGCGGCGCGACGCTGGCGTGTTGACGCAAGACGCTTTTGCCGAGCTGACCCGGGGCATATCCGGCGCGGAATTCCAGAGCACCCTGAAGCGGCTCCGGGAGGCGGCGGCGGGCCTCGACGAGCTTGAGCAGGCGCTGGCCGCCTTGTCCGGCGCCGAGCCGCCCTCCGCCGCGCCGCTGTTGGCGTTGCTGCACGACATGCAGGACGCGGTGACGCTGATCGCCGGTGAACGGCTGCCAGCGGCGCTGGACGCCGCCGCCTGCTGCGACGCCAGGCCGACTCAGACGCCCGAGCCCGCAGCTGCAAGCGTCGGCATTGCATCAGCCCACGGACCGACCAGCCGCGCCGAGGCACAGCGGCTGCTTGGTCTCGTCGCCAGCTGGTTTCGCACCCACGAGCCGCACTCACCCCTGGCCTGCACGCTGGAGGAAGCGCTCCGTCGCTCACACCTGTCGCTGGAGGAGTTGCTTGATGAACTGATCCCCGACCCGGACAGCCGCAGATATTTTCTGATCGCTGCTGGTATCCGGCCGCTCGCGTAGATCTGCGCCGCAGCCAGCATCGCGCCGGTCGATACAAGCCCAGAACCACGCGCGACGACTTCATATAGAAAGCACCCAATATGTCATTCATCACCAATGAATACGCGTCGCAAGCAATAGCAAAATAATTTTTATCTCATTTATTTCGCGAAAGGGTAGCAAATCATGTCCGGGATACACGACAAGCTTGGCAAGGCCCGCAAACCACGCGTGCACATCACCTATGACGTCGAGACCGAAGGCGCGGTGGTCCGCAAGGAGCTGCCGTTCGTGGTGGGCGTTCTGGGCGATTTCTCGGGCGACCCCATCGCGCCGCTGCGCCCGCTGGGCGAGCGCAAATTCATCCAGATCGATCGTGACAATTTCGACCAGGTGCTGGCGCGGATGACGCCGGGGCTTGAGCTCAACGTCGAGAATTGCCTCGCAGACGACGGCTCAACCATGCCGCTGCGGCTTGGCTTCGAGAAGCTGGAAGATTTCGAGCCGGTCTCGCTGGTGCAACGCATTGAGCCCCTGCGCCGGTTGCTGCAGGCGCGCGACGAATTGCGCGACCTGCTGTCGAAGGCGGACCGCTCGGAAGAGCTTGAGGCGCTGCTTGAGCATTTGCTGACCCATGAGGCGGATCTGCGCGAGGTCAGCGCGCTGATCGAGGCGAGCGACGCGCCAGAAGTCGCCGCGCAACAGGACGACGCCAGGGCTGAGGCCAATTCTTCCGCCATGACCGGCCCCGCCGGGGGCGCTGCCGACAAGGAGGCCTGAGTCATGGACGACCAGACCATGAAGCCGCTGACCACCCCGGGCGTCGCCGCGCCAGCCGCCCTGGCTGAGGCGCCGTCAGGCCCCAATCTGCTCGACCAGCTGGTGATCGCCACACGGCAGACCGAGCGGGCGCGGGCTATCGCTCTGGCGCGCACCCTCACCCGCGAGGCCCTGAAAGGCCAGCTGACGTTCTCCCGCAATCTGACCCATACGCTCAACGCCGCCATCACGGCGATTGACGCGCGCATTTCTGCGCAGCTCAACGCCATCATGCATGACGCCAGGTTCCAGCGGCTCGAGGGCGCGTGGCGCGGCCTGCATCATCTGGTGATGAATTCCGAGACTGGCAACAGTCTCAAGATCCGCATGCTGAACTGCACCCAGCGCGAATTGCAGCGTAATCTGTCACGCGCCCCGGAGTTCGACCAGAGCGACATCTTCAAGAAGATCTATGAGCGCGAATTTGGCAGCGCTGGCGGCGAACCCTTCAGCGTACTGATCGGCGACTATGAGTTCACCAGCGCGCCGCAGGATGTCGAGTTGCTGCGCCAGATGTCGCAGGTGGCCGCCGCCGCCTTCGCGCCGTTCATCGCCGCCGCCTCGCCGCGCATGTTTGGCTTTGACGATTATCGTGAGCTGTCGCGGCCGCGCGATCTATCCCGCATCTTCGACACCATTGAATATGTTGGCTGGCGGCAGTTTCGCGACAGCGACGACAGCCGCTTCGTGTCGCTGACCCTGCCGCGCACCCTGGCGCGCCTGCCGTATGGCGCCGCGACCACTCCTGTGGAGCGTTTCGCTTATGAAGAGGCGCCGGTTGTCGATGGCGCCCCCGGGCGATGGACCATGACGATTATTGCTGGATGAACTCGGCCTACGTCATGGGCGCCCGGCTGACGGCGGCCTTCGCCGCCTCGGGCTGGTGCACCGCCATTCGCGGCGCCGAGGGCGGCGGCAAGGTCGAAAACCTGCCCTCGCATGTCTTTACCTCGGACGATGGCGATGTGGACCAGCAGTGCCCCACCGAGGTTCCGGTCACCGACCGGCGCGAGCTTGAGCTGTCCCGCCTCGGCTTTTTGCCGCTGTGCCACTATCGCGGCGCGGATTACGCCGTGTTCTTTGGCGCGCAGACCACCCAGAAGCCGCGGCGCTACGACCGTCCGGAGGCCTCGGCCAACGCGGCCATTTCGGCGCGGCTGCCCTATATCCTCGCCACCAGCCGCTTCGCGCACTTCCTCAAGATCATGGCCCGCGACAAGATCGGCTCCTTCATGGAGCCCGGCGATTGCGAGGCGTGGCTCAACCGCTGGATCATCACCTACGTCAATGGCAATCCCGAAGTCGGGCAAGAGATGAAGGCGCGCTATCCGCTGGCCGAGGCGCGCGTCGAGATCCGCGAAATCCCCGGAGCCAGGCGCCTATAACGCCATCGCCTGGCTCCGGCCCTGGCTGCAACTGGAGGAGCTGTCGACGTCGATGCGGCTGGTGGCGCGGATTCCGTCCTCCGGGTGAGCCCGCCAGGGGCGCGCGCCGATCCACGCCCTCATCGACCAGACCGCCAGGCGCTGCTGCAACAGCGGCGTGCTGGCCGTCGCAGCCGCACAACGCCAGCAGTTCCGCCATGTCGCACCAGTATTCGGGGCCAGAACTGCGCCGCGCCACGGGCAATGACCCTGCCGCCATTCTGGCGGCGCTCGACGCCATGGCGCGGGCCGCCGACCTTGCCCCAGAACGGTCCCCGGCCAGCGCCGCCGGGGCGCGGATGGGCGCGTGGTTGCGGGCGCGGTTTGGTCAAGAAGACCTACGCGCCCCGCTCACCGCCGCCGCTGTGGCCGGGCGCATCGCCGCCGACATGGCCCGCATTGACGCTGTGCTCACCATTCAGCTGAGCGCCATTTTGCGCCACCCACGCTTCCGCCGGCTGGAAGCCTCGTGGCGCGGCCTCGCCGGTCTGTGCGCCGCCCGCCCAAAGGGTTGCGCGGTGCAGGTGCTGTCGCTGGGCTGGGACGAACTGGGCGCCGATTTTGCCCGCAGCGGCGATCTGGAAGGCGCGCAGCTGTTCCGCCTCGTCCATGACGGCGGCTTCGGCATGCCAGGCGGCGCCCCCTTTGGGCTGTTGTTGGCGGATTATGAGGTCCCGATGTCGCCGCCAGGACCTGGCTGCGACATCGCCATTCTCTCCGCCCTGGCCAGCCTCGGCGCCGCAGCGTTTGCGCCGGTGATCGCCGCCGCAGGACCTGGGCTGTTCGGCCTCGACCAGTTCGCCGGCCTCGACCGGCTGCGACAGGGCTCGCCGCCAGCGCAACTGGTCGCCGACGCGCGTTTCGCCAGCCTGCGGCGCCAGGACGATGCGCGCTTCCTGTGTCTCGCCATGCCCCGGGTGCTGGCGCGGGCGCCCCATACCCCGGCCAATTGTCGGCCTGGCTTCCATTTTCGCGAGGATGGCGACGCTCTGCGGCATGAGGATCTGTGCTGGGCGACGCCGGTCTACGCCATCGGCGCGCGGATCATGGGCTGTTTCGACCGCCATGGCTGGTTCGCCGACATCTGTCGCGACGACGCAAACGATCAGGATGGGGCTGCGACAGCGCCCCCCCTGCCGCCCACCCTCGCCTCGCCGCTTGATGCGCCAGGCGTCGTCGCCCAGCCAGGCTGCGAACTGGCCATGCCGCCAGCGCTTGAGAACGCTCTGTGGCGCGAAGGCCTGCTGACGCTGAACCGCCGGCGCGGGACCTCGCGCTTTGTGATGCGCGCAGCGCCAACCGTGCAGGCGATCCCCGACGGCGCGACCATCAGCGCGGTCAACGCCCGCATCTCCGCTATGCTGGGCTATGTGCTGTGCGTGTCGCGCTTCGCCCATTACCTCAAGGTGATCGTGCGCGATCGTATCGGCGCCTTTTCCACGGCGTCCGCCTGCCAGGAGGCGTTGCAGCGCTGGCTCGACGGCTATTGCATCGGCGACGACGCTGCCTCACCGGAGATGAAGGCCCGCTTTCCCTTGCGAGAGGCTCGCGTGACAGTGCGCCCGTGCAGCTGGCGCAACGGCGCCTTCGGATGCGTGATTCACCTGCGGCCCCATGTGCAGCTCGACCAGATCAACGCCGCGTTCCGTTTGGTCACCAGCCTTGGCCTGCTGCCTGAGCCAGGCCGCAGCAGCCCCGTGATGTTGGCCGCCGCACCGGCCGCCGGCAGCGGCCCAGTGCTGGGGGCGCCGCGATGAAGCCTGCCGAGGGCGCACGCGCCGCAAGCCTGCTCGACCGGCTGCGTGGGCCGGGACAGGCGCCGCCCGGCGCCATCGAGGCGCTGCGCCAGGACCTTGAGCTGCTGCTCAACGAAACGACAGCCGCTGACCTGGCGTCGGGCCTGCCGCATCTGTCGGCGAGCCTCGTCAACTTCGGCGCGCCGGATCTGAACAGCGTCGATATGGCCTCGCCTCAGGCGCGGGAGCGGGCGCTGCAGGCGATCGCCCGCGCCATCACGCGCTGGGAGCCGCGCTTGCGCCACGTCCGCGTGACTCTGGCGCCGCAGGCCGGCGCCGATGACCGGACCCTGGCCGTCTGCATCGAAGCGGAAGCGACGGAGGGCTGGCTGCGCTTTCAGGCAGCCATTGATCCGCTGTCGCACGCAGTGCGACTGGGGCGCCAGCCATGAACGACAGACTGCTGCCCTATTACAATGAGGAGCTGGCGGGCCTGCGAACCCTCGGCGCTGAGTTCGCCGCCGCCCATCCCGAGCTGGCGGGGCGACTGCGCATGGGCGACGGCGCCGCCGATGACCCGCATGTGGAGCGGCTGATCCAGGCGGTGGCGTTTCTCAACGCCCGTACGGCGCGGCGGCTGGATGATGCCTTTCAGGATATCGTCGACGTCGTGCTCGACATGGTGGAGCCAGGCTGCCTTGCGCCATTGCCATCGCTGTTGATCGCCCGTTTCGCGCCCTTTCCCGGCATGACCGGGCCGCACACCGTGCCGCGGCACAGTGAACTCGACAGCGAGCCGCTGGAGCGACGGGTGTGCCGCATGCGCACCTGCTGGCCGGTCACGGTGTGGCCGCTTGAACTGGCTGAGGCCTCCTTGCAGCCAGCGCCATTTTCCGACGCGGCCGAAGCGCCGCCCGGCGCCGTAGCTGCGTTGCGGCTGACGCTGCGCGCGGCCGCTGACGCCGGGCGCATGGGCGCCCTTGCCCTGCGGCGGCTGCGGATATTTGTCGGCGGCGCCGAGGCCAGCCTGTTGCTCGAACGCATGCTGCACGACGCCGTCACCGTGCGCTTTTCGCCTGATGTTACGGCGCTACCGTTGTCGCTGCCCCCGGCCCGGGCGCTGGCGCCGGTCGGATTTTCGGCGGACGAAATGGTGTCGCCGGAAGTTCCGCCGATGCGGCGCGGCGGCCAAGTGATGCGCGAATTCTTCGCTTTTCCGGACAAGCACCGCTTTTTCGATCTGCTGATCCCGCCGGAGGCGCTCGCTCCGGCGCAGCGCGCCCTTCACGTCACCATCTGGCTGCGGCGGCGCGCCCCGGCGCTTGAACGGACGCTGCGTCCCAGCTGGTTCAGGCTCGGCTGTACGCCGGTGATCAATCTGTTTCGCCGCCGCACCGACGCCCTCGCCCTCGATCCAAACCGCCTCGAACATGTGCTCATTGCCGACGCCCGGAGCGAGAGCCCGCTGGAGATTCACACGGTGCGCGCGGTCCACGCCAGCAATAGCGCCGGCGTCTCCGCCACGCTGCCCAGGCTATTTCACGGCGAGAACGGCGACGCCATGGCCTGGCACGCCCGGCGCAGGCCCGGCCCCGACGGCGACGACATCTGTCTGAGCTTCTCCAGCCAGCAGGCAGGCGCGGACGTTGCGACGTGGGTCGGCAGAAATGGCGACGCTGACCGAGCCGAGACCGGGCTGTGCATCAGCGCGGACACGCTGTGCGCCAATCGGGATTTGCCAACGCTGCTGCCGTTTGGCGACGGGCGGCCACGCTTCTCCCTGGTCGGCGAGGCCGGCGCCATCGCCGTGGCGCAGGCGGTGACGGCGCCAACGCCATGGCGCCGCGCGCCAGACCCAACCAGCCATCGCTGGGAGCTGCTGTCGCGGCTGTCGCTGAATTTCCTGTCGCTTACCGGCGACAAGGCCGCCGAGGCGCTGCGCGCCATGCTGCGCCTGCATGATCCCTGTCGCTCCGCCGCCAGCAATCGCCTGATCGACGCCATCACCGACGTGAGCTCAAGGCGCGCCGTGCGCCGCGTCACCGGCGGCAGGGCTGCGGAGCCTGGCGCCGCCAGCATCTGCCATGGCGTGGATGTTACAGTGCGGCTCGACGCCAGCGCCCTCAGCGGCAGCAACGCATGGCTGTTCACCATGGCCCTCGACCAGTTCTTCGGCCTGCATGGGGCGATCAACGCCTTTATCCGGCTGACTGTCGAAACCAGCGACGGGCGCAGCTACGTCTGCCCGGCGCGTTCGGGCGACGTCGAGCTGCTCTGAGCTGCCGCGCAATTTGGCGCAGACGCAAACGCCCCATGGATATCAGGCGCAGCAATGCCCCCCAGACAACCAGACAGACCAGCCATGCGCCTTTCCGCGCCCGGATCATGCTCTGGCGTCGGCCTGGTCGATTTCGCCCAAAGCGTGCGCCTGCTCGAGGCCTGCGGCATGCTTGAGGCCTGCGGCATGCTTGCATCTGGCGAAGCGCGCGGCGGTCACGGGGTGAAGGCGCGGTTTGTCTGCGATACCTCCATGCGTCTGCAGGCCGCCGCCATCAGTCAGGTCGCGCGCGACGAAGCGGCGGGCGTGCTGCGGCTAGAGGTCAGCGGCTTCAGCCTGACTGGCGCGGCGGGGGTGTTGCCTTACAGCTATGGGGCGCTGATCCGCAGCGAGTTGCTGCACAAAAACCTGGGACTGAAGGCGTTCATCGACATCTTCCAGCACCGCCCGACGCATCTGTTCTATCGCGCCTGCGTGGTGGGCGCCGTTGCGCTCGCGCCCGAGCGGGCGCAGCGCGGCGAACCCGACGCCTTTACGCGATTGCTCAGCGGCCTGTGTGGGCTTTCAGCGCCCGGGCGGCAGAACCGGCTGTCACTGCCAGACGCCGCCATCATGCCATTTGCGGCGCTGCTGGCTGGACAGATGCGCAGCGCCAGCGGGCTGGGGGCGCTGCTAACCGCTGCGCTCGGCGCCCCCGTGCGCCTCAGCCCCTTGTGCGGGCGCTGGCTGCCCGTACCCGTGGACGAACAGACGCGACTGGGCGAACCGGGCGTCGGACGTCACGCCAGATTGGGCCGCGACGCCATGATTGGCGCCCGGTTGTGGAGCGCCGCAGGCGGCTTTGAGCTGCAGATTGGGCCAGTGTCGGCACGGCTGTTTGCGGCGCTGTCGCCTGAGGGGAAGCTGGCGCAGCGGGCGCGGGCGCTCTGCGATCTTTACTGCGGCCTGGCGTTTCAGCCGCAACTCCGGCTGCTGGTTGCGCCCGAGGCGATCACTCCAGCGCGTCTCGCGCCGTCGAACGCTGCGTCGCCGCCCGAAACGCCCGGCAGCCGACTGGGCCGGAACGCCTGGCTCCTCGCCGGGCGGGCCACTGCTGCGCACGATGACCTCTGCTATCCATTATTCGACCCCACCCCAGATTGCTGAACTGGCGTTGCGCGGGCCCGGTGAAGCGAGATCGATCGATCTCGCCTCACCGTCGCAGGCAGCCTGCTCCCGTTAAGTTGACCGGAACACCCCTCGCCCACTGAACGTTTCATCAGAGCAGTTCCAATCTGGTCGCCACGGCGGCCCGTCGACTGATGGGGAGACGCACAGTGCCGAAGAAGACGCCTGACGCTACGACCGCCACGCCCGCCGCCACCAACAGCCTGCACGCCATCGCCCCAGGCGCCGGTCGCCCGGGCATCGTTGAGGATCACGGCCACGGCGGCGAAACCCAGCAGCACATCGCCCATGACGGCGACCACAAGGACGGCGTATCCCATCTCACCGACAATTTTGGCCATCGCATTGCTGACAACCAGAATTCGCTGAAGGCCGGCGCGCGCGGCCCGACACTGCTGGAAGATTTCATCCTGCGGGAGAAGATTTTTCACTTTGACCACGAGCGTATCCCCGAACGGATTGTTCATGCGCGTGGCAGCGGCGCCCATGGGGTGTTCGAATGCACCAAAGCCATTCCTGAATTAACGAAAGCGACGCTATTCCAGAAGGTTGGCGCGCAATGTCCGGTGTTCGTGCGCTTCTCAACCGTCGCCGGCGGCGCAGGCTCGGTCGATACGCCGCGCGATGTCCGTGGCTTTGCAGTGAAACTGTATACGGACGCGGGCAATTGGGATCTGGTCGGCAATAATATCCCGGTGTTCTTTATCCAGGACGCGATGAAGTTTCCGGATCTGGTGCACAGTGTCAAAATGGAGGCCGACCGCGGTTATCCGCAGGCGGCGTCGGCGCATGACACCTTCTGGGATTTTGTCAGCCTGATGCCGGAAACCATGCACATGATCATGTGGGCGATGTCAGACCGGGCGATCCCGCGCTCCTATCGCATGATGGAAGGCTTCGGCGTCCATACGTTCCGCATGGTCAACGCCAAGGGCGAGGGCCGCTTCGTCAAGTTCCACTGGAAGCCGGTGCTCGGCCTGCAATCGACGACCTGGGACGAAGCGGTGAAGATCGCAGGCGCCGATCCCGATTTCCATCGCCGCGACCTGTATGAGGCGATTGCAGCGGGCGATTACCCGCAATGGGACCTTGGCATCCAGGTGTTCGATGAAGCCTTCGCGGAAAAACAGCCTTATGACGTGCTGGACGCGACCAAATTGACCCCGGAAGAGGATGTGCCGGTCCAGATCATCGGTCGCATGACGCTGAACCGTAATGTCGACAATTTCTTCGCCGAGACCGAGCAGGCGGCGTTTCTGCCGTCAAATATTATTCCAGGCATTGATTTCAGCAATGACCCGCTGCTGCAGGGCCGGCTGTTCTCTTATCTGGACACCCAGAAGTCGCGACTTGGCACGACGAACTTCCATCAGATCCCGATCAATGCGCCGAAATGCCCGTTCCACAATTTCCAGCGCGACGGCCTGATGCAGACCCTCATCCCCACGGGCCGCGCCAATTATGAGCCAAACAGCCTCGCAGAAGCGGGCGAGGACGGCGGCCCCCGCGCCTGCCCTGAAACCGGCTTCACCAGCTTTACGGCCAATGCCGAGCGCAATAACCCAAATGAGAAGCTGCGCATCCGCGCCGAGCTGTTCGCCGACCATTACAGCCAGGCGCGCCTGTTCTACCGTTCGCAGACGGCGAACGAGCAGGCGCACATCGTCTCAGCCATCGTCTTTGAACTATCCAAGGTGTCTCTGACCCATGTGCGGCAGCGGGTTGTGGCGCGCCTGCGCAATATCGACGAGGATCTGGCGAAGCGCGTCGCCCAGGGCCTTGCCATGCCGCTGCCAGACAAGGCGCCGGCGGCGCGCGCGCCGGTCGAAATGAAGCCGTCAGACGCCCTGTCGATCCAGAAAAACGCCAAAGACACCTTCAAGGGACGTAAGGTGGCGATCCTGTTCGCCGAGGGCTCGGACAAGGCCATGATCGAGCGCCTGCAGGGCGAGATCAGCCAGGCCGGCGGCACACCCTTCCTCGTGGCCCCCAAGGTCGGGCCCATCGCCGTGAAGGGCGGCGAGCTGAGCGCCGACGGTCAGCTCGCCGGCTCACCTTCGGTGCTGTTCGACGCTGTGGCCTCAGTTGTTATGCCCGAGGCCGCCAAAGCCATGACCCGGGATGGCGCAGCGGTGCAATGGTTCATGGACGCCTACGCCCATTGTAAAACCATCGCCCATTGTAAGGGAACCCAGATCCTGCTCGACCACGCCCATGTCGAGACTGACGAGGGTGTGGTCCCACTCGAGCAACTGGCGACTGTCGGCGTCCGGCGGCACTGGAGCCGCGAACCCAACGTGCGTGATCTGGCGTGAGTGATTGGGCGACGGCATGGCGCGAGCCGGCTGGCTGCGCTGTCCCGTCGCCTAACAGCAACGTGGTGTAGGCCGGGGTCCACAAATAGCCGGCAATACGCCCGACGCCGGATTTGCTGTGCTCCCATACCAGCCCTTCCAGGCGAGTGCTCGATGACCGTGCCAGTCACATACCCAGCCTTATCAAGCTCAACATCACCAATTGTAGCGTAGCCCAACCGTACCGCTGATTTCTCGCCTGGTCTGACGGTGTCGCGTCTGAATATGCCGGGTCCATCCAGCGTTGGCGAACATAGACAGGGCGTCATTCATCTTGACGATGGCGCCGCCGCTGAGCTCGAGACGTCTGCCGCGATCGACGACCGCCGCGAACTGGCTGTGGTTATAGCTGATCATTGATCGCCCGCCGCTTTCCTGCCAGAGGTTAATCCTTACATAGGTCTGGTAGCTACGCCCCATATCATCCCGAAGCGTCCAGCGGCCGCGCACGCCAACCCGACCGCTTGCGCCGGTGGACTTGCCAGGATCGATGATCGAATGGCGATCAGCGCTGTCAGCCATGGCGACGTGCTGCCAGATGAATTGTCCCTGGGGCTCGATGACAACGTCGGCGCCAATCGGCAAGGCGATTGGGTATCCGGCCTCCAGCGAGGCGATGACCCCATGGCCCCGATTTTTAAGCAGCCCGATCTGCGTCTCAGCCTGCGTCTGGTAGCGCGTCAACTGCGCCACCGCGTCGACATAGAGCCCCCACCGCGTGACATGGGTCCAGTATGCGCCCCCGGAGTACGCGTCCATCACGACGCGGCCAGTCCGCGCCAGATCATACTGCAACGCCGGGTTGGTCACGAGCCCCCTGATCTCTGGACGGGTGCGCCCTGCTGCGAAATAGACGCCCATACTGTCGAACGCCCCGCGGCCAAACAGGTCGCCCCGAAAGAGGTCAAGCCCGACCTGTAATGCTGCCAGATCGCCCCTGGCGCGGGGACTCGCCAGCGACAGAGAGGTATTATTGTAATGCTGACCGATAATTCTTCCCCAGGCCGCTCCCGCCGACGCCCTGCCACTGTGCGCGATTGCTGCATCAGGACCGGCGCCTAGCGCCGCCACGTCTCCCGCCCGCTCATTGAAGGTGCCCACAAATGCCTTACCCATCATCCGGGTCAGAGGCTGGATGGCTGAATATACTGAGACTTCGGCCTCGAGGATAGGTTGCGGCATTCCCAACAGTTGATTGGCGGGTATGGCGGGAAATACGGGCGGGAAGCCGGGTGAACCTCCGCCGCCGCCAGGCACAACCGGCTGGTCCGGCTGGTTCGGCTCGATGGGCTGGATAGGTTCGATGGGCTTGACGTCCGGATTGGTCAGCGACGAGATGAGGAACCAGTCTTGTGCAGATGATGCGCCGCCGCGTGCCAAACGGTAAGAGAAGAGACCCGCGCGCAACTGCCCGGACAGGGTAAACGCGCCCGGATCCGTTGTGGCGCCGTCGCGGGTTTCAATCACACGAATGCCATTGACAGAGGCTGCGCCAACGCCGCCAGCATTGCTCACCGACACCATTGTCGTCCCGGTCGCCGCGCCCCCTGCCAGGATCAGGCTATCTGTTGGCGATGCGTCGCCACCCAACACGGTGTTCAGTCGCAGCGTCCCCCCAGCCCCGACATAGTTGCCGCGAATGGTGAATGCGCCAAACGGCCCCGTGCCGTCGGCAAGTGGTCCGGGCTTGATCACGCCTGCATTATTGACGTCCGCCGCCAGCACGCCGCCGCCAAACAGGGTTGCGCCCGCGGCGATCGTGGCCACTGGCGCGGTGACCGAGCCCGCCAGTTCCAGGGCGCCGCTGTTGAAGCTGGCGGATTCGAGGAATGTGCTGTTACCGGACAGCCGCCAGGCCTCCCCATCCATCGATAGTGTGGCGAAGCCGCTAAACGCGGAGTCTTCCGCCGCCGTTCCTTGCAAAACCACCGCATTGCCGGCGCCCGTCGCCGTCGCGTCGCCCACCAGATCAGAGCCTGTGCCAAGGAGGAGCGTCAGATCATTACCAGCGAAGCCAACTGCAAGCCCGGACGTCCCTTCAATCCGCCCCGTATTCTCGACGACTGATGTCGCCCCATCCTGTATTTCCAGACCGATGGCTCCTGACATCACGCCGCTGTTGTTCACGGTCACGCCTGTGCCGTTCTTCAGGCTGACGCCCGTCCCGGCCCCGCCTTCGATCAGCCCGGCATTGTCAAGGGAGAGAACATATCGGGTCGCCGCAATGCCGCCGATGCCCCTCATAACGCCCGTCGCTGCATTGACAATCCGCAACTTGCGCGTGGGATTGTCCTGCACGAGTGGATCATCGAGAGAAATGGCAAGACCATGCGTTCCGACGATAGACCCTGCATTTGTAATATGCATGTCATTTTTTTCACCGTTAACGACGGGACCTACCGGAATACTGCTGCTTATGCCTACCGCGCCGGAAATTGTGCCAGTAGCGCTATTGGTCATTTCGAGCCAGGCGTTAGTGGCTTGCACGCCTGGCCTACCGCCGGTCCCCGCGATCAGGCCAGAATTCATGACCCGCAGCAGGCCGCTGTCCTGGACTACGCCTGCTGCACCTAAGACAGCGCCGGTGGACTGATTTGTGACAACCAGCCGTCCGCCAATCGCGCTCGCAAGGGAAATGCCCGCATTATCCCCCAGCGAAGTAATACTGCCAGCGTTATCGACAACAAGTGACGCGACATTCACTCCGCCGACGATTGCTTTAAACCCATGAATAATTGCGTCGGCCTCGTTATTGATCACATAATTTCCCGACTGATTTTCAGCGCGCGTCCCGGGAAACAGCCAGATTGCTGTCCCTGCATCGAGGCCTGCCTGAATTTGGCCGCCAGCCCTGTTCGTCACCACGAATGGCGGCGCCAGATCGGGTGAGGAACCCGCAGCGATTGTACCGTCAAGAGCGATCGCATTGCCCCGCGGATCTGTCGCGATGATGGTGGAAAAATTTTCGATCGTCGTGGTGGTGACGCTAGAGCCAGGCGGGTTTTTCACCCCAGTCAAAATAACACCAAGCGGACCTGTGCCAAATGCGAGAGGCTGGCCTGGTGGCGATGGGGTGAGAAACCCCGCGCCGGATATCTGACCACGATTGACCACTTGGCAGCCGTGCGCGCAATAAACTGCGGCTTGCGCTCCAGAGAGCACGCCGGTCTCAGAATTCGAAAAGTGCGCGCCCCCGGCTTCAAAGCCAATCAACAGCGAATTATTGAAATCCGACTGAACAGTTCCATTGTTTTGAAAAGAAGATCCGGCGACGCCCCCGAAATTCACCGCCACGCCTGTTACTGATGCTTGTGATCCTGCGACAAAGTGCAGAATCCCATCATTGAGCAATTCGAACGGCTTGGTGGCCTCGCGCGGGCCAAAAATTGCCGCCCGTTCCGCGCCTATGCCGGTGGAGACCGTCACACCTGAAAGGACGTGGGCTGAAATCGTGGGATTGGCGGACACAGTTGGCAACGTGACTGGACCTGAATCCGTTGCAATAATGACATTGTAGTCTGCTGAACCTGACGGGCTCCACAATAGCGTCGCCGCCGCCAGCGCAGTTGCCCCATACGCCACCTGAGCCGGTAATCGCCTGGAACGCATAGCTGCCCCCTCTCATCCCTACAAGGTACAGAATTTACTCGGGGCGCCAGACGTACAGCGATGCAATACGCCAACCCACCGCCTCTATATAAGATGTTCTGCGAACGAGCGCCAAGTGAGTTGGCTTTTTTTACTTACGCTATTCAGCGTAGTGTTGCAAAATGGCGGCGATTATTATTATGTGTTAACGTTCAGTAAATATTGCTTCACGCTGCTGGCCATGTTGTTCTGAGGACACACCACGGGGCGCCGGCCGCCCTCCCCGCGGCGGGACGGGACAACGTCCGTCCATGCGCCGCGACGACCACGTGTCGGTACGTGACCACCCATACCCATATGTCGACCACCTGCGCTGGTCCGACACGAACAGCGCCCGACCATGCCCTTGGGCGCGCGTTTCGTAACCTGTCTCTCGCCTCGCTTCGGTGATGTACTGGTGCGCCAGCGAACGCACAGAGGGCGCCCGTTACCCGGAACCTGACGCGTTTAACCTCCTGTGCGACCCGGCTGCTTTCGCCATCATGTCCAGCCTGGATGGCATGCCCTGGGCGGACACACGCACGTGTGGCCCCCGTTCACGACGAGGAGCGCCCGTCATTAGGGCGGCGGGGCGACAGGGCTGACCAGGACGGGGGTATGGCGACTGAGGCATCCTATGCGAAGCCGTCGTTCAGGTCTTTGCCGGCCCTTTCCCGCGGTGTGGATCCGGATTAGTTTCCTTTGGAAACAATCATGCGCAAATTTATGTGCCCCAACGGTCTGGCTACACCTGGTCCTTGATGCAGCAACCAGCGGCCCCCGGGTCATTAGCATTCTGGGCGACAGCTGCATGCCAGGCCACTGCCTGATTCTGCCCCCCTTACAATTCTTGGAGATCATGCCGTCCCGCCAGCGCAGGCGGACTAGTCGCGGCGTATGCGAACTTGGTGGCCGTATCGACGATCCGCCTCATCCAGTTGGCGCCACGCTGCGGCCGGCGCCGTGGCAGGGCCATCGTAACGGTATGGTTGTCATCCGTTTGCGGGGCCTTCTATCGCGAGGCGCATTGTCTCCACTTCAATTGGTTGTTGCCCCCTCACCTTCTGTTTAGCTGGTCGTCGCACCTGCAACCGGGACGATGATTGCGGGCAAATCACTGCTGGTCCGTCGCCAGAAGCCGATTCCGTAGTCACGGACTTCAGCTTCAGCATCAGGCCGCCTGGTAATGGCGTCGGTGACCTTCGCGGATCGCATACGTCTGTGCCAGCGGAATGCGGGGCGTCGGCTGTTCGGGCCAGGCCCGCGTCTGGAGCGCAGAGGTTAAACTGCCCCCCTGCTGGCAATCTTGTGCAATGCGTCAGTTGCGCGGGACGCTCGACGCACGGCGGCTGCCTGCACCCCCCCGACTCTTGAATAAGGGCGCGCACAAGCCCGAGGCACGCTGGTGAGTGGCGGCGCACCTGCTGGGTCCGGGAGGACCGGGTAGCCATGCCCCGCTGGCGCCAGCGCCGACCAACGCATTGCCGTGGGAGGAGTGACGGCAGCGTTCCGGGCCGCGGCATCAAGCACAAGGTCCCGATCTGCCGGTTTCCCATCATTCCATGTCTGGGCGTCGCGGGGCTGGAAAGTCACGAGGGGCAACGGGGCTGCCTGGCAGGCCATCACCCGCTAGAGCAGATCATACGACGGCTGGCTGTACTTCCCGGCGGCAGCGGGGAGGCTGTCTGCTGTCGTGCGGCGCGCGCTGCAATGTGGGTCCTGCTGCCTGCGCGAAACCTGCGGCGCCGCTGCCCCGCGACGTCCAGAACTCGCGCACCCTCGCCGCCCGGCGTGCACTGCGATCGACAAGCGAGCAACAGCCGCCGCGCCGATCGCGTACAGCAGGTGCACAAGAGACAGGCTTTGCGCCCGCAAGCGAACGCAGCCTCGGGCAAGCGCATGCCGAGGCTCACATCCAGTAAGGTGACGCGTCCGGCGCATAGCATTCGACCTCGCGCGGGGGCGCGGGCCACTCAGAGTGATGGCGCCTGCCACACGCATGCTTCGCCCGGATTGCAGCAACCCGCTGCTGTCGCGGGACGGACGTTCTCCTTCCCAAAGGCTTGGGTTCAGGCGCCTGTCGCGACATCGCCTGGCCACTGGCCCTCATTGCGCTCCAGGGTTTCGGCCGTTTGCGTCTTGCTGCAACAGCAAGACGCATCAACTGGAAGCGCCCCGACCAGGCACACTATTTGTCCACGACCTGAGCCCTTTCCGCTCGCCGTGGCTCGCCCTCTGTCGTCGATATAGGGGCAGGGACGAGCGTGCCCCAGAGTTGGAAAGTTGGCCGCGGCCAACTCGCTTTCCTGCAGCAACGAATCGGGGCATGTTGGATACGGTTTTTTAAGGCAGTCGGTCCAAAATCCGTATGCTGAATAAAACCGTTTTGCAGGGAACATGTGTTTTGCCAGAAGCAGCCGTCAAGACAACAGATGTCCGCATTGAGCAGCAGGCGCGCCAACTGTCGCGCCAACTCAAACTGCTATCCGAACATCTGTTCCCGCCGCAATCACAGAAATCCCTGCGCACCTTTACCTCAGGCGAAGCCGCCCAGCTGATTGGCGTGTCCGACGGCTATCTGCGGCAGCTGTCGCTCGACGGCAAGGGTCCCGCGCCGGATCTGTCCAGCACGGGCCGCCGGTCGTACCGGCTCGAACAGATCAATGAGCTGCGGCAGTTCCTCGCTGAGGCAAAGCCGCGCGATGCCGGCAACTATTTGCCACGACGCGGGCCGGGTGAAAAGCTGCAGACCATCGCCGTCACCAATTTCAAGGGCGGCTCGGCCAAAACCACAACGACGCTGTATCTGGCGCAATACCTTGCGCTGCAGGGCCTGCGCGTGCTCGCCATCGACCTGGATCCGCAGGCGTCCCTGTCGTCCATGCTTGGGGTGCAACCAGAGTTTGACGTGCAGGATGGCGAGACGCTCTATGGGGCAATTCGTTATGACGAACAGCGCCGTCCACTCAGGGATATTATCCGGCAAACTTATTTTTCAGGGCTCGATCTTGTTCCGGGCAATCTCGAGCTCATGGAATTTGAGCATGAGACGCCGCGCGCGCTGATGCGCGGGCGCACGGCGCCAGGCGCAGCGTTCTTCGAGCGGGTCGGCGTCGCCATAGCCGAGGTGGAGGCCGACTACGATATCGTTGTTATCGACTGCCCGCCCCAGCTTGGCTATCTCACGCTCGGCGCTGTCTGCGCCGCCACCTCCATGTTGATCACCATCCACCCCCAGATGGTGGATGTCGCCTCCATGTCGCAGTTCCTGCTGATGACTTCGGATTTGCTGGCAGTGGTTCGCGAGGCCGGCGGGACGCTATCGCACGACTGGATCAGATATTGCGTCACCCGTCATGAGCCCTTTGATGGCCCGCAATCGCAGATCGTCGCGCTGCTGCGAAACCTGTTCGCTGACGACGTGCTGACAGCGACCGTGCTCAAGTCCACGGCCATCTCCGACGCCGGACTATCGAAGCAGACGCTGTATGAGATTGAGCGCGGGCAGGTGCGGAAATCGACTTATGATCGCGCGCTTGAATCGATCAACGCGGTCAATGCCGAAATCCTGGGATCAATCTATCGCGTGTGGGGGCGTAAATGAGCTCACGTCGCAAGGCGCTTGAAGGCATCTTCAAACAATCCTCCGAGGAGTTGGCCGCGGCCAACTTTACGCCGGAGGCTGCGCCCCGGGCAACCGCCGGGCCCGTGCGCACCATGGCGCTCAGCCTCAACCGTATGGAGACGGAAGCCAAGGCCCTGCAGGAGGCATTGAGCGCCGGCCATCACATCCAGGAAATCGAGCCAGGTCTCATCGACCCTTCCTTCGTCCGCGACCGTCTGGACGATATCGTCTTCGCCGAAGACGATCCCTTCCTGGTTTCAATCCGTGACAACGGACAGGAAGTACCGATCCTTGTGCGACCACATCCCGAAGATGCGGCCCGATATCAGGTTGCCTACGGCCATCGCCGCCTGCAGGCGGCGCGGGTGCTTGGGCGCAAGGTGCGGGCTATTGTGCGGGCGTTCGATGACGAACAGCTGGTGATCGCCCAGGGCGTCGAGAATAATGATCGCCAGAACCTGTCCTATATCGAACGCGCGCTGTTCGCCCATCGGCTCGAACAGCGCGGGTTCTCCCGTCGGGTGATCATGTCGGCGCTATCGACCGACAAGACCGAGCTCTCAAAGCTGCTGTCAGTGGCCGCTGCTGCGCCAGAGGACGTCATTGCCGCAATCGGCAGCGCGCCCGGGATCGGTCGCCGCAAATGGCAGGCTTTCGCCGCCGCCTGGTCTGGCGCGCGCCTGGGCGCATTGCGCAAGCTGATTGCAACAGCGGAATGGGCGGCCCTTGGGTCAAACCAGCGTTTCGAGCGCGCCATGGCCGCCTTGTCCCAGTCAGCCAGTGAGGCGGCCGAACCGCGGGAATGGAAGCCTGCGCATGGCGGAAAAGTGGTTGCAAGCATTCGCCCTGGCGACCGCAGCTGGGCGCTATCGCTGCGTAAAGCCGACGCCGGGCGTTTCGGCGATTATCTCGCCGGGCGTCTCGACCAGCTTTACGACGATTTTCTGAACTCTGACGGAGGATAGGCCGCAAAAGAAAAAGGCCCCCAAACGTTGCCGCTGGAAGCCCTTCTCTCGTGTAGCAGCTTGAGAATCACACTTCCAATGACTCCTGTCAAGAGCATCGTTTTCGGTGGCTGAACCCTTTTGCCTTGTCGAAGGTGAAAACGATGCAGTGTGCATATGGACTAACGCCGCATGGACGGCGAACGCCTGATCTTGCCCAATTGAGAAGCCGACGCGTTCATGTCCGTCCCGAGGACAGCCAGCCAGCCACAGTCAATAAGTGGCAGGTGTTTCGCGATGTTTGCGCCGCGCGCAACATGCTGGGTCTGCGCGACCGTGCGCTGGCGGTGCTCAACGCTTTGCTCAGCTTCCATCCTGATGTGGACCTTGGAGCGCAGGCGGTCATCGTCTTCCCGTCCAACAGCCAATTGACGGCCCGCGCCAATGGCATCGCCGGCGCAACGTTGCGGCGCGCCATCGCTGCCCTCGTTGCGGCGGGCGTGATCTGCCGTAACGACAGCCCAAACGGCAAGCGTTACGCACGCCGAAATGGAGCAGGGGACATCGAACATGCGTTCGGCTTCGACCTGACCCCGCTGCGTTATCGGGCGGCAGAGTTCGGCGGCATGGCCGAGAAGGTCCGCGCCCAGGCAGCCGAGACGCGCAACGCCCGGGAAGCCTTCAGCCTGTGCCGTCGTGACGTTCGCAAGCTCATCGCCGCGGCGATAAGCGACGGCGAGGCGGGAGATTGGCCTGTCCTTCAGGCCGCCTGCGACGCCATCATTTGCTCTGTCCCACGCACTGCAGACATCAGTGTGCTTAAATCCGCGCTGGTCGCCATGGAACAACTGCGCTCAGATGTGCTTAAAGCACTGAACATCAAGACAGATTCCGCACATATGGGCGCCAGTGAGCGTCAATATGAGCGCCACAAAGAGAGTCAAAACCCAGAATCCCATATTGAAATAGATTCAGATTCCGGATTTTTGAAAGCTGGTCTTGAAACCGTAGCGACTGACGATGCGCCGCGGGTCCCGCCCCCCCCACTGGATATGGTGCTCAGGGCGTGCCCGCAGATTATCGCTTTCTCCCGAGGCCAACGTGTTGGCACCTGGCGGGATCTGCATCAGGCGGCCGAACTGGCAAGCCGTATGCTGGGCATAGGCAAGGCCGCCTGGAGTCTGGCTAGCCAGGTCATGGGACCCGAGAGCGCCTCAACCACCATTGCTCACATCCTGGAACGGCATGACGTCATTACAAACCCTGGCGGCTATCTGAACCGCCTCACGGTCCAGGCCCGGACTGGAGATTATGAGCCGGCAAATGTCCTGTTGACCATACTATCCCGGACGTCTGTTGGAAGTCGGGTGACACCAGCATTTTGAGCGGCTGGGACATGCTGGGGTGAGCATCAACGCGTCCTTCCGTGCGAAGGGACCCTGCTGGTCTACGCGCAACCACCTGCTTCACCCGGCGTCGGCGGGATTGAGCGCCGAGGCTTCATACCAGAACCCGATGCGTATGACTCATCGGTTTCTGGTTAAGCCCGTGCGGCGCCTGAGCATGTCAGGATGCGGATGCGTCAGCATCTTCGCATCCTGGTATCAGATGATTGCCTGTCCTGCGCAGAAGGCTTGTGGACGCTCAAAGCAGGGGTGATCGCGCGGCCTGGCTACCCCGTTGCGGGCAGGCGCTGGCTCAAATGGCGCGGCGTCTTGCGTCGCCGACGGGAGGCAGTGGCCGGGAACACCGGGACGGGGAGGCAGCGCTGCGCGCAGGGTTATTTTGCGGCTGCAGCTTGCAGCGCGGCGTCGATGTCATGAACGAACTGGCCAGCCATGTTCTCGTCGGGACGATAGGCGATGCTCTGGCTCAGATAGACCAGGCGCGACCCATCGGCGATGCAGTAAACCATGAAAGACCAGCCGCCAGATGCGGGGGCCGCCACTCACCAACGCGAGCTTGCCAGCGTGGCGTTCACTCTGGGTTCTAAGGCCAGCGGCTCGCGCCCTGGTCGCGACGATGTTGGCGCATTGCTCCGGGTTCAGCCTCGCGACATCGGTCCTCTGGACGGAATAGTGCAGCTGGAAATCATCATCCGCCGCTCGCGCCGTGCTCGGTTCCAGCACAGGGGCAATGCTGACCGCGAGCGCCAATGCAACAAGGTTCGCCGGGCTAACACAGAAGCGCCATGCTGTGACGCTGGGAAATCGAGACAGTTGGACTGATGCAAGCTGATTCATGCCGACACACATGCCATTGCAGTTCATTCTCGCCATGCAGCCCTCCCTGGCAACCCGCTGTCGCGCCGCCGCCAGTTGCGCTCACCAGGTCAGCGGCGCTTCAGTCGACGGAGTGCGTTGTATTACGCTACGTCATTTTCAGACGACAGAAGATCACAATCGTTTCAGCCTTGTTCAGGGCGCTGCGATATGCGCAGGACGGACAATCGATACAGTCAGTTCTTCAAGCAGCGCTGGAGCAGTAATCAGGCGCCGCCGTCTGCGTGCGCGCTGTGGTGCTTGCGTCTGGACGAGGCTGTGCTGATGCGCGAACGCCCAGAATGGGCGGGCGCTGGTTCGGCGATGGCCGATCCGGGGGAGGGCCGTCTCGCTAGGGCTGAGACGCCGGGTTCATGACGCCGCGCATGACGATCTCCAGCACCGTATCGCAATAGGCGCTCACGCGGGCGGGATCGCAGGCGTTGTGGCCGTACATGGCGTCGGTGACGGCGGCGATACTGAAGGGCATCGAGGCGGCGGAGGTGATGAGGTTGGACACATCGTGCACCGGCATGCGCCGGATCAGGCCGGCATCCATGGCGGCGCTGATCGCCGCGTCAAAGGGCTGTATGCCAGGGCGCACATAGGTCTCCATCAACCAGTCGAAGCGACTGGATCGCGCCATCGCTTCATGGGTGATGATGCGGATATAATGCGGTTCGGCGGCGTTGGCCTCCACCAGCCGCCGCACCAATATGCGCAGGCGGTCCAGCGGCGTCACATCGTTCAGCTCAAGCCGGCCGACAGGGAAAAACCGGCCACGGCGGCGCATCAGCCGCGCAATGGCCTCGCGCCAGAGCTGCTCCTTGGCGCCAAAATGATAGTGGACCATGGATTGGGTCAGGCCCGCCGCCCGGGCGACCGCGCCTGTGCTGACTGGCTCATAACCCCAGTCGGCGAACAGCTCGATCGCCGCATCAAGCAGCTTTTCGCGCGATGAATCAACGTGGTCGGCGCGTGGCGGCCGGCCCGGTCCCCGTTTTTTGGCGACGGTCCCGTCCTGCTGAACGGGGGGTGGCGCATTGGTCCCGGACAGTGGGGTGTCCGGCTGTTGGCGGCCCATATCGCCTCGATCCTGTAACGTTAGGCGCGCCGTGCCGTCAGCCGTAGGCTGCCAGCGCGCGCACCGGAAAATTGTGGCGAACCTTCCCCGCCCACCGGCGATCGGCAAGGCGCCGCACTCTCACTATAGCGCGCTTGTAATTATTCAAAGCATATGATGATATCAATTGAGTTAATAATTAATGGCGCACTGGCTTGCCGCGCGCCAGCCACAATGGGGGGAACGGGTCATGGGTATCAACACCGGCGCTGTGCTGGGTGGGGTTATCGCTGCGCTGGCTGCGGCGACCTTGTGGACGGGCGCGGCGTTCAGCGCTACGGACGAAGTGGTCATCGGCGTGCTGACCGACAAGAATTCGATTTATGCCGAATTCGGCGGCGAAGGATCGGTGGTCGCCGCAAGGCTGGCGATCGAGGATCATGGCGGCAAGGCGCTCGGCAAGCCGGTCAGGCTGCTCTCGGCCGACCATCAGAACAAGGCTGACATCGGGCTCGCCACCGTGCGCCGCTGGTATGACGTGGATGGCGTCGACGCAGTGTTTGACGTGCTGAATTCCGGCATGGCGCTGCCGATCCAGCTGCTGGCGGCGGAGAAAGACCGGCTGGTGTTTGTCTCCGGCGCCAACAATCGCGACCTCAACGGCAAGTCCTGTTCGCCGCATGGCTACACATGGGGCTATGACAGCTATTCCCTGTCGAAGGCCGTCGTGTCTGGCGTGATGCAGCAGGAGGGCCCGAAAGCCAAAAAGTGGTTCTTCATCACCCTCGACTACGCTGCAGGCCACAATATTGAGCTGGATTCGGCGGCGGTCGTGAAGGCGAATGGCGGCGAGGTGGTGGGGTCGGTCCGCTACGCCCTGGGCACAAATGATTTCGCCTCAGCCCTGCTCAAGGCCCAGTCGTCTGGAGCCGATGTCATTGGCCTGGCGACCGGCGGCCGCGATCTGCAGAACATCATCAAGCAGGCGCGCGAATTCGGCCTCAACCAGAAGATCGCCACCATCTTCCTGACCACCACAGACATTCAGGGGCTCGGGCAGGATGTGGCCAAGGGCTTGCCCATGACAGTCGATTACTACTGGGACCGGGATGAAGGTAGCCGCAAATTTGCGGAACGGTTCAAGAAGATCCACGGCAAGGTTCCCACCAATACCCAGGCGTCGGTGTATTCTGCCGTCAACCATTATCTCAAGGCCGTCGACAAGGCCGGCACGACGCAGACCGGCAAGGTCATTCCGGTGATCAATGAGATGATCGTAGAGGACGCCTTCACCAGTAACGGCAAGATCCGCGCCGACGGCAGGATGATGCGCGACATGTATTACGCCGTGATCAAATCACCCGAAGACAGCAAACACGCTGACGATTTCGCGAAGATCGTCGCGGTGATCCCCGCAGACCAGGCCTTCAGGCCGGCATCTGAAAGCGAGTGCCCGCGCCTCGCCCGCTGATGCGGATGGTCAGGGCGCCGCGCGTCGTCCCGTCCGCCCTGCCAGCCCCTGAAGCTCCGACCGGCCCCTGGCGGCGCCTGGGCCTGGCCTCGTCGTGACAGCTGTAACCGGGATCCGCTGGCGGCGGGGCCGGTGGAGACCTCAATTGCATAAGGTTCTGATCGCCAATCGCGGCGAAATCGCTATCCGCATCGCGCGCGCCTGCGCCGAGGCTGGACTGGTCAGCGTCGCCGTCGCGCCGGAGGATGACGCCACGACGCTGCACATGTTCCGCGCGGATGAGACGGCGCGCCTCCCGGGCGAGGGCGTGGGCGCCTATCTGGACGGCGCGGCGATCATCGCCATCGCCCGTCACACGGGCTGCGACGCCATCCATCCTGGCTATGGTTTCCTGAGCGAGAACGCAGATTTTGCCCGTCAGTGCGCCGACGCGGGTCTGACTTTTGTCGGTCCATCGCCTTCGGCGATCGCTCTGTTCGGCGACAAGGCTGCGGCCCTGGCGTTGGCGCGCGCGCACCATGTGCCCGTGGCGCGCAGCACCGATGGCGCCGCATCCCTGGCGGAGATCGCGGCCTTTATGGCTTCGCTTGATGGACGCGGGGTGATGATCAAGGCGCTGGCGGGCGGCGGCGGGCGCGGCATGCGCGCCGTCACCGATCCAGGCGACCTTGCCGAGGCTTATGAGCGGTGCGTTTCTGAGGCGACCGCCGCCTTCGGTCGCGGCGAGGTCTATGCCGAAGAGCTGATTGGTCGGGCGCGACACATCGAAGTGCAAATCGTGGCGGATCGCCATGGCGCGGTCAGCCATCTGTGGGAGCGCGAGTGTTCGGTGCAGCGCCGTCACCAGAAACTGGTGGAGCTGGCGCCTTCGCCCTGGCTGGAGCCTGGGCTTCGCGACGAATTGTGCGCCACAGCCGTGCGGCTCGCCCGCGCCGCAGCCTATGACGCCATCGGAACGGTTGAGTTTCTGGTGGAAATTGACGACGCGGGCGTCGCGACCGGTCGTTTCGTGTTCATCGAAATGAACCCGCGCCTGCAGGTTGAGCATACGGTGACCGAGGAGGTCACCGGCATCGATCTGGTGCAGACCCAGCTGGCGCTTGCCGGCGGCGCTTCGCTGGCGGAGCTGGGCCTGCATGAGCCCGCCGCGCCGCGGGGGCACGCCATCCAGCTCCGCGTCAATATGGAGACGCTGGACGGGCGCGGCGGCTCGTCACCGTCCGGCGGCGTGTTGCGCGCCTATGCGCCGCCAACCGGGGCGGGCGTGCGCATCGAGAGCCTGGGATACGCAGGCTATGAGATCCATCCAGGCTTTGACTCGCTACTGGCCAAGCTGGTGGTGCATGCGCCATCCCTCGACTTTGCCCCGGTTTTGTCGCGGGCGCGGCGGGCGCTGGCGGAATTCAGCGTTGAAGGCGTCGCCACCACCATTCCGGCGCTGCGCGCCATCCTCGATCATCCGGATTTTCTGGCTGGCCGGGCCGACACCCATTTCGTCGAGCGCAAGGCGGCAGAGCTGGTGGCCGCCGCCGCCTCATTGCCTGCGCCGGCCCTGCTCGGAGCCCAGCGCCATGGTCGGGGCGGGCCGGTGACGGACGGTTTGGGCGATTGGCCAGAGCGGTTGGATGCGGCGGATGCGGCGGATGGTCTGGCGCTGCGCGCGCCGATGCGCGGTCGGCTTGTCTCGGTCACGGTCGGGGAGGGCGACGACGTCGCCGCAGGCCAGACCGTCGCCATTGTCGAGGCGATGAAAATGGAGCACGCGCTGACGGCGCCGGGGTCCGGGACCGTGGCGCGGATTCTGGCGCGGCCAGGCGATGTGCTGCGCACGGATGATGTGGTGCTCACCATCACGCCGGGCGATCGCGCCGACGCCGCAGTGGCGCAGCCCTTGCTGTCCGATCCGCAATCTTTGGCTTTGCGCGATGATATCGAGGCGGCCCGCGCCAGGCTGATGGATGAGGCGCGCCCGCAGGCCGTGGCGCGGTTGCGCAAGCGCGGCGCGCTGACGGCGCGCGAGCGCATCGCTCTGCTTGTCGATCCGGGCAGCTTTGTCGAAATTGGCGGCCTGATCGCCTGCGAAGGGCTGGAGGACGCAGCGCCAGCCGAAGGCATTGTCGCGGGCTCCGCCCGTGTCGATGGTCGCCCGGTGATGGTGGTGTCGCAGGACTTCAGCGTGTTTGGCGGCAGCGCCGGGCATCTCGGCATCGACAAGATGGACCTCACCATCGCGCGGGCCCTCAAGGGCGGCGTGCCGCTGGTCATGCTGATGGATGGCGGCGGTCACCGCATCCAGGATGGTCAGAACTCCCGGGACTATGCCGCGGGGGCCTCGTCGTTCCACGATCTCACCCGCCTGTGTGGCTGGGTCCCGGTTGTGGCGGCGGTGCTGGGCGCGGGCTTCGCCGCCAACACCAATTACACCGGCCTCGCCGATTTTGTGGTGATGGTGCGCGGCAAGTCGTCCATGGGCCTGTCCGGTCCGGCGCTGGTGAAAGCCGGCACGGGTGAGGACATCTCGATCGAGGCGCTGGGCGGGGCCGAGGCGCAGGTGGATCGTTACGGCCTGGCTGATCTGGCGGTCGCTACGGAACAGGAGGCGATCGCCGCCTTGCGCCGCCACCTGTCCTACATGCCAGGCAATGCGAGGGCGCCGCTGCCTGTTGCGCCGCCAATGCTGTCCGACGCCGAGGAGCAGGCGCGGGCGGAGCCGCTCGCCGGGCTGGTTCCGGCCAATAGCCGGCAGGGCTATGACGTGCGGGAGGTCATCAGCCGCATAGCCGATGCGGACAGCGTCACCGAATTCAAACCAGCCTTTGCCCGCAATGTGGTCACCGCTTTCGGCCGCTTGGCTGGCAGGCCAGTCGGCTTCATCGCCAATCAGGCCATGGTGTTTGGCGGCATGCTCGATGCGCCGGCCTGTGAGAAGGCGGCGCGTTTTATCGCCATCTGCGACGCCTTCGGCCTGCCGCTGATTTATCTGATCGATGTTCCAGGCTTCTCCATTGGCTCTGACGCCGAGCGCTCGACATTGGGCCGCCGCAGCGCCAAGCTGATCGCAGAGCTCGGCGCGGCGACTGTGCCGCGCATCTCCGTGGTGCTGCGCAAGGGTTATGGTCTTGGCTATGTCGCCATGGCCGGCGGGCGGAGTTTCGACGCTGATCTGGCCGTAGCCTGGCCGACGGCGGAGATTTGCGCCATGTCGATCGAAGGCTCGGTCGATGTCGCCTATCGCAAGGATTATGAGGCCGCCGCCGACCCTGCCGCCCGGCGTCAGCAGCTCATCGATGCCATGCGGGCGCGGGTGTCGCCGCTGGAGGCGGCGCGCGGCTTTGGCATCGACGATGTGATTGACCCACGCCACACCCGCGCCCGTATCATCGAGGTGCTGGAGCGGACGCCAGCGCGGCGTGACAATCATGCGCCGCCACGGTTCAGGACGATCCCGCCGATCTGACGTCATAAACCGGTGAGCCTGACAGATCGGGTTCGCGTGAGGCCCGGGCGGCGCTTGAGCCGCATAGTCGCGGATGCGTCGACAACGTCGCGGCCTGGCATGACGCTGCCGGGGCGCCAACACATCGCTGATGAAGCAGGTCAGGCGTCAGCGCGCTGCCAAAAGCGTGCGACGCGGGGGAGAAACGCTGATGGAAGCGTACAGATATGGTGAGCATGGCGTGCTGCCGCCCGAGGAATGCGTTCTGCGCGACCTGCTGGACGCTCGCGCCGCCGAGAGGGGCGACGCGACCTTCGTGGTTTTCGAAGACGGTTCTGCGTGGAGCTATGCCGAGCTGCGACGGCGGGTGCGCGTGGCGGCCAAGGGCCTCGCGGATCTGGGCGTAAGGCGCGGCGCCCATGTCATGGTCTGGCTGCCGAACGGCCCGGAATGCCTGGTGACCTGGTTCGCCATCAACTATCTCGGCGCAGTCTATGTGCCATTCAACACCGCTTACCGGGGCGGCGTGCTGGAGCATGTCCTGCGTGTCTCCGACGCCAGTCTCGGCGTGGTCCACGGTGATCTGGCGCATCGGCTGGATGGCGTCGACCTGTCGCAGCTCAGGGATGTGGTGGTGCTGCACGACATGGGCGCCACGGTCGCAGGGCTGACCCTGCATCCCTTTAGCGTGCTGGAGGGCGACAGCGACGCGGCGCCCGAGCCTGACGCCCCGATCCAGCCCTGGGACGCCAGCTGCATCATTTACACCTCGGGCACGACTGGACCGTCCAAAGGCGTGCTGCAATCCTATATGCAGCTCATGACCTTCCGCGAAGGCTTTCCCCTGGCCTCGCGCGACGACCGCCATCTGGTGAATTTGCCGCTGTTCCATGCCGGCGGCACGATTCCAGTCTATTTCATGCTCGGACACGGCGGCTCGATCACGCTGGTCGAGGGCTTTTCGACGGACCGGTTCTGGGAGGTCGTGCACCGCACCCGTACCACCGCCGCCATCCTGCTCGGCGTTATGGGCGGCTTCCTGATGAAGCAGCCAGATCCGCCGGCTGGCTACGCCAGCAGTCTGCGCTGGGTCACCGCCCTGCCATTTGACGCCGACTCAGTCGCGTTTGGCAAACGCTTTGAGGTCGACGTCATCACCGTCTTCAATATGACCGAGGTGTCCTGCCCTTTGGTGTCAGAACTGAACCCGACCTTGATGGGCTCATGTGGCCGGCCGCGCCCAGGGGTGGACTGCCGGATCGTCGACGCCAATGATTGCGAGGTTCCGCGAGGGACCGTCGGCGAGCTGATCGTGCGCACCGACCGGCCCTGGGCGATGAACCATGGCTATTACAAGAACCCGGAGGCGACGGCGGCGGCGTGGCGTAACGGCTGGTTCCATACCGGCGATGGCTTCCGTTGCGACGAGGAGGGCAATTATTTCTTCGTTGACCGCATCAAGGACGCCATCCGCCGGCGCGGCGAAAACATTTCCTCGTTCGAGGTGGAGGCTGAGGTGATCGCCCATCCAGCGGTGCGGGAAGCGGCGGCGGTGGCGGTGAAGAGCGAAATCTCGGAGGACGAGGTGCTCGTCGCCATCTCACTGGCGCCCGGCGCAACGCTCGAGCCGGCTGAATTACTCGCCTTCCTGCAGCCGCGCATGGCGCATTTCATGGTCCCGCGCTACGTCCGTATCCTTGATGAGCTGCCCAAGACGCCGACGTCCAAGGTGCAAAAACACCTGATCCGCGACCAGGGCGTCACCCCGGACGCCTGGGATCGGGAAGCCGCGGGCATCCGCATCCGTCGTGACCGGCTGCGCAACGCCTGAGCCCATAGGTTCTGGCGACCTCACGCCCCTGATGGCTCGCTGGCGCTCCGCCAGCGCCAGTTGCGGATCTCCGGCATGTCCTCGCCGTGTTCACGCACATAAACGTGGTGGGCGGCGAGGCGGGATGAGAAGTGGGCGATCGCCCGGGCGCCGGCGTCGCCGCGTAGCGGCAGGCGGTTAATGGCGTTGATGGCGAGATGGAAGCGGTCGATGCGGTTCATCACCGCCATGTCGAACGGCGTGGTCGTCGTGCCTTCCTCAATGAAGCCATGGACGTGGACATTGGCGTAATTGCTGCGCTTGTAGATCAGCCGGTGGATCAGCGACGGATAACCGTGCCAGGCGAAGATCACCGGCCTGTCGTTGCTGAACAGGGCGTCGAACACCGCGTCGCTCACCCCGTGGGGATGCTGCTGCGGTGATTGCAGGCTCATCAGGTCGACGACATTGACCACGCGGATGCGCAATTGCGGCAGCGCCTCGCGCAAAAGCATCACCGCCGCCAGGGTTTCCATGGTCGGCACGTCGCCGGCGCAAGCCATGACGAGGTCCGGCGCCAGGCCATCCTCGGTTCCCGCCCACTCCCAGACGCCAAGCCCGGCCTCGCAATGGGCGATGGCCTCATCCATGCCGAGCCATTGCGGCGCCGGCTGCTTGCCGGCGACAATGACATTGACCCGATCCCACGTCTGCAGGCAGTGAGCCGCTGCCCAAAGCAGGGTGTTGGCGTCCGGCGGAAAGTACATGCGGACGATATCGGCGCCCTTGTTGGCCACCACGTCGACGAAGCCCGGGTCCTGGTGGGAGAAGCCATTGTGGTCCTGTCGCCAGACGTGGGAGGTCAGCAGATAGTTGAGCGAGGCGATGGGCGCCCGCCATGGCAGTTCGCGCGCGCTTTTCAACCATTTGGCGTGCTGGTTGAACATCGAGTCGACGATGTGAATGAACGCCTCATAACAGGAGAAGAAGCCATGGCGGCCGGTGAGCAGATAGCCCTCCAGCCAGCCCTGGCACAGGTGCTCGCTCAACACCTCCATCACCCTTCCGTCAGCTGACAGATGGTCATCGCTGGCCAGGGTCTCCGCCATCCACACCCGGTCTGTCGCCTCAAACACGGCGGACAGGCGGTTTGAGGCGGTTTCATCCGGCCCGAAAATGCGGAAATTCGCCGCCGTCGCGTTGCGCCGCAGCACATCGCGTAGCCAGCCGCCGAGCACGCGCGTCGCTTCGGCCTGCACCGCACCGGGCGCATCAACCGTAACGGCATATGGGCGAATGTCGGGCGCCAGCAGCGGGGTGCGGAGCTGGCCGCCATTGGCGTGGGGATTGGCGCCCATGCGGCGGGTGCCCGTGGGAGCGAGGGCCTGCAATTCGGCGCGCAGGGCGCCAGTACTGTCGAACAGATCCTCCGGGTCATAGCTGCGCAACCAGGCGTCGAGAATTTGGCGGTGACCGGCGTCCTGCCGGCAATTGGCGACCGGCACCTGGTGGGAACGCCAGCTGTTCTCCACCTGCAAACCGTCGACAAACCTGGGGCCGGTCCAGCCCTTGGGGCTGCGCAGGATGATCATCGGCCAGCGGGGCCGCTCGGCGGCGTGTGGGCTGGCCGCAGCCTTGATGCTGGCGATGCGGGTGAACGCCTCATCCAGCGTCGCCGCCATCTGCTGGTGCATGTCAGCGGGGTCGCTGCCGGCGACGAACAGCGGCTGGTAGCCATAGCCACGGAACAGGCTATCGAGATCCTCATCGCTGAGCCGCGCCAGAATGGTAGGATTGGCGATCTTGTAGCCGTTGAGATGCAGGATCGGCAGCACGGCGCCGTCACGCGCCGGATTGAGGAATTTATTGGAATGCCAGGCGGCGGCGAGGGGGCCGGTTTCGGCTTCGCCATCGCCGATGACGCAGGCGACGGTCAGGTCCGGATTGTCAAACGCCGCGCCAAAAGCGTGCGCGAGGGCGTAGCCCAGCTCGCCGCCCTCATGGATCGACCCAGGCGTCTCCGGCGCCGCATGGCTGGGGATGCCGCCAGGAAAGGAGAACTGCCGGAACAGTCGCTGCATGCCGGCGCTGTTCTGCGCGATCTCCGGATAGATTTCGGAATAGCTGCCCTCCAGCCAGCTGTTGGCGACCATGCCGGGGCCGCCGTGGCCGGGGCCGCAAATGTAGATCACATTGGCGTCGCGCGCGCGGATGATGCGGTTGAGGTGGGCATAGATGAAATTCAGCCCCGGCGTCGTGCCCCAGTGCCCGAGCAGGCGTGGCTTGACGTGCTCTGGCTGCAGGGGCTGGCGCAGCAATGGGTTGTCCATCAGATAGATCTGACCCACCGACAGATAATTGGCGGCGCGCCAGTAGCGGTCGATCAGCGACAGCTGCTCCCCGGTCAACGGCTGAACGCTGGCGCTGCGGGACGAGGTGCTCATGTGTGCCTCCACTGATCTTGCGCGAATGCCGGCGGCCTTGGCAGGGCCGGGGTTATCTCAGGAAGCGGCGAAACTGCCGTAGCGCCAGCCAGAACAGCACGGCGCCGATGCCCAGCAGCGCCAGCACCTGCGGCCACACCACAGACAGTCCCGCGCCACGAAACAGGATGGCCTGCGACATGATGATGAAATGGGTGTTGGGCGCCGCCAGCATGATGAACTGGACAAATTCCGGCATGCTTTCGCGCGGGGTCATGCCGCCCGACAGCAATTGCAGCGGCATCAGCACCAGCATCAGCAGCATGCCGAATTGCGGCATCGAGCCAGCGATGGTCGCAAGAAACACGCCGAGGCTGGTGGTGGCGAACAGCATCAGCGCCACGCCGGCCATGAAGAGCGGCCGCGATCCTTCAATCGGCACGCCGAGCGCGCCTTGCACCACACCAACCAGCGCCACGCCGGTGGCCAGCCAGACCACGAGACCCATCGACCAGATCTTGCTGGTCATGATCTCCGCCGGCGTCACCGGCATCACCAGCAGGTGTTCAATCGTGCCATGCTCACGCTCGCGGATCAGCGCGGCGCCGGTGAGGATGATCGACAGCATGGTCACGGAGGAGATGATGTTGGTGATGGAGCCGAACCAGCCCTTGTTGAGTTCCTGATTGAATCGGGCGCGGACCGTCATGTTGACAGGCGCCTGGACGCTTTGTCCCGTCCGGTTGAGGAAGGCGCCGATCTCCTTGCTGAGGATGGCCTGGATATAGCCGGCGCCGCTGAAGGCCTGGGCGATGCGGGTGGCGTCGACATTGAGCTGGATGGTCGGGGAGCGCCCGGCCAGCAGATCTCGCTGGAAATTTGGCGGTATGCCAATGGCGAAGGTGTCGAGCCCGGCGTCCATGCGCCGGTCCATCTCCTGGGCGGTGATGAACTTCGGCGCAATGAAATAGGGTGGATAGAAAGCGCTGCCGAGGCGGAGCGATAGCGGCGACATGTCCTCGTCGACGACGGCGACTGGCGCCTTGTTCAGCGTCTCCGGCATGGCTTTCGACGCGGTGTAGACCGCGACAGTGAAGGCGTAGACGATCAGGAGCAGCAGCATCGGATCGCGCAGCAGCCCGCGTAGTTCCTTCACGCCGAGCCGGGCGACATTGGCGAGGTTCATCTCAGCTCTCCTGCTTGCGTAGCAGCAGGACGCCGGCAAGCGTCAGCAGCGGCGCCATGATCAGCATGGGCAGGATCGAGGGGGCCAGCGCCGCAAAATCCAGCGCCTTGGAGAAGGCGCCGCGAGCGATGGTGACGAAATAGGTCGAGGGATAGAGCTCGCCGATCAGCCGGCCGGTGCCTTGTAGGGACGAGACCGGGTCGATAATCCCCGAAAACTGCACCGCCGGGATCAGGGTGAGCAGGGCCGTTGCGAAGATCGCCGCGATCTGGCTGCGCAGGAAGCTGGAGATGACGAGGCCAAGGCTGGTGGTGACCGTGACATAAACCAGCGCCGCAAGCGCAAAGGCCACGAAACTGCCGGTGAATGGCACGCGGAAGATGAAAATGGCGAAGGCGGTGAGCATCAGGAAATTGACGAAGGCCAGCGCCACGTAAGGCAGCTGTTTGCCCAGCAGGAATTCCAGCCGCGTCACCGGCGTCACATAAAAATTGATGATCGAGCCCAGCTCTTTCTCCCGCACCACGCTCAGCGCCGCCAGCATGGCCGGGATCATCAGCAGCAGCAGGGGGATCACCGCCGGAGCCATGGCGGTGAGGCTTTCGACCGCCGGATTGTAGCGATAGCGGATAGCGATATCGAAAGCGCCGCGTGTCGCCGCCTCGCCCAGCACATGCCGCGATTTTTGCGCCAGCCAGCCAGCGTGCATGCCCTGGACATAGCCCTGAATGGTCTCGGCGCGCGAGGGCATGGCGCCGTCGATCCAGGCTGCGACCGCGACCGGGCGGCCGCGCGCCACGTCCCGGGCAAAGCCAGGCGGGATCTCAATGGCGAGGCTGATCTCACCTGCCCGCATGCGCCGGTCGAGATCATCATGGCCCATGAGCGGCGGACGCTGCTCGAAATAGCGCGATCCGGCCAGTTGCTGGACATAGTCGCGACTGAGGCTGGTGTCGTCCCGGTCGAGAACGGCGAAGCGCAGGTTCTGCACGTCCATGTTGACGCCATAGCCGATCACGAACATCAGCAGCACGCTGCCCAGAATGGTGAGCGTGGCGCGGATGGGGTCGCGCCGCAGCTCCAGCGCCTCGCGTCCGGAATAGGCCAGCATGCGGCGTGGATCGAACAGGCGGCGGCGCGGCGGGCCGGCGTCGCTGGCGGCGTCAGCCGGGCTGTCGGCACGTTGGGCAGGAGGCGCCGCCGCCGCCACGGCTGGCGCTGCGCCGGCGTCGCTGGCGTCGATCGCTTCCTGAAGGCAGGCGACAAAGGCGTCTTCCAGCGTCGCCGCCTGCCAGCGACGGGTGACGCCGGCGGGCGTGTCGGTGACTAGCACCTTGCCCGCATGCATGAGCGCGATGCGATCGCACAGCGCCGCCTCATTCATGAAATGGGTGGAGACAAAGATCGTGACATTGTCATTGCGCGACAGGTCCGCGAGGAGCTGCCAGAAGGCGTCGCGCGCCACAGGATCGACGCCGGATGTGGGCTCGTCGAGGATCAGGATTTCCGGGCGGTGGATGACGGCGACCGCCAGCGACAGCCGTTGGCGTACGCCAAGCGGCAGGGCGTCGGGCAGGCTGTCGAGTACGGCGTCGAGACCGAAACGTTGGGCCAGCGCGGTGATGCGGGCCGGGATGTCCGCTGCGTCCATGGCGAAGAGCTCGCCATGGAGCTGCAAATTCTGCCGGACGGTGAGTTCCATATACAGCGAGAATGACTGGCTCATATAGCCGACGCGCCGCCGCACCGCGATGTCATTGGGGTCGACGTCGGCGCTGAATAGCCGCGCCACGCCGTCACTGGCTGGCAACAGGCCAGTCAGCACTTTCATGGTGGTGCTCTTGCCGCAGCCATTGGAGCCAATGAAACCGAAAATTTCGCCGCGCGGGATGCGGAAGCTGACCTGATCGACGGCGGTGAAATCGCCGAAGCGCACCGACACATTCTGCGCTTCAATGGCGATTTCGTCGCCGGCAGGCGTGCGCCGCGGCGGGATCACGACGTCATGGTGATCGTTGCGCTGATCCGGTGGCAGCAGGGCGATGAACGCCGCGTCGAGCGAGGCGGCGCCCGTGCGCTGCAGCAACTCCTGCGGCGGGCCGGCGGCCAGCGCCTTGCCGTCGTTCATGGCCACCAGCCAGTCGAAGCCCTGGGCCTCTTCCATGTAAGCCGTGGAGACAATGACGCTCATGCCGGGGCGTTCGGCCCGGATGTCGTCAATCAGCTCCCAGAACTGCCGCCGCGACAGAGGGTCGACGCCGGTGGTCGGCTCGTCGAGGATCAGCAGCGCCGGATCGTGGATCAGCGAGCAACACAGTGAGGTCTTCTGCTTCATTCCGCCGGAGAGCTTGCCTGCCGGCCGGTCGGCGAAGCGGCTCATGCCGGTGCGCTGTAACAATTGGGCGATGCGTCGGGCGCGTTCGGCGCGATCATGGCCGAACAGCCGTCCGAAGAAGTCTATGTTCTCGTAAACCGACAGGGTGGGATAAAGGTTCTTGCCCAGACCTTGCGGCATGAAGGCGATGTCCGGGCACACCGCCTCGCGATGGCTGCGATCGGCCATGTCGCCGCCCAGCGCCTCGACCACGCCGTGCTGGATCGCCCGCGCGCCGGAGATCAGTGACAGCAGGCTGGATTTGCCGACGCCGTCAGGGCCGATGACGCCGATCATGCAGCCAGCCGGGAGCGCCAGCGAGATGTCATCAAGGGCGCGCGTCGCGCCATAGCTCAGGCTGACGCCCGTAAGGCGCACGACAGGGTCCATGGGGCCACCGGCCGCCATGATCACTTGACCGTCTGCGCGAGCCGCGCCGGCCATGGCGCCGCAGGGTCAAGTTGAACGTAGGCCATGCCCGGAAGGCCGGTCTTGACCTGACGTATGTGCTGCCTCAGCAGTTCTGGCGCAATGCGGGCCTTGACCCGGAACATCAGCTTTTCACGCTCCTGGGTCGTTTCGACAGTCTTCGGCGTGAATTGCGCTACATCGGAGACAAAACTGACCTTCGCCGGCACGACATATTGCGGAGCGGCGTCGAGCACGATGCGGACATCGGCGCCCAGCGCCACCCGTCCGGCCTGGGCGGTGGGCAGGAAGAAGCTCATAAAGACGTCGCCGACATCGACCAGATTCAGCACCCGGCCGCCAGCGGCCACCACTTCGCCAGGCTGGGCGACGCGGTACTGGATGCGGCCAGGGCGTGGCGAGCGCAGGGTGCTGTCATTGATCTCGGTGACGATGGCGGCGATGGCGGCCCGCGCCGCCTCCACGGCCGCGCCAGCGTCAATGACCTGGGCCTGGGCCGCGCCAATGGCCGCGCCTGTCGCCGCCAGTTGCGCCTTTGCGGCGCCGAGCGCGGCGCGGGCGCCACGCTCGGCTGCGCGGTCGTCGTCGAGGGTCTGCTGGCTGGCGGCGTTGGTTTTGACCAAATGTTCCGAGCGCGCCAGCTTGCGCTCCGCCGCATCCAGCTGGGCCTCTCGCTGGGCGATCACTGCTTCGGCGGCTTCACGCTCGGCCTCGCGCTGCTTCACCACATTGCGCGCGGTCTCAACAGCGATGCTGGCGCGCTGCAATTCGGCCTCGGCCTGCTTGCGCCGGCTCTCCAGCAGATCGGTGTCCATCTGCGCCAGCACCTGGCCCTGTTCAACGAAATCGCCCTCATCAACCAGAATTGTCCGGATGCGGCCAGGCGACTTGGCGGAAATGTCGATCTCCACGGCCTCAAGGCGGCCATTGCCGCTGGCGAACCCGTCTGGCAGACCGCTGGCGCCGAGGCGCGTATAGGCCAGATAGCCGCCGCCAATGGCCAGGGCCACAAGCGCCGCGCCAATCCATCGCCGGGTGGTGGTGGTCATTCTGTTCATTTCCCTGCCATGGATCGCCACCGCTGCGCTGGTCTGCCCTTGGCGCAGCGCGGGCCGTGTGTGATCGTGCGCCAACAAGCGCTGACTTGTCCATGCGGCACGAACATGGCTGCTCCGGCGCAAATCGTGAGGCGGATCGCCAAGCGAATAACCAGCAACACGGGCGATCCACCTTGCGTAACAATGGGTGAGGCAAGCTGTGCGGGCGCAGCTGGCGCTGGCTGCAGGGAGCATGTGCACGGCCAGGCTGGGTCATGACGCCTGCGGTGTTGTGCTGGGCGACGCGACGTCAGCATCTTGTGATGTGCGGCGGTTTGCCCAGAGGGTCGACGCAGCTGGCGGGGCGCCAGCAGGGCGCCGCGTGGCGTCACTGGGAGAATGTGGCATGGAGCAACAGCGGCTGCTCATTACCTTCAATGCGGGATCTTCGACGGTCAAAATCGGGCTTTTCGCGCGCGAGGGCGCAACCGCGAGGCGGATCGGCAAAGGCATGATCGATTTTCGCGTCGCGCCGCTCAGATTTGAGCTGACCGAGGGGCCTGACCGGTTTGACGTACAACTGGAGGCCAGCCCGGACGCGGGCCTCGATGCGGTGCTGGCGGAGGCCTTCGCGCGGCTCGCCTGGCATTTCGATCTGGACGCCATCGAAGCGGTTGGCCACCGGGTGGTGCATGGCGGCGACCGGTTCAGCGGCCCGGTGCTGATCACGCCAGAGACGCGGGACGCCATGGAGGCGCTGGCCCCATTCGCCCCCCTGCACCAGCCCCAGGCCTTGCGTCTCATCGACGCCATCAGCCGCATGCGACCGGAGCTGCGCCAGACCGCGTCGTTCGACACCGCCTTCCACCGCAGCAATGCGGCGTTGACGCGGCGCTTCGCCCTGCCGCGCGCCCTGCATGACGCAGGGATCAAGCGCTATGGCTTCCACGGTCTGTCATACCAATACATCGCTTCAGAGCTGGCGCGCCAGGCGCCGGCGCTGGCGGCGGGCCGGGTTATCGTGGCGCATATGGGCTCGGGCGTCAGCCTGTGCGGCCTTCATGGCGGCCTTAGCCGCGACGTCAGCATGGGCTTTTCAACGCTGGACGGCGTGCCTATGGCGACGCGCTGCGGCGCCCTCGATCCGGGCGTGCTGCTGCATCTGTTGCAGCATCAGGGCAAAAGCGCCGATGCCCTCGCAGATCTGCTGTACAACCAGGCCGGACTGCTCGGCGTTTCGGGCGTCAGCGCCGACAGCCGCGCTCTGCTGGCCAGCGACCGTCCAGAGGCGCGCGAGGCGCTGGAGCTGTTCGCCTTGCGCATCGCCGGCGAGGCCATGCGCATAGCCGCCACCCTGGGCGGCATCGACGGCGTCATCTTCACCGCCGGCATCGGCGAGCACCAGCCGGAAATCCGCGCCATGATCGCAGCCCGCCTGTCCTGGCTCGGCCTCCGCCTCGACCCAGCCGCCAACGCCGCCAACGTCTGGGCGATAAGCGCTTCCGACAGTCGCATCACCGCGCTGGTCATGGCGACGGATGAAGAGCAGGTGATCGCCGATGAGGCGTTGCAGGCGTCTGGCTAATCTGACGTCGGGTCGCCAGGGCCTGCAGGCAGGCGATCCGCGGCCAGACGTCGTGCGCCGCCCGATGCAGCGCACGCTTCGCCACTAAACCTGTCGCTCACTGCGCCGCATAAACAGTGTGGCCGTCCTTGATGGTCTCCAGCACCCTGATGTCCTTGATCTGCTGGGGTGGAACGGTCAGCGGGTTGCGGTCGAGGATGACGAGGTCGGCCTGTTTGCCTGGGGTGAGCGAGCCCTTGCGGTCATCTTCGAAATATTGCCGAGCGGCGTTGATGGTGATCGCCTTCAGCGCCTCAAGCGGCGTGACGCGCTGGTCGGGGCCGAGGGTCTCGCCATTGCGCATCGGGCGATTGACGGCGGTCCACATCACCATCATCTGGTCCATGGGGACCACACTGAAATCGGTGTGATTGGTTGGCCTGAGACCGAGGTCGATGGCCGCCCGCATCGGGCTGATGAACGAGGCCTGGGCAAGGCCGCGGTTCTTCACATGGGCGTCGCCGAAGAAAAACGTGTGCTCGGTGAAGAACGACGGGTTCATCCGGTAGGCGACGAACTTCTCCAGCTGGTCCTTGCGCACGAACTGGGAGTGGATGACCACGGTGCGGCGATCCCTGTCGAGGCTGTCCGGCGCAGCGGCCTCATGCGCCCGCAGCACCGCGTCGATGCCCGCGTCGCCATTGGCATGGGCGGTGACCTGAAGCCCACGGTCATAGCAGGCCCTGAACATGGCGTTGAGGGTCTCCTGCGGGAAAGTCAGTTCGCCGCGCCAGTCCTTCTCGCCGCCGGGACCGCCAGTCAGGTAAGGGGTGGTGAACGCCGCCGTGCGGCCCTGGGGCGAGCCATCGGCGAGAATCTTGCAGCCGCCCAGCTTGAAGCGGTTTTCATAGGCGCCGAAACGCTCCGGCGGATTGTTCCGGAGCACAGCCTCAAGGTCGCCGACGAATGGATAGGAGATCAGGTCAATGTAGAGGCCGCCAGCCCTTGCGGCGCGCTGCAGCAGCTCCACATGCGGCGCCATGGACGCGCCTTCCTGCGCCGTGGTCACGCCCGCGCGCGCATAGAGCGCCTGGGCGTATTTGATCTGCGCCGCCTCCTGATCGCGCGTCGGCGCCGGCAATTGCTCATGCAACGGCAGCCACGCTGTCTCCATCAGCAGCCCCGTCGGCTCGTTGCTGCCTGGTTTGCGGGCGATCACGCCGCCGGCGGGAGTAGGGGTTGCGGCGGTGATGTTGAACTGCTTCAGCGCCGCGCTGTTCAGCACGGCGCCATGGGTCGAGACATGGATGACGATCACCGGATTATCCGGAAACGCCGGGTCGAGATCGTCGCGGGTCAGGGGATGATCGGGCGGCAGCATGTTATCGTCATAGCCATAGCCAATGATCAGCTCGCCTGGCTTCTTGCCCTTGCGCGCGGCGAAGGCCTTGAGGTTGCGCACAATGTCCGCCGCATTTGAGGCGTCGCCGACGGGCGGCGCCGTGACATTGGCCTGGTCCTCCATGGCGAGGCCATTGATGAAATGGCTGTGTGGGTCGATGTAGCCTGGCAACAGCGCCTTGCCCTTCAGGTCGACCAGCCGCGTCGCCTCGCCTTTGGCCCTGGCCGTCACCTCCTGCAGCGGGCCGACCGCAAGGATCTTGCCATCCTTCACCGCCAGCGCCTCAGCTTTTGGTCTTGCATCGTCCACCGTGACGATATCGCCGCCGAAGTAGATGGCGTCAGCGACACGGGATGGGGCGCTGACTGCGGTGTGGCTGGCGGCGAGGGCGGAAAAGAGTGTGAGACTGAGGACGCGTTTTATCACCAGTGATTTCCCTGACTCACGGTGCGCGCTCGATCCATATGGTCGTGGGATGGCGCGATAGACGCCACGCCACCTTTGGAAACGCGCCCGTCGGATGGACATGCGCCAGAGGCGCGACCGCAGGCTGCCGCGGCCCGGTGGATGGCGACTGGTCTAGACGTCCTGGCGGCAGGGCTCAATACTGGCGCATGGCGATCAGTATTCATGCGCCTTTCCATGCGCGCTGATGGCTTTGGGCGGGTCCTAATCTGCGTCGCAGCATCGATGCGCAAGCAAAATCTGGCGCGATGACTTGGCCCGCCCTCACGCTCAGCCAATAGTGGAGCGTTCCACCTGGCCACGGCCCGGGGTGGCGGCGGCGATCTGGAACGGCAAGCCGATGAAAATGGGACAATGTGACGAGTGGCGCGGGCGTGGCGCCGCCCCGCAGAGCGTCGAGCGGCTGTGCGCAAGCACAGGCAAGTGACAGGACGGGGTCCAGAAGGCAGGGCTCAGATCAGCGAGGCGGGAGGCGCGGGCCCTGGGCGCCGCCTCCGTCTTGATGTGATGGCGCGAGGATTCCGCAGCTGGCCTTGCAGCGTGCGCTGGGCCATTGCCGCCGTCTGGGGGATGCTCCCCAGTCGCATGATCACGATGCGCCCTGGACCAGGCGGGTGATGAACAGGCCGGCGCAGCTGGAAATGGCGGTGAGCAACATGCCCCAACTGGTGTCGATGACGGCGACCAGATCTGACCACTCCCTGAGCGTCGCGAGGTTGGTAGCGTTGTAGGCGCCATAGGCCATGCCGCCGAGGAGCGCGCCATTCACCAGCGTCACCACATAGGACCCCGTTGAGAGGCCAGGGGCCACTGCGAACCACACGGCGCCTGCTGCATAGAGGACGTAAAATGCCGCCGCCACGCCGAGGCGCGGATCTGGCGCCAAATGTGCGCCGATACGTGGCCGATACAGCGTCGCCGTCATGTTGGAGAGCCAGAGATAGTCGAGCAGCAGAAACACCGCAGCTGTGGCGGCCCATGCGATTGAAAACGTCATGACGTCGGGCATGCGTAAGGGGAAGCTCATGCTTAACTCCGGATGTATGTCCTGTGAAGCGCGTCATTGTTTAACATGCGCGGCTAAATACGCTAATGTCGCCGCGCTCGTCTATGATGTACACATGCGATGTTTGCAGCGCTGCGACCGCCCGGTCCAGGGCGAGGACGGCCACGGGGCAGGAAGGGGGGCTGCGGTCTGGCCAGGCGGGTTGCGTCCTCCCTGTCAGAGCGCGCCCGCCTGCCCAGTTGTGTACAGAACTTACGCGCGGCGCCCCACAGTGGATCACGTGGCGCGGGCAATTTCGCGCGACCGCGGCGCCAGGGCCGGCGCGGCTGGGTGGTCATGCAGCGCCTACAGCGACACGGCGACAGATTGGTTGCTGCGCCAGTGATCCGCCACGCAGCTTGCGCCGTATGCAATGCAGCTGCCGTATGCAATGCAGCTACTGACGCGGAGGGTCGTGGCGTTGTCGCGCGTACCGCCGCCGCACGCCGCACCAGCACTGGAAATCCAAACCCATGACCATGACAGACATGACCGGTCGCGGAGACGCCCTGAACGGCAGCCCCCGCATTCACGGGCGGATCGCCGCCTGGCTCGTCAGGCGCTGGCTGCGCGGCGTTCAGCATGGCGGCGTGATCATGCGACTGCCAGACGGAGCGACGGTGTCCGCCAATGGGCCGCTGCCCGGGGCCCAGGCGCAGATGCATATCCGGTCCTGGCGCTTTTTCAGCCGCCTTGCGGGCGGCGGACTGCTGGGCCTCGCCACAGCCTGGCGCGACGGTCTGTGGGACAGCCCGGATCTTGGCGCGGTGCTGGACTTTGGCGCAGCCAATGAGGCGGCGCTCGACGCCGCGCTTACGGCGCCGCGCGCGGTGCAGGCTCTGGCCAATCTCAGACATCGCCTTAACGCCAACACCAGGCGCGGCAGCCGGCGGAACATCGCCTTCCACTATGATCTGGGCAATGCGTTCTACGGCCACTGGCTCGATAAAACCATGACCTATTCTGCGGCGCTGTTCGCCGGGCCGGATACAGGGCTTGCCGCGGCTCAGGAGGCGAAGTACCGGCGCATTGTGCGGGAGCTTGGCGTCGAAGCGCACCATACAGTGCTCGAGATTGGCTGTGGCTGGGGTGGGTTTGCGCTGTTCGCCGCCAAAGAGACCGGTTGCAGGCTGGTGTGCCTGACGATCTCGGAGGCTCAGGCCGAGATGGCGCGCGCCAGGGTCGCGGGGGCTGGCCTCAGCAGTCAAATCGAGGTGCGGCTTGAGGACTATCGCGCGGCGACCGGGGCCTTCGACCGCATCGTGTCGATTGAAATGTTCGAGGCGGTCGGTGAGTCAAACTGGCCAGTGTACTTCGACAAGGTGCGCTCGCTGCTCAGGCCAGATGGCGCGGCGATGCTGCAGGTGATCACCATCGGCGAGCCGTGGTTTGACAACTACCGGCGCGCGGCGGACTTCATCCAGACCTATATTTTCCCAGGCGGCATGCTGCCGTCGCCCACGCGGCTTGAAGCGGCGGCGCTCGAGGCGGGGCTGCAGATGGACACGCCGTTCTGGTTCGGCGGTGACTATGAGCGCACCTTGCTGGAGTGGGACAAGCGCTTTTGCCGCAATTGGGACCAGATCAGGCCGCTGGGCTTTGACGACAAATTCTACCGCATGTGGCGGTTTTACTTCCATTACTGCGCCGCAGGTTTTCGCGAGGGGCGCATTGATGTCGGGCATTTCAGGCTGACGCCCGCCGCAGCATCCGTCTCTTGATGGCGAGCCGCAGCCGGGCCGGCAGGATCGACAACAGCCTCACGCCGATCGCCATTGGCAGCGGAAAGGCGAAGGAGGGCGCGCGCCTGTCGAGCCCCTTCAGGATCGCTGCGGCGGCGGCCTCCGGCGTTATCATGAAGGGCATGGGAAAGTCGTTGACGCTGGTCATCGGCGTATCGACGAAACCGGGATTGGCCACCATCAGTGACACGCCGGCGGCGGCGAGCTCCGGTTGCATCGCCTCGCACCACGCTTGCAAGGCCGCCTTGCTGGCGCAATAGCCGGCGGCGCCTGGCAGCCCGCCATAGCCCGCGACTGATGCGACCACGACAATCTGGCCTGCGCCACGCTGCATCATGGCGGGAGCGACCAGCGCCATGGCGTTGACGACGCCGAGCAGATTGACCTCGATCAGTCGCTGCACCTCCTGCGGCTGAATGTTTTGCGCCGTATCGGCGAGCCAGGCGCCGGCGTTCAGCACCACCAGGTCGGGCACGTTCCCGTCGGCGCAGACGCGGCGCCAGGCGTCGGCCAGTTGCGCGCGATCGGTGACATCAAGCGGTAGCGCCTGCGCCGCCGTCCCAAGCTGCGCCGCAAGTTGCGCCAGCGCGTCGCCTGAGCGGGCGCTCAGCGCCACGCGCCAGTCAAGCTCCACCATGCGCCGGGCCAGCGCCGCGCCGATGCCTGAGCTGGCGCCCGTGATCCAGACCAGCGGGACGCTGCCGGTGGACGACGGCGCGGAAGCCGATGGTTGCTGCGACATTCAGCTCTCCATGGGTGTTGATGACGTTGGGGCGCGGGCCTCAGGTGCTGGCGCCTCAGGCAGTTGTTGGGTCGGGCAGTCGTTGTTCGGGCGCCTGGCCGCGCGCCTGCTGGCGTGTCGCTCCAATCAGGAGCCCACCCCTGTCGTTGCGCTGACGCCCTGGCGCATAGAACGGCGGCGCGGGCGCTTCGTGCTGCGGCGTTACGCATACGGGGCTGCGACGATGCTGACGCCTGCGCGACCGGAGATACGCAGTGGTCGCACGCGCTCGACCAGAGCCGGGTGAGCTGTGCTGGTCGTATCTGGCATCAGCACGGTTGGGCGCATCGCCTAACGGATCACCGCCAGACCCACTTCGCCATCGTCCCTGAGCCAGCGTATCCGGTCGCCAGCCTGCTTCTCTATGCGGAAGCAGAAACGCTTGCCGTCATACCAGCTCGGCCATTGCTGGCACATGGCGTCGCCGCTGATCCACCATTTGCCGGTCTCGCGGGGGGCAAACAGCCGGGCGACAGCGGACACGCCGCCGAGATCGCCGCTGACTGCGCCTGACGCCTCATAGCGCAGGGGAATTTGGCCCACGGGGGTCTGCAGCGCGACAGTGCGGCCGGTGATCAGCGCCCGGATTTCGGCGCCGCTCAGCGTTGCATCTGCGGCCAGGGCGGGTGATGTGACAAGCATTGCGGCAAGCAATAGCCCCATGCCGCCATGTCTGACGCAAGGATGCCGCCGGAGCGTCGCGCCATGTTGTGAAGAACGAACGAGGCAGGCCATGTCTGGATACTCCCGCGTGACGATGAGACGAGAATCATTACGCAGGAGGGCGGTGGTCAGATCATGCCAGGCGCCAATTCTCGGACAGCGCCAGCGGCAGGGGCGCAGCAGGTCCATTGTGGCGGCGGGCGGCGGTGTCCGGGAGCGGCTGTGATCAAGTGAGTCGACTTGACTTTGGCAAATATCCTGGCGCGGCTCTGTCAGCTCCCGTACTCCCCGGTCAAATCCAGAGGGCGACGGTCATTACTATGTAACTGGCTGGAAAGTCTGTAAGACGTCATCGTTGGTCATAGGTGAACCTGATCAGCAAGACCCAATGGCTTCTGGTCAAGCCTCAGCGGGGTCATGCTTCGCGCATTGGCTCCAACCGCGCGCCTCATCCGCGCGGCCGCCTTGTATGTCAGTGAAATTGACCTGTTGCATGCTCCTGATTTTGTCCCGGCGAAGAAGGGGTCGCCGGGCTGCAGGTCGTCGCAGATCAGCCGGGGGCGCGTTCGCGGAAGATGCCCATGGCCCTGGGGTCTCGCGCCGAGACAATGGAGGCCATGGCCAGTTCTTCGACGCCGATGCCGCGATGGTTGTCCGGGGTGAAGTTGATGGTGCCGAGCATGCCCTTGTAGCCGCGCACCTGGTCCATACCGGCCTTGATCCTGTCGCTTTCGAAGCTCTTCTGCTCTTCGATGACCTGCTTCAGCAGATGCAGATAGTCGTAATAAGGCGCGCCGGCGGCGTTGACTTCGGAGCCCTTGGCTTCCGGGCTGGCCATGATCTTGCGGGCATAGGCTTTTTGGCGCTCGCCTGGCTCTTCATTGCCTGACCAGGTCAGGTTCTTGTACCAGGTGCCATAAGCGTTTTTCATGGCTTCTGGCGGGGCGAGTCCGAGCAGGGATTCGAGGAATAGCGAGGTATGGCCGGTCATCGGCGGATACCATTTCATGCTGTGCAGCGTGTTGAAGGCCATCGCCGAATTGGGCAGCGTCGACATCCACATCAGCACCGCTTCGGCGCCGGATTTGCGCAGCGCCTGCAGATAGATGTTCAGGTCAGGCGCGGTGATCGGGAAGACCTGGATATCGGTGGGGGCGAGGCCACGCTTCTTCAGCTGCGCGACGGAGGCAGGGGTGATGCTTTCGCCATAGGCGGTGCTCTCCTGCAGGATGCCGATTTTCTTGATGCCGAGCTTGTCGACAAGGTGGGCGACGCAGGCTTCGGCCTGCTGGTCCGAGTTCAGGATGAACTGGTAATGGTAGGGATATTTCTTGCCGTCGCCCATGTCGGATAGCAGCGCATAGGTCGTCTGGATGATCTTGCGCGGCGTGGTGGCGGCGGCCGAGGCCAGCGCCTGGGACGAGCCGGTGGGGCCGGCGACGATGTTCACGCCCTGGGCGCCCAGCTTGAGAATGACGCCTGGCTCCTTAGACGGCAGCGCTTCATCATCATGCTCGTCGCGGACGATCTGGCGGCCGAGAATGCCGCCGGCGGCGTTGATCTCATCGACGGCTATGACGCCGCCGGCGTAAAGCGGCGCAAAGCTGGTGACCAGCCGGCCGGTGGTAGGCCGCACCCAGCCGATGCGCAGCGGATCGCCGCTTTGGGCGCGCGCCGGAGCGCCAAGGCTGGCAAGGCCTGCACCGAGGCCCAGCATGCCGGCGAGGCCGAGCAGGCCGCGACGCGAAATCTCGCCATCGGCGCGGATCAGACCCGGGACCAGCCGGGCGTCGTCATTATGTCTGGTCATTGTTGCCTCCCATTATCGCCATCGCCTGGCGTATCGTCCGCGCCAGCGTACTGCTGAGCAGGGCGGCGCCATGCTCGCTCGCCCGCGCCAGGCATCACCGTTTGCGGCGCCGGACCATTGCTGACGCCTGCGGCCGCCCTGGCGTTCAGGCGCCTCCGGCGCCGATCTTCTCACGACGGATGCGGATGCCCGCCGCCTCACGATCCCAGACGTCTGGCGTGACGCCCTCGGCGCGCAGCAGGTGTTTCTGCACCTTTTGTGTCGGGGTGCGCGGCAGTTCGGCCAACACGCGCACGTAGCGGGGGATCATGAAATGGGCGAGGCGCGGCGTCAGGAATTGCAGCAGCTCCGCTGGATCGAGGGACGCGCCCTCTGCAACCGAGACGGCGACCAGCACATCATCCTCGGCGAATTCCGATGGCACCGCGACAACCGCCGCTTCCTTCACCGCCGGATGGGCGCAGACCTCGGTCTCCACTTCATAAGACGAGATATTCTCGCCCCGCCGCCTGATGGTGTCCTTGAGCCGGTCGACGAAAAAATAATCGCCGTTCTCATCCTTGCGGAAGGCGTCGCCAGTGTGGAACCAGCCGTTCCGCCACGCGGCGACGGTGGCTTCCGGATTTTTGTAGTAGCCGTGGTTCATCGCCCAGGGACGATCGGTGCGCAGGATCAGCTCGCCAACCTCGCCGGTGGCGACCTCACAATCATTGCCGTCAACAATGCGCACATCGACGCCGGGGCGGGGGCGGCCACAGCTCGACAGCGCCGTCGGGTTGCGCTCCGAGACCAGCGGGCACGACGTCTCGGTCATGTTGAAGGTGGTGTAGACGTCGACGCCGAAGCGCTCGGAAAACGCCACCGCGTCCTCGCACAGCGGCACCATGGTGACCGTGCGCAAGGGATGGTTGCGGTCATCAGGGGAGGGCGGCAGCTTGACGATGAAGGTCGCCATCACGCCGAGCAGCGTCACTGACGTCACGCCGTGCTGGTGGATTTCATCCCAGAACGCCGCCGTATTGAAGCTGTCGACGATGACGATCGAGGCACCACGCAGCACCGAGCGATAGACGCAGGCGGTGCCGCCAGCGTGGAACAGCGGCAGATTGCACAGGCCGCGGTCGTCGGGGCCAAAATACGGCCATGGCTCATCGGCCATCGACGCCAGATGCAGATAGCTCGACAGCACGCCCTTTGACGGCCCCGTGGTGCCGGATGTGTAGATGATCGACTGGGTGTCCCAGGGCATGATTGGCCGCTCCAGCGCCGGCAGATCGTCGGCGCCGTCGGTCAGGGTTGATGCCGGCAGCAGATCAAGGCCGTGGGCGTGCGGCGCGCCATCCGTCGCGCCGCCGATGACCACGGCGGTGGTCAGCCGCGCCCGGTCGATGTCAGCGAGGCGGCCGAGCAGATCAGCGTGGCAGACAATCAGGCTGGCGTCGGAATTGGCGATGACATGGGCGAGCAGATTGCCGCGATAGGCCAGATTGATGGGCACATAGACCGCGCCGAGATAGTTGAGGCCAAACCACACCCGCATGGCGTCGCGGCCATTGGGCAGCCAGGAGACGACATGATCGCCCTGGCGGACGCCGGCGGCGCGCAGGCCATTGGCGGCGCGGATCGCCTCGGCGCGCATCTGCGCCCAGCTCCATTCGCCGCCATCGGCGAAGCGGGCGAACACCTTGTGCGGCTGCTGGCGGGCGAATTTCTCAACGGCGTCGCGCAGGATGCAGCGGTCAGCGGCAGGAATGCGTGGGTCGGCTGGCTGAACAGCTGTGATTGCGCTCATGGCCATCTCCAGGGGCTGTGGACGTAACGCGGCGAGTTGCGCCAGAGCGGGATGCGCCTCTCGCGCACCCCGCTCCATCGGATCGGGCCCCCATGCGGCAAGGCCAATGGCCAGGCCGGGACATGGCGGCCTCGGCGGCGGTGCCCGATCATTGAGGGGGCAATGTCACGGCACCAGCCGGTGGGACGCCGCCCCGACCTGGGGTCGGCGCGGCGCATGCAGGTGCACGCGCTTAGATCGGCGCGACGGATCTGAACTTCGGCGGCAATTGATTGTCTCTGCGCGACGGCGCCTGATCGAGCACGGTGATCAGCTCGGCCCGGGTGCGGCGCGGGTCGATCACGTCATCGACGCCAAAGCCGCCAGCCGCCTCGAGCACGCTGATGTCGGCGCGCATGGCGTCGATCAGCTCCTGGCGGCGCTTGTGCGGCTCGGGATGGCTCTCATAATCCTTGCGATAGGCGACATCGACCGATCCCTCGATCGACATGGCGCAGATCTCGGCGGTGGGCCAGGCGAGGCTGGCGTCAGAGTCGAAGCTGCGACCGCCGCACATGGCGAAATAGCCAAGGCCATAGCCCTTGCGCAGCACCACGGAGATGCGCGGCACCGTGGCGTGGCCAAGCTCATAGATCAGCTTGGCGCTGTGCCGGCCCAGGGCCGTGCGCTCGGCGGCGGAGCCAATGGAGAAGCCGGGCACATCGATGAGATAGATCAGCGGCAAGCCGAAGGCGTCGCAGACGGCGATGAAATGGGCCGCCTTGTCGCAGGCGTCAGAGGTGAGCATGCCGCCCAGCTTCTGCGGCTGGTTGGCGATGAAGCCGACCGGGCGGCCAGCGAGCCGGGCGAAGCCGATGACGATGTTGCGGGCGAACGTCGGCTTGATCTCGAAGAAGCTGTCGCGATCTGCGACCAGATTGATGACCTTGCGCACGTCATAGGCGCGCCGGGTGTTGGCGGGGACGATATCGAGCAGCTCATCGGCCATGCGCTCAACCGGGTCATCGCAGGGCAGGATGGCCGCCGGGGCGCGGGCATTTTGCGGCAGAAAACTGAGATAACGCCGGATAGCGTCGAGCGCCTCAGCTTCGCTGTCGACGCCGAGATGAGCGAGGCCATTGCGGTCGACCTGGGCCTCCGCCCCGCCAAGCTCCTGGATGGAGGCGTCCTCACCGGTGCCGGCCTTGACCAGCGCCGGGCCGGCCAGCCCCATGGTCGACTGGCCGCGCACCATCACGACGAAATCAGCCATGCCGGCATAATTGGTCGGGCCAGCGAAGCCCGCGCCCATCATGCCCGCGACCATCGGAATCCAGCCCGACATCCGCGCCAGATCATGAAAGAACGGGCCAGCCTTGGCGAAGTGGCGGGAATTCTGGCCGCCCTGAATGCGATGGCCGCCGCCATCCAGCAGCATCACCAGCGGGATGCCGCGCGTCGAGGCCAGATGGGCGAGGCGGCTGGTCTTGGCGCTGCCGAGCTCGCTGATCGAGCCGCCAAACACGCTGAAATCCTGTGAGAGGATGGCGCACCAGCGCCCGTCGATGCGGCCCGTGCCCGCGACCACCCCGTCAGCCGGGGCGTCCTTGTCCGGGCCGCTGCGGGGGCGGATTAGCGCGCCAATTTCCTGAAACGACCCAGGCTCGCACAGATAAGCGATGCGTTCACGCGCGGTCATCTGCGCCCGTTTGCGGTGGCGTTCGAGCTGGCTCGCACGGGCGACGTCGCCAAGCGCCTCATGGGCGGCGGCGACCATCGCCAACAGGGCGCGCGAATCCGACGGGACTGCATCCACGGACATTTCTCCCTAGATTTTTTGCTGGCGCCGACGCGCCTTGAGCTGCGGCGGGGCCGGAGTTTTGTGCAGCCTAGCAGAGCCGCAACCGGCGTCCATAGAAACTTGCTTGCCAGCAAGCGATAAAGTTTGCCGATTAGGCCTTGGCCGCGTTGACAGGCAAAAAGCCGCTGTTACAGTCGGGTCATAAAACTTACGCCAGCGTCAGTTTATTGGCACTGGCGTGGCGAAGCGGCGCAAATGTCGCTCGAATTGGGATGGAAACGCCGATTAACCCGCGGGCGCGCGCCGATGGCGCCGTCTGCGTCAACCCATGGCTGTTTGCCACGAGTGGTCGCCATGCTGCGTCCGCTGCGGCGGCAGGCGTGTGATGTGGATACTGGGTCAGCGCCAGTGCGCCGTCTGCGGCGCGGTGGCCTGACGCCAGTATCCGGGGCAGGAGAGGGCGCGTGGCGGACACCGCACAAAAGCTTGCTGCACGACACAATGGGCGCGCGCCTCAGGCGTCGGCTGACGCTGCGGCGTCTGGCGCGACGGCGGGCCTCACGCAAGCGGCTGCGGCAGGTCCTGGCGTCGTGACCTCGGTGGCCGACATTCTGGCGCGGATTGAAGCGGCGCGTTTCGCCGCCAGCGACGCTGGCAGGCCAGACGCCATTGCGCGCCAGCACCGGCTGGGCAAACGCTCAGCCCGCGAGCGCATCAGCGCATTGACCGATCCGGACAGCTTTATCGAGGCGGGCGCTTTGGTGCGGCCAAAGCCCGAACATGGCGAAACGCTGGATGCGCCGGGCGATGGGATCATTGTGGGCACCGGCCGTATCGAGGGCCGCCCGGTCGTCGTCTCCGCCTCGGATTTCACCGTTATGGGCGGCAGCAGCGGCAAGGCTGGCGGGCTGAAGGGCGCGCGGGCGATCCAGTATGCCATCGATCATGGCGCGCCTTATGTGTCGCTGATGGATGGCGGCGGCCACCGCATTCAGGAGGGGCTGGACAGCCGGCATTTCGCCAGCGTCTCGACGCCATTCAGCAAATTGGTGGAGCTGTCTGGCTGGGCGCCGATCTGCGCGGCGATGCTGGGGCCGGGCTTCGCCGGGCCATCGAACTTCGCCGCGCTCGCCGATTTTGTGGTGATGGTGCGTGGCCAGTCGACCATGGGCATCGCCGGTCCGGCGCTGGTCAAGGCGGCCACGGGCGAGGATATCGACAAGGAAGCGCTGGGCGGGGCCGCCGCCCAGGCCGATCGCAACGGCCTCGCCGACCTTGCCGTTGACACCGAACTGGAAGCGCTGGCGGCGATCCGGCGTTATCTCAGCTATTTCCCGTCCAACGCCCAAGCGGCGGCGCCGATCGTCGACTGTGATGACCCCGTTGACCGGCGCGAACCCGCGCTGCTGGAGATGGTTCCGGCCAATTCGCGCCGCGCCTATGACGTGCGCAAGGTCGTGGACGCCATCATTGACCGGGGCAGCGGCTTTGAGCTGAAACCTGCCTACGCCCGTAACGTCATCACCACCCTGGCCCGCCTCAATGGCCGGCCCGTCGGCGTCATCGCCAACCAGCCGCTGCATTTTGCCGGCACGCTCGACAGCGCCGCCTGCGAGAAGATGGCGCGCTTTATCTCGATCTGCGACGCCTTCGGCCTGCCGCTGGTGTTCTTCGTCGACATTCCCGGATTCCACGTCGGCACGCCCGCCGAGCGTTCGAGCCTCGCCGCCCGCAGCGCCCGCATCATCTATGAGCTCGGGCGCGCGACCGTGCCGCGCCTGTCGGTGGTTCTGCGCAAGGGCTACGGCCTCGGCTTTATCGCCATGAATGGCGGCCGCAGCTTCGGCGCCGATCTTACCGTCGCCTGGCCCACCGCAGAGATCTGCGCCATGTCGATCGAGGGCGCGGTGGATGTGGCGTTCCACAAGGACATTGCCAGCGCGCCTGACCCGGCGCAGCGTCGGGCGGAGCTGATCGCCCGTTTCCGCGCCCGGGTCAGTCCGCTGGCCGCTGCCGAGGGCTTCGGCGTCGATGACGTCATCGACTCGCGTGACACCAGGCCGCTGCTGATTGAGGCGCTGGCCCGCACCGCGCCGCGCCGTAGCGCCAGGGCGGCGCCGCCGAAATTTCACGGGGTGCAGCCGATCTGATGCCAGAACCCGATGAGAATGACACATCGGGTTCTGGCTAAGCCCGTGCGGCGCCTGAGGATTTCAGGATGCGGATGCGTCAGCATCTTCGCATCCTGGTATGAGCGGCCGCTTCGTGACCAGTCAAAAACCATAACAGCTTGATCGCGGCCCAGGCCGCAGGGGAGGACGAGGATGAGCGTTAAAGGTGACCGGCAAAGACCCGCTAACGCCGACGGCCTGCGCCGTCGCGATGTCCTTGGCGCCGCCGCCGCGGCGGCGGCTTTCGCGCTGACGTTCCGGAACATTGATCCGGCGCAGGCACAGGGGAGCAAGGATGGCGTGCTGCGCGCCGCCATCAACGTCAATCCGTCGACGCTCGATCCGGCGACCGGCCGCAGCGGCGGCGATCACCAGTTCCTGTTCCCACTCTATGACACGCTGATCCAGTGGGAGCCAAAGACGCTGGAGCCACGGCCGGGCCTGGCCAAATCCTGGTCTTATCCAGACGACAAGACCCTGGTGCTCGAACTGCGTCCTGGCCTCACGTTCCACGATGGCACGCCGCTGGACGCCGAGGCGGTGAAGTTCAACCTCGACCGCTATCGCGCCGATGAGAAGTCCAACATCAAGGTGGATCTCGGCTCCGTGGAGAGCGTCGAGACCAAAGGGCCGACCACCATCACGCTGAAGCTGAAGAGCCCGGACCGGTCGCTGCCGCTGGTGCTCACCGATCGCGCTGGCATGATGGCCTCGCCCACCGCCATCAAGGCCGGCGGCGGCGCCATTGATCGCAATCCGGTCGGCGCCGGGCCGTGGAAATTCGTCAAATGGGAGAACAATGTCGTCGTCGGTTATGAGCGCTTCCCCAATTATTGGGACAAGGCGCTGCCGAAGACCGGCCAGCTGGAGCTAAAAGTCATCACCGAGGTCGCCACTGGCGTCCGGTCGGTGGTCGCTGGCCAGAATGACATGGTGGTCAGCGTGCCGCCGATCCAGAAGGCGTCGCTCGAGCGGGGCGGCAAGCTGCAGGTCGACGTCACGCCGTCGCTCTATCTGCACATGGCCTATATGGATTTCTCCAAACCGCCCTTCGACAATCTCGCGGTGCGTCAGGCGATGAATCTCGCCATCGACCGGGAGATGTTCAACAAGGCGACGCTGGCCGGGCTCGGCGAGCCAGCGACAACTATCTATCCCAAATCTTATTGGCCATATGACGCTGAGGCGGCGAAGATCCTCGCCTATGATCCGGACAAGGCCAAATATCTGATCAAGCAGGCTGGCAATCCGACGGTCGAATTCACCGCCATCGGCTACGCCGACCAGGCCGCCGTCAAGCGCCAGGAGGTGCTGATGGAGATGTGGCGCAAGGCCGGCATCAACACCAAACTGCGCACCGCAACCGTGGCGGAGGCCTCGACAGCCTTCTTCTTCCAGCGCGCCGTGCAAAGCTTCATCGCCGCCATCACCTCGCGGCCCGACCCGTCCATGGTGCCCTACATCATCTTCGGCAAGTCCTCGCCCTATAATGGCGGCCGCCAGGAGATTCCCGGCATGGAGGCGGCTCTGGCGGAATCGCGCGTCGGCGCTGACCAGGCGGCGCGCAAGGCGGCGCTGGCAAAAGTGCAGCGTATCGCCGCCGAGCAGGCGGTCTATATCCCGCTGGCCTTCGATCCGAATGTCACCGCGATGCAGCAGACGGTGAAGGGCTTCGTGCCCAATCTGCTCGGCCGTCCGCGCTTCGAAACCGTGTCGGTCGACGGCTGACAGACGCCGCCGGCGCGCCGCCTGAGCTGGCTCGGGGCGCTTCGGCGTGGGCCTCAATGACCTGCCGGGCACGCGGCCGTCGCCACGCCTCGCAGGTTCAGCCCCCGCATCCGGGGCTGACACAGCAGGCTGACGCGCGTGAACGCGCGCTCCCTGCCAATGCAAAAATAACTCCTGGGAGACGCCTATGAGCACCCGGCTTGATCCGCGCATGCCGTCGCGCGACGCCTGCGTGATACGGGATCTGATCGACAAGCATGCCGCCGCCAGCCCTGAGGCGCCCTTCGTGGTCTATGCGGATGGCGCGACGTGGAGCTTTGCCCGTCTGAGTCAGGAAGTGCGCGATTGCGCTGCAGGCCTGCAGGGCCTTGGCGTTCGCCAGGGCGATTTCGTGCTGTCGTGGCTGCCCAATGGCGCCGCCTGCATGCGGGTGATGCTGGCGCTCAATTATCTTGGCGCGGTCTATGTGCCGATCAACACCGGCTATCGCGGCGGGCTGCTGGCCCATGTCATCGAGAATTCCAGCGCCACGCTGATGATCGCTGATCCGGCGCTGGTTGATCGTCTCGCCGACGTCGACACGGCGGCGCTGCGCGACGTGGTGGTGACTTCGGATGCCGTCGCCATCGTTATCGACGGCCTGACCCTGCATGACCAGTCGCGCCTCAACGGCGATGGCGATGCTCTGGCTGCGCCGGAGCGCGAGATCATGCCGTGGGACACTTTGTCGGTGATTTACACCTCTGGCACCACGGGCCCGTCCAAGGGCGTGCTCTCCTCGGCGCTGCAGGTGTATTCCACCTTCATCCCGAACAATTCCATGCTGCCGGAAGACCGCATCCTGGTGACGCTGCCGATGTTCCACATGGGGGGAACCGGACCGATCTGGGCGTCGCTGATGCGCGGCGGTTCGCTGGCGCTGGTCGAATCCTTCCGCACCCAGGAGTTCTGGGACGTGGTGCGGCGCTTTGAAGTCACCCACACCATCCTGCTCGGCGCCATGACGCCATTCCTGCTGAAGGAGCCGCCGTCAGCGCGCGACCGCGACCATGGGCTGAAGAAAGTGGTGATGGTGCCGCTGTCGGACCAGTACCAGGAGTTCTCCGAGCGGTTCGGCGTATCGGTGATGACCAGCTTCAACATGACCGAAACCTCCTCACCGCTGTTTGTGGTCGATCCGCCGGTCAAGGGCACCTGCGGCAGGCCGCGCGCCGGGGTGGAGTTGCGCGTCGTCGATGACAATGATTGCGAGGTCCCCCATGGCGAAATTGGCGAGCTGATCATCCGCTCCGACATGCCGTGGGCGCTCAACCATGGCTATCATCGCAACCCGGAAGCGACGGCCAGGGCGTGGCGCAATGGCTGGTTCCATACCGGCGACGCCTTCCGCCGTGATCAGGATGGCAATTTCTTCTTCGTCGACCGCATGAAGGACGCCATCCGCCGCCGCGGCGAGAACATTTCGTCGTTCGAGGTTGAGAAGGAGATTGTCGCACATCCCGCCGTGCGCGATGTGGCGGTGGTCGCCGTGCCCAGCGAGTTCGGCGAGGACGAAGTGCTGGCGGTGCTGGCGCCTTCGCCGGGACAGACGATTGATCTGCCGGAGCTGGTGGCCTTCCTGACGCCGCGGCTGGCCCATTTCATGGTGCCGCGCTTCTTCCGCATCATTGGTGATTTGCCCCGGACCCCAACGGAAAAGGTACAGAAGCACCTGCTGCGCGCTGAGGGCGTGACCAGCGACGTCTGGGACCGCGAAAAGGCTGGCATCGTGCTCAAGAAAGAACGCCTGACCGCCGCGCGCTAGCGCATGTCCGAACTCTGAGGATCGGCACAGGCTCCCCTTCTCCCCGCAGGGAGCGACGTCTGCTCGATCAAACGCGCCCGTGTGATCGCGAAGCGCGCTCAGGCGCTGATCCCGGCGCCAGCGCCCCGTGGCGCGGCGCTGGCCCGCTTGCAAGGAAACGCCATGACCACCACCACCTCCAGCCTCGACGCCGAATTCGACCAGCGACGGGCGCATGTGCACGCCATGGGCGGCGAAGCCAAACTGCAGGCCCGGCGCAAGGATGGCATCCTCAACGCCCGTGAACGCATCGCCCTTTTGTGTGACGAAGGCAGCTTTCAGGAAATCGGTGAGTTCACCCGATCGGTGCGCGATGAGGATGCGGGACGCACCCCCGCCGATGGCATCGTCACCGGCTTCGGCAAGGTCGATGGTCGGGTGGTGGCCGTGGCCTCGTTCGATCTGACGGTGCTGGGCGCCTCATCGGCGCAGAATAATATCCGCAAGCTGGGTTTCCTCAAGCAAAGCGCTTCGAAAGCGGGCGCGCCCTGCGCCTTTCTGATCGAATCCGCTGGCGCGCGCATGCCTGATATTCAGGGCGCGGCGGGCATGGGTCGCATCGGTTTGCTCAACAGCAACAATCGCGATCGCGACACGCCCTGGGTCAGCGCGGTGCTTGGCCCGTGTTACGGCATGGGCACATGGTACGCCGTGCAGTCGGATTTCACATCGGTTCGGCGCGGCGCCACGTTCTCGGTCTCCAGCCCCAAGGTTGTCTCGGTGGCGCTGAGCCAGGAGGTGACGGCGGAAGAACTCGGCGGCGCCGATGTGCACGCCGAGATTACCGGCTTCGCCGACCATGTCGGCGACACCGACGCAGATTGCATCCTCGCGCTGCGGCGCTTTCTGTCCTATCTGCCGTCGCATGCCAATGAGCCGCCGCCGCTGTCCTCCGCTCCGGTTGAGGCCCATGACGGCGCGCGGATCACGGCGCTGATCCCGGAGGCCCGCAACAAGGTCTATGACGGCCGCAAGCTGGTGGAGTTGATCGCCGATGTCGGCTCGGTGACGCCGTGGCGCGCCCGCTACGGTCGCACCCTTGAGACGGCGCTGGCGCGGATCAACGGCCGCAGCGTCGGCGTCATCGCCAGCAATCCCATGCGCAAGGGCGGCGCGATCGACGGCAAGTCGTGTGACAAGATGACGGAGTTCATCGTGCTCTGCGACAGCTTCAATATCCCCATCGTGCTGCTGGCCGACACGCCCGGCTTTCTGGTGGGGCTGCAGGCCGAGCATGAGGTGGTGGCCGGCAAGATCATGAACAATCTCAGGGCGTTGCATCTGGCTTCGGTGCCGAAGGTCGCCGTGGTGGTGCGCAAGAGCTATGGCCAGGCCTATCTCAATCTGGGCGGCGCCGGCGCCGACGCGCTGGCGGTGATGACCACAGGAGAGGTCGGGTTTGTCGATCCGGCGGTCGCGGTCAGCGTCGTGCACAACCGCCGCCCGGCGGCGGATGACGCGGGCTATGCCGAGCTGATGAACGACATGGTGGCAAGCAATTCGCCCTATGAACTCGCGGGGATCTTCGCCGCCCAGGCGGTGATCCGCCCAGCGGAAACCCGCGACTGGATCGCTGGCATGCTCGATGTCTACGCCCGCCGTCCCACTGGCGGCGTCAGCCAGCATCGTCTGGCCACCTGGCCGACGAGTCTCTGAGATCGCCGTCGCACCTGATTACAGCCATGCGATGCGCAAGGCGGGCTGCGCCGGAGACCCGGTCTTTCGCCAGCGCACGAGCCGACCCATCGCCACACCAACAACGACCGGCGGTCAAGCCGCAGCCCCACGAGAGGAAACCAACATGGCCATTGACGTCAAAAGCGAAATTTCCGGACGCGTGTTCCAGATCGTCGCCAATCCTGGCGACCAGTTGCAGGAGGATGACCCCATCATCATTCTGGAGGCGATGAAAATGGAAATCGCCGTGGGGGCGCCCAAGGCCGGCGTGCTGCAACGCATCCTCGTTGCTTCGGAAGACAATGTCGAGGAAGGGCAGGTCGTCGCCGTCATGGAGTGACTGGCGCGCATGGGCATGAGCTTGTCCCATGCCTCCCGTGGCGTCCGCCGATAGTGGGCCGTGTCAAACCCGCTCTGTTCGGCCCGAGCGGAACGAGGCGCACAGGCGATGCGCCTCCGACGCTGCGGCGCCCTATAACGACAGCGGCCGCGCCGGGGCTTCCGCCCTGGCCCTTGGCGCGGTGAGCTGGCGATGTCCGGGAGACAAATGGTGACTGCAGTGGCCCGTAAACGCTGGAACGGCGAGTTTGAGACCTCAGAGGAACAGCAGGCGCTGAAACGCCGGCTGATGCTGCGCGAGGCAGGCGCGGCCTTCAATGAGCGCGGCTTCCGCAATGTGTCGCTTGATGAGATCGCGGTTCGGCTCGGCATCTCCAAGACGGTGTTCTATTATTATTTTCGCGACAAAAACCATCTGCTCGAGTGTTGCGTCAACATCGGCTTTGAGCTGGCGGAGACGGCGCTGGAAGCAGCAGAAGCGTACGAGGCCAGCGGCCTGGAAAAGGTCGCCTGCTTCATGCACGCCTATATCCGGGGCATCACCTCCGAGGTCGGGGCCTGCGCCGTGCTCACCGAGCTGAATTCGCTGCAACCCGAAGTCATGGCGGCGGTACGCAAGCGTCAGCGCGCCTTCAGCCGTCGCGTCATCCGTCTGATCGAACTGGGCCGGCATGACGGCAGCATCTGCGTCGACGATCCGCGCACAGCGGCGGCGTGGATCATCAGCCCACCCCTGACCATCCCACGCCTGACGCAGCTCTGGCAGGATGGCGGCGGTGACCGGCTGGCGGATCAGTTCACCGCCTTCGCCCGCCGTTCATTGGCGGCCCCTGGCGGAAATTGAGCGCGAGCTGGCGTGCAAGCCTGCCAGACTGGTCAGCGACTGGACGATAAAACCGGCGCGCTGAGGAGGACGGGGGAGCGCGAGGGCCGAAAAGCTGAAGCCAAGCGGCGACGCATCCACGTCAAATTGCGATTTTTTTGCCTGCAAGACGAACGACTTGCCGATGGTTACAAATGTTCCTTCCACAGAAGCGCGGCGACCACGACAAACGTATGACC
>NZ_JCAWFG010000094.1:0-422 GCF_059740505.1 Camelimonas sp. FR25 | reverse complement strand
ATCAGGAGTGATCTTATGAGCCCAGATGTTATCGCCACGCAAATGCTGCAGCCGCGTGCTTCTTCATGGAGTGGGCTATGAGGTCGGCGGCATTTTGGGCGCTGCTGGCGGCGATATCGCTCTGCGCTCACGCTTCCATCGCGGATGAACGCAGCGCCTGTGGTTCTCAATCAGATTTTCCTCCAGGCGGTTCAGCAGGGCCGCCTGTCGATCCCAACTATCCCATTAGGTTTGGGATTGGGCCGCACCGTTTCCTTATCCCATACGCTTATCTTGTAGGCAGGCCGCGGCCCGACGCCGTGGACTGTCCTTCAGCGCCGGGTTCGGTCAGCCTTGCGTTCTGGATGCCGGATTTGCGCCCAACGCTGAGGGACTTCGCTGCAGGAAATGATTTTCGGCCCGACGAACCCGGACGCCCGCCC
>NZ_JCAWFG010000093.1:0-1093 GCF_059740505.1 Camelimonas sp. FR25 | reverse complement strand
TGTGGGATTGCGAATGTCTAAAGTTGCCTCGCGCCTTATCCAGTGGGGGGTAGAATTTGTGCTCACCTGATCCTCGCCGTAGCACGTAGATACGGCTTGACTCGCGCCCGCGCGCGTGCAACCATCGGGGCCGAAATTGAGTTGTGGAAGTCCGTAAGGAGCCGGTGATTTGCCGGCTCTTTCGATTCCAGTCCGCAATATCCGTAACGTGATCGCCGTTGTTTGCGCCACTGACTATGGTTTTCCTCTGAAAGGGGAACGCCATGTCACGTTCTGCCAGGTTGGCTGAAAAAGCCAACAAGGGGATTCAAGCGATTGTATCCCGCAATCACTACGCGATTTGCAAAGCTCTCGGGCTTAGCGAGAAGACATCTAGGAGAGCCGAGGGCGCAGCAGAAAGGCTAAGGGAACCTGCAGCGGGCAGACCCAAGCTTTGAAGACAACCCCGGCTGATCGCCGGGGTTTTCTGTTGGCCTAGAGCGGCGAAGCCGCCCCATCGCCTTTTATCGGCAAACGCGCACGTTTTTGAACACGGGGCGACCGTGATGCCCACGCACCTTCACGCGCTTGATATGGCACTTCGGCTTATGCATGCGGTGGCGGTGAGCGTGAGGGGCAGGGCGGTGCTGGACCTGTTCGATCAGGTTCTGGGTGGTGATTGCCGACGGGCTAACTGGGGCGGCGGACGCTGAGAAAGCCATCACGGAACCACAGACCACGGCAGATGCCAGAACGGCGATATGCTTAAGCATAAGATTTCCTTCGTAATTGAGCGGCCGGAACGTAGGCGGCGAACCCTTTACGTATGGTAAGCGCCGGCTCACATTTACGGGAGGCAGCATGACGGGGACCGGTGAGAGGATGTTCGAAAACGTACGCTAAGCGCGCCTGCTAACCCGGCCGAGCAGCTTTTCACCATCTGGTCTGATCTCACCCGTTGGCGTGACGTGTCGGTACAGGGTCTGGCGAGTGATGCCGAGTTCGGCGCAAAGGTCGGCGACCTTCGTTTCTGGCTTCCCCATTGCGGCTTGGGCGAGCCGCAATTTGGCCGGGGTCATCTTGAATGGACGCCCACCGTGACGGCCGCGGGCCC
>NZ_JCAWFG010000010.1:0-20057 GCF_059740505.1 Camelimonas sp. FR25 | reverse complement strand
GACGGCGCGGCGTCAGGCGCGAGACGGATTCGCTTTGCCCACAGAATGCTATGAGTCACACTCAGTTGTGGAACGCGATCACGCGATGCCTCGCGTAACCAGGCTACCGCAGCGGCGAGACCTGCTTCGGACAAAAAGCAATGGAGGAGCGCACATGATAAGATACACCCGTCTCTCATTACTGTTGGTGACCGCAGCGCTTGGGCTGGGCGTCTTGCCTGGACTTGCGCTCAACGACGCGGTGCTGGCGCAAACCGCGTCGACGCCTGGCGTCACCGACAAGGCGATCCGTATCGGCAACACCATGCCCTACAGCGGCCCGGCCTCGTCGCTCGGCAATTCCGGCAAGATCATCTCGGCCTATTTCACCATGGTGAACGAGGCTGGCGGGGTGAACGGTCGCAAGGTCGAGATCCTGTCGCTTGATGATGGTTTTTCGCCGCCAAAAACTGTTGAACAGACGCGAAAACTTGTCGAAGACGTTCAGGTGGCCGTGATGTTCGCCACCATGGGCACGGCGCCGAGTTCAGCCATTCAGCGCTATCTGACCACCAAGGGCGTGCCGCACATCTTCCTGATCTCATCGGCGGCCAAATTCAACGATCCGGCCAACTTCCCGCTGACCATCGCGTTCCCGTGGCAGCCGCCTTACGCGACCGAAGCGCGAATTTATCTGGACCATATGCGAAAGGCCGATCCCAAGGCGCGCGTCGCGGTGCTTTACCAGAATGACGATAGCGGCAAGGAATATGTGCGTGGCTTGCGCGAGACGCTGGGCGCTGACGCCGACAAGGCGATCGCCGCCGTCGCGCCCTTCGAGGTGACCGAGCCGACCATCGATTCGCAGATCCTGACGCTGGCTGCCACCAAGGCCGAGGCGCTGATGATTCTTGGCGTCACGCCGCGCGCCTGTTCGCAGGCCATTCGCAAGGCATGGGAAATCGGTTGGCGGCCGCTGCGCTTCCTTGCCAGCAGTTGCATCAATCCCGAGCAGATCCTGAAGCCAGCGGGCATCGAAAAGGCCGAGGGCATCGTCACCATGCTCGCCTTCAAGACCGTGACGCCGGAGAGCCGCAGCGACAAGGGCGTCGCCGACTACCTCGCCTTCATGGCCAAATATGCGCCGTCGATCGACCCCACCGACTTCTACGCCGTCTATGGCTATTCGGTCGCCGGAGCCATGCTCGAGGTGCTCAAGGCGGCGGGCAATGATCTCAGCCGCGCCAATATCATGAAGCAGGCGACCAATATGAAAGGCGTCACCCTGCCGATGCTGCTCGATGGCATCACGCTCAACACCTCGCCCACCGACTACCGGCCTTTGCGCTCGGGCTATCTGGCCCGCTTCAGCGATGGTCAGTGGCGGCCGTTCGGCAGCCTGCTGTCGGGACAGTGAGGCCGCCAGCACAGGGCGCGTGGCTGTGGGTTGGCGGGGCGGTAACCTCGCCAGCCCCGATTGATCGCCGTCGAGCAGGGGCGTGATGCAGTCAATCTCAAGCGGATGGCGTCGCTATAACCTTGCCTGATGGACGGGCGCCAGGGTGTGACGGCTGTGATGGCCGCGTTGGCGCTGACGTGTAATCGGGCCCCGACATGGGACCCGCCCTATGGGGCCTCAGGCGGCGGCAGCAGGCGCCGGGTGGCAGGCGCGTGCAAGGGGAGGGGAAGTCGGTTTCTGCCCCCTCCCGGCGCTGCGCTAGGCCGCTCGCTACAGCAACGCTTCAGGATTGTGAACGCAGCGCCCGTCGCGTCGCCACATTTCTGCGCAGTGTGGGACGTGGCGCCTCAAGGCTGGTCGCGCCACGAGGACTGTGACAGTTTCCCTGCAAAGGCGGCGGTCGCAGAAATGCGGGTTAAGCTGCGCTGTGAGGCGTTGGCCCGGCCGGAGCGGTGGGCGCCGCTGTTTGCAGCCTGGCATGGTGTGGAGCCTCTGGCTGGAACGTCGCGGACTGCCCTGCCGCCGGCCCCGCGGCGGCGTCAGGCGGCAGGCGGAAGCTACACATGAAGGTTGCAGGCCTTAACCGGCTGTGAACCATGAAAGGCGCCGGTGGGTCATTTTAGCGGTGTTTGGCTTTCGTCCTGAGGGTCAGTCAACGTATCGCTCATAGTTCCGGGCAATGGTTGGCGACAGCCGGATGCGACAGCCGGATGCGACGGCGTCGCCAGGCTGCGGCCAGGCAGGCTGGATGTGATTGATCGGGGGCGGGGCTGGTTTGTACAGCGCCGCGCCCGCCAGGCGCCAAAGGTGATGGCGCCATGGGAGCGGATGTGGCGGTGCGCCATGGGGCGGAGAAGTCGATGACGAGGCGGACGCGGGGTGGAGCCAAAAGCCCCCTGTGCAGACATCTGGTTCTGGGCCTGGCCCTGGCCGCTGGCGCAGCGCCAGCCTCGGCGCTTGTGCTGACGGCTGCCGCAGGCGAGGCGCGCGCCTTTGATTTCTTTGGCCTGTTTGGCGACAAGAAGCCCGTGCCCCAGGCCGACGCCGTGCCTTATACCGTCAGCTTTGAGGCTGACGGCCAGAAATCCCTGGCCAGCGCCATGCAGAGCGCTTCAACCCTGTATCGCTTGCGCAAGGATGCGCCGCCCGATGGCGCGGCGCTGGCCCAGCGGGCCGTCATTGATCTTGCGCCGCTGGTCGACGCCATGTGGGCCGAAGGCTTTTACGACGCCCGCGTCACCATCGACATCGCTGGCAGGCCGTTGCGCTTGCCGGCCAGTGAGGCGGAGCTGCAGGCGGCGGCCAACGCCGCCAACGCCATGCGCGGCCGTGAGGTCGTGCCGGTCAAGGTCACCGTCGACCCTGGCCAGCAGTTCATCCTGTCGTCGGTGAAGGTGGTGGACCGCGACGGCCGGGTTCGCACGCTTGAGGACATTCCCGCCCGCACGCTGAAGCTCGGGGCTGGCGATCCGGCCCGCGCTGGCGACATCCGCGCCGCCAGCGCCCGGGTGGTGGACTGGTATCGCGACCAGTCGCACCCGCTGGCCAAAGGCGTCGACATCTCCGCAACCGTCAATCACAACGACCGCACCATGCAGGCCACCCTGGTGGTTTCGCCTGGCCCGCGCGCGCCGATCGGCGAGGTCGAGCTGAAGAACGCCGGCAACAGCAAGGGCGAGGTCACGGTTGATCCGCGCGTCATCCGCTCCTTCATCTATCTGGAGCCGGGCGAGGCGTTCTCGCCGAAGAAGCTGTCTGACACCCGGCGCTCGCTGACCCAGCTGCCGATCATCGGCGGCGCCCGCGTCACCACGCCTGACCGGCTCGACGCCGAGGGGCGCATTCCGGTGTTCGTCAATGTCACCGAGCGCCTGCCGCGGGTGATCGGCTTCTCGGCGGGCTATTCAACCGTCGATGGCCCCAATCTTCGCGGTTATTGGGAGCATCGCAACCTGTTCGGCGGCGCCGAGCAATTGCGGCTTGAGGGCAGCATCTTCGTCGCGCCGCGCAATGACGGCACCCGCCGCGATGGCGTCGACGACATCAATGAGGGCGATTTCGGCGGCCGCTTCCGCGCCACCTTCATCAAGCCAGCGCTGGGCGGCAGCCGCAACGACCTGATTGTTGAGGCCATGGCCGAGCGCGACCGCACCGGCGGCGACCGCTATGGCGGCTACACCGTGCGCGACATCCAGGCCACAGCCTCGATCCGCCACCGTATCTCCGACGTGTTCAACGTCCAGGCCGGCCTGCGCGTCGAGCGCGGCCAGACCAGCGACGTGCTGTCCAATGTCGATTACACCCTCGTCGGCCTGCCGATGTCGGTGACCTATGATTCCACCGACAATCCCATCGACGCGACGCGCGGCTTCAAGCTCACCGGCACGGTGACGCCCTATCCCGCTGCGCTCGGCTCGACGGTGAATTTCACCGAGGCGAAGGTCACCGCCTCGACCTATTACGCCATCGACGAAGACGCCCGTTATGTCCTCGCTGGCCGGGTGACGCTCGGCATGCTCGGCGGCCCTGGCCTTAGCCAGATCCCGGCTAACCACAGGTTCTATTCTGGCGGCGCCGCCTCGGTGCGCGGCTATCGTCTGGCGTCGCTTGGGCCCACCGACCCGCGCACCGGCTTTGTCGTGGGTGGGCGCAGCCTGTTCGAAGTCAGCCTCGAGGCGCGCATCAAGGTCACCGAGACCATTGGCGTCGTGCCGTTCTTCGACGCCGGCAACGCCTTTGAGAGCACCACTCCGCATCTCAAGGACAAGCTCTATAAATCCGCCGGCCTCGGCCTGCGCTATTACACGCCGATTGGCCCGATCCGGGCCGATTTCGCCATGCCGCTCGACCGCCGCAAGGGCGACCGGCCTGTCAGCATGTATATCAGCATAGGGCAGTCTTTCTGATGAGCGCGGTTCGCCACTCCCGCCCCCGGCTGCGCAATCTGCTGCTGCTGGTTCCGGCCCTGCTGCTGACGCTGGGCGCGCTGGCCTATGTGCTGGCGCCCCAGGGCGTGCATTCCGACGACGCCGAGCGCACCGTGCTGGGCGATCTGATCTCACGCATGCTGTCATCCGACAACGCCCAGGTGTCGGTGGGGGCGGTGGACGGCGCGCTGTCGTCGGACGCCACCATCCGCAATGTGGTGATCTCCGATCGCAACGGTCCCTGGCTGAGGCTGAATGAGGCGCGGCTGATCTGGCGACGGCTGGCGCTGTTGTCGGGGCGGCTGGAGGTCGACCGGCTGGAGCTGGGCAAGCTCGAGGTGTTGCGCCGGCCCGTGCCCGCCGAAAGGGAAGTGGCCAGCTCTGACGAACCCTTGCTGCCGCAGTTGCCAGTTGAGGTGATCATCCGCGCCTTCCAGCTCAAGCAGCTGGATCTGGGCGCCGATGTGATCGGCGTCGCCGCCCAGATCGGCGTTGATGGCGAAGCGCGGCTTGGCGATCCCGCCCAGGGGCTGAGCCTGCGGCTGGACGCCAAACGCCTCGACCAGCCCGGGACCATCGGCGTGGCGCTGGCCTTCACGCCGTCAGACAAGAACCTCAAGCTGGCGGTGACGGCTGATGAGCCGGCCGGCGGCATCGTGGCGCGGCTAGCGTCAATTCCCGGCCTGCCGCCGCTGCAGCTCGAGCTTGGCGGCGAGGGGCCGCTCGACAATTTCGTCGCCAATCTCAAATTCAATGGCGGTCCTGACCTCACTGCCTCCGGCAAGGCGATGCTGACCCGTCAGACCGAGGCCGACGCACGCAACACCGGCGGCGGCCGTGAGCTGAAGCTCGACATGGCCGCCCGCATCTCCGGCGTGCTGCCTGCGCCTTTGGCCCCGGTGTTTGAGGGCGACACCCGCCTTGGCGGTCGCATCCTGTTCAACGCCAATGGCACGCTGGGCGTCGAAGATCTCGGCGTCACCGCCCGCGCCGCCCGCCTCAAAGTCAATGGCGCGGTGGATACGGCGAAGAACATGGACTTCTTTGTCGCCGCCAGCGCCGTGCCCAATGACAATGGCGTGCTGAAAACCGGCGACGCCGAAATCGGCAAATTGGCTTTTGGAGCGCGGATCACCGGCCAGCCGGCGATGCCAACGGTCAAGGCGACGCTTGATCTGGCCGAGGCGCGTCTGCCCACCGGGCGCATCGCTGCCGCCAAGGCTACGCTTGATGCGGCGCCGACCGGCGTGATCGGCCAGCGCGGCACGCGGCTCAACGTCAGCGCGGACGCCAGCGCCAGCGGCGTCGCCCTTGCCGACAAGGGCCTGAACGCTGCGATCGGCGAGCGGGTGACGCTGACCCTGCGCGCGGCGCTGGGCCGCTATGGCACCGCCCATGTCGATGTGTTCGAGCTGAAGACCGGCTCGGCCACGGCGCATTTCACTGGCGTTGCCGGCGCGCGCCGCATCGACGGCGTGCTGACCGCAGGCGTGCCGGAGCTGGCGAAGTTGCGTCAGCTCACCGGCCTGCGCCTCAGCGGCGCCGTCGACGTCACCACCAAACTGACCGGCCAGCCGCGCTTCAACCGGGTGCGCGCCGAGGTCGATGGCCTCGCCAAAAATCTTGGCGTCGGCATAGAGGCTGTCGATGGCCTCAGCGGCGGCCCGCTCAGGCTGACCGGCGCCGTGGAGACCGCGCCGCGCGGCGGCTTTGGTTTCGACAATCTGACCCTTGCCGGTGAGCGCGCCACGCTGCGTATCAACGGCCAGGCCAGCGAGGACCAGTCGGCGATCGAGGCGGTGGCGAGCATCGCCGACCTGCGCTACGCCGACCGCCGCCTGAGCGGCAAGGGCGAGTTGCACGCCGAACTCACTGGCCCGCTCACCCGCCCCAACGCCGCCGCCACCCTGACCCTGCGCGACGGCGCCATGTTGGGACGGCCAGCGCCGCTGTTGCAGCTGGTGGCTAAGGCTGAAGACCTCACCGGCGACCTCAAGGCGACCGCCACCCTGTCTGGCGACATCGATCGCAAGCCGCTGCGGGGCGCCGTCAATGTCGCCCGCGTGCCGGGCGGCGGCTGGAGCGTCGACGGGCTCGACATGGCCATTGGCTCGGTGAGCGCCACAGGCGCCGTCAAACTTGACGCCGACAATCTGGCCAGCGGCGCCGTGTCGATCCGCGCCGCCAATCTCGACGACGCCTCGGCGCTGGCGCTGCGCCGGCTGGCCGGCCAGCTCGACGCCGATCTCAAGCTGTCCGCGGACGGCGGCGCCCAAGACGTGGCCATCAAGGCCTCGGGCGCCCGCATCCGCATGGACGCCATCGCCATCGACCGGCTGACGGCTGACCTGACCGCCGTGGACGTGCGCCGCCGCCCCGCCGCCAATGGCTTCATCGCCATCGACAACGCCATGATCGGCAGCCAGGCCCTGTCGAAGACCCGGCTGGAGGCGCGCAACGCTGGCGCGGCCACCGACATCACGCTGCAATCGCTGGCGGCGGGCTTCAACCTCGACGGCAAGGCGCGCCTTACCCCGGGCGAGCAGACGCGGCTCGACGTCTCCAGCTTCACCGCCCGGCGCGGCGCGCGCCGTCTCGGCCTCGCCGAACCCGCCAGTTTCGTGCTGGGCGATGGCGGCGTCGATATCCGCAAGCTGACTCTGGCGCTTGAGCAGGGGCGGCTGAGCGTGCAGGGCAAGGCCGGCGCCGAGCTCGACCTCGCCGTCAACGCCCGGGCCATCCCGCTGTCGGTCGCCGACATCTTCGTCCCCGGTCTCGGCCTCACCGGTCAAGCCGAGGGCTCAGCGACGGTGCGCGGCGCCTCGCTGGCCCCCAGCGGCCAGTGGAAGCTGGCGCTGACCCGGGTGTCCGCCGCCGCCGCCCGTTCGGCCGGGCTGCCGCCGGTCACCGTCAACGCCAGCGGCGTGCTCAATGGCGAGGGGCGCACCAGCCTCGACGCCAGCATCAACGCGCCCCGGGTGCTCGATCTGCGCATCACTGGCAGCGCGCCGCTTGACGCGGGCGGACGCCTCGACATTGGCGCGCGCGGCCGGGTTGATCTCGCCGTGGCCAACGCCCAGCTGGCGCCCGCGGGTCGCCGCCTGACTGGCGGCGCCACCGTCGACGTCCGGCTCGCCGGCACGATCAGCAACCCGCAGATCACCGGCGGCGTCAATCTCGCCAATGGCGCCTTCAGCGACGCGGTCACCGGCGCCAAGCTGGAGCGCATTGGCGGCCAGATCACCGCCAATGGCACGCGCATCGTCATCCAGCGCATCAGCGCCACGACGCCAAATGGCGGCACGCTTAACATCAGCGGCGACGTCAATGTCGATCCGGCGGCAGGCTTCCCTGGCAATATCCGCATCACAGGCGCCAATGCGCTGCTGATGAATGACGGCACCGCCCGCGCCGCCGCTGATCTCAATCTGACCCTCGCCGGGCCACTGGCCTCGCGTCCGCGCATCGGCGGCACGGTCGGCGTGCGCAATCTGACCATCAACGTGCCGAACCAGATGCCTGGCTCGCTGCGGCCCCTGACCAATGTCCGGCAGATCAATCCGCCGCCGCAGGTCAAGGCCAGGCTGGCGCTGGAGCAGCGAGCCACTCGCGAGGGCGGTCGCGGCGCCTTCGACGCCATCCTCGACATCGTGGTCAGCTCGCAGAACACCATCCGCGTACAGGGCAGGGGCATCAACGCCGTCCTTGGCGGCCAGCTGCGCATCGCCGGCACGTCCTCGGCGCCTGCGCCGACGGGCGGCTTCACCATGCGCAGCGGCAGTTTCGATCTCGGCTCGACGCCGCTGGATTTCTCGCGCGGTCAGGTGACCTTCTCCGGCACGCTCAGCCCCGAGCTCGACTTCGTCGCCGAGACGATGGCCGCCGGCGTGACGGCGCGGGTGCTGATCTCTGGCCCGGCTGGCGATCCGTCCTTCGAATTCAGCTCCAGCCCGGCGATGGCCACCGAGGAGATCATCTCGCGCATCCTGTTTGGACAGCCGGCTGGCGAGCTCTCCGGTTTCGAGGCGCTGCAGCTGGCGCAGATCGCGGCGCAGTTTTCTGGCAATGGCGACAGCGCCTTTGACAGCCTGCGCAAAGGCCTCGGTCTGGGCGGCTCGGATGTTGGCGCCGACGGCGACCAGAGCGCCCTGGCGCGGGCCAGTCGCGCCCTCGGCAATCGGGTGCGCATCAATTTCAAGCCTGGCGCGACCCCTGAGACCACCGGCATTGGCGTCAACGTCAATGTTTCGCGCCACATCCGCGTGCAGGGGCTGGTGGGGGCCACCGGCAATACTTCGGTGAATGTGGGCGCAGAGTGGGAGTATTGAGCAGCGCGGCGGCGCACGTTGCGCCGCCGTCAGGCGTCCGCCAGATGATCAATGCGCCTGAACACTGGGCCTTTTGCCGCCCTGATCCGGTTGTGGCCGGATGAGGCAAGATCAACGCCGCGCCGCCGTGAGGCCTCGCGGCGAAAAGCTGTCGTCGCATCCGCTTAATGGTTGCCGCGCCAGTTTGTTAAGATTAATGTCGCAGCACTTCACAGTTAGTTGAGGTGTCTGTCCATCGTGTCTGCTGACATTGGTCGCTCCGACGTGTGCGCGGGCGACGACATGGCGACAGGCGGACGTGGTGGATGCGGGGCGGCCAGCCAGGCCCCTTTTGGGAGCAGGACATGACTCGTTGGGCAGCACTGGGATTTGCCGCCGTCGCAGCCGCATGCGGCCTGGCTGCAGCCCCCGCCAGCGCCCAGCCGGCGATGGCCTATTCGCCGACCACGGCCACCTATGGTTTCCCTGGCGCCGGTAACCGCTACCACGATCCGATTGGCGCGCCGCGCAATGTCTGTTTCAGCGCCGCCCAACTGCACCGCTGGTGCCGCGTGTTCGTTACGCCAAACCCTGGCTCCTGCGTTTGCGGCACGGCCAATGGCGCCGTGTTTAGCGGCACGCTGATCACCGACGCGCAATTGCATGATTTCATCGGCGAGGACGCCAAGCAGGCGCATGTCGGCGCCAATGGCCGCCATCACGCCAGCCGCACCCGCAGCAGCTCCTACCACGGCTTCTGATTGACGGCGGGCTTGCCGACGTTTGGCGTCGTTTGCCTGGGGCAAGCGAGGCAGGCGCGAAGGCCCAGGCGCGCGGGAATGCTTACAGGCGCGCCAGTGGCCAGGCCGGCGGTGAGCGTGGCCGCATGGTCCGGCGGCGCAGCGCAAGCCAAATTGACAGCATGGGGATGTGTCGGAGGCGCTGGCGTCATGGCCGGCGCTTTATGCGTTAAAGGGCAGGGCAGATGCCAAAGTGCGGTGAGTACGGTTCCTCGCTCTTTGGTCACGCCCGTCCGGCGCCTGAGCATTTGAGGATGCTGATGCGTTAGCTTCCTCGCATCCTGGTATGGCCGCTCTCTTGGGCACGTTCCGGCCGGGGAGGCCTCCGCGCTTCAGGGGCGGCGCTCGCGGCGTCCTGGCTCCGCCAGATGTCTCCACACGCCACGCCGTCAGGTCTCCGCGCCACCTTGCCCCGTCAACTTGCCCCGTTAGCTTGCTCCGAGGCGTTACCCCGCCGCCTGGGGCGCAAGGTCGGGCGAGGCCGGGAAGGTCGGCAGCACGGTGTGAATCACCCCATAGACCTTACCCTTCTCGCCCCGCGTCACCGCGCCGGCGAGGGCGTCGAGGGTGCGCTCCAGCGCGTCAATATCCGGGAAGCTCGGATCGGCGGCGATGATGCCTGTGAGATTGACGTCGCGCGTCGCCTCGCCGTCATCGAGCACGATCTCTTCCAGCCGCTCACCGGGGCGCATGCCGGTGAAGGTGATCTCGATATCGACATTGGGACGCAGCCCGGCAAGCTCGATCATCCGCGTGGCGAGGTCGAGGATTTTCACCGGGCGACCCATGTTCAGCACATAGATCGACGTCGCCTTGGCCGGATCATCGATGGCGTGGAACGACGCCACCACCACCAGATCGCAGGCCTCAGGAATGGTCATGAAGAACCGCACCATGTCCGGGTGGGTCACGGTGACCGGGCCGCCCTTGTCGATCTGCTCGCGGAACTTCGGCACCACCGAGCCATTCGAGCCCAGCACATTGCCGAAGCGCACTACCACCAGCCGGGTGTGGCGGCCATTGGCCGAGACGCCGTCCTGACCTGCGCCGCGCGCCAGCTCGGCGTCCTTGGCCTGCACATACATCTCCGCCAGACGCTTGGTGGCGCCGAGGATCGACACCGGCTTCACCGCCTTGTCGGTGGAGATCATGACGAAGGCTTCGGCGTTGCAGGCGATGGCGGCGTCGGCGGCGTTCATGGCCCCAAACACATTGGTGCGCACGCCCTCCGACCAGTCTTTCTCCAGATAATGCACGTGTTTCAGCGCCGCCGCGTGATAGACCACATGCGGCTGGTACTCGCCGAGGATGGCGAACAGGCGGTCGCGATCGCGCACGTCGCAGATGCGGCCCATGGCGCGGCATCCCTCGACGCGGCCGAGATCTTCGAGGATGGCGTGCAGCGCCGGCTCTGAATTCTCGAGGATCAGGATATCCACCGCGCCGAAGCGCGCGAGGCGCCGCGCCAGCTCGCCGCCAATCGAGCCGCCGCCGCCGGTGATGGCGATGCGGCGATGCGCGGCGAGGCTGGTGATGGTCGCCTCATCAATGCTGACGGCGGCGCGCAGCAAAAGGTCTTCCATCGAGATCGGCGCGAGGCGGGCCGCCACATCGGCGGCGCCTGAATCGAGCCCCTGGGTGCGCAGCACCTCGACGCCGAAGCGCCGCGCCGTGGTCAACAGGGCGCCAGGATTGACCTCATCCGCCAGCGCCGACGGCGCCAGCACCACGATGGCGGGCGCTGCGTCCCGGGCGGCGAGGCTCTGCATGACGCTGGCCAGATCGCCGAAGCCGCCGAGCACGCGTATATCGCGGATCGACTGACCGGCGTCAGTTCCATGGCGGCTGAGCGCGCCCACCGGGCGCAGGCGGCTGAGGGCGCCCTGCTCAATGCCGCGCAAAATCGTTTCAATCTCAATGCCGGTGCCGAGGATCAGCGCGGCGTCGCGGCGTCGCTGCGGCGTGCCGGCGGTGATCTGCCGCTGCTTCAGCGCGCGATAGGCGACGCGCGGCGCCGCCAGCATCACCAGCTCCAGCATGAAGAACAGCACGATCCAGGCGCGGCCGAGATAGTTGCGACCCAGCAGGTCCGGGTGCGACACCACCGTGTCGAACACCAGCAGCGCCAGCGAAATGATCGCCGTGGCCTTGCCGATCTTGATGACGTCGGGCAGCGAGGTGAAGCGCCATTTCGACTGCGGCAGCCGCACCGCAAGGAAAGCGACGGCGGCGATCGGCAGCACGATGGCGATGATCAGCGGCAGGTCATGCAGATAGGCGCCAAGCCGCTCGCCCTGAAAGCGCAGCAGCACGGCCAGGGTGGTGGCGCAGGCGGTGACGACAAGGTCCACCCCCAGATTGAGCAGGATTGTCCTGATCGCGCGTCGCGATGCCATTGTGCTCCCCGGATCGGCCCGCAGGCCAGTCGTGTGCGGCGGGCCGCTGCCGCGCGCTCCGGCGTGACAAATCCGGAGAACACGGCGATTTCAGGTCAGACCCCTGCCGGGGCATGTGCGTGGCGCAACGCCCTCAGCGGCCGCGCCAGTCACGGAACCAGTCGACGAAACGGGCGATGCCCGATTCAACCGGCGTGGCTGGTACATAACCGATTGCGGCGGCCAGCGCATCGGTGTCGGCCCAGGTGGCCTTCACATCACCAGGCTGCATGGGTTCGCGGACGATCTGCGCCTTGCGGCCCAGCATCTGCTCCAGCAGTTCGATGATGTAGGGCACCTCTGTCGGTTTGTCGGCGCCGATATTGTACACCCGCCACGGCGCGGCTGAGCTGGCGGGCGACGGCGTCTCGCCGCGCCAGTCGGGATCAGGCGCCGCCGGCTGGTCGAGCACCCGCGTCACCCCCTCGATAATGTCGTCGATATAGGTGAAGTCGCGGCTGAGGTCGCCGTTGTTGAACAGCCGCAACGGCGTGCCGTTGAGGATGGCGTCGGCGAACAGCCACATCGCCATGTCGGGCCGGCCCCACGGGCCATAGACCGTGAAGAAGCGCAGCCCCGTGGTGGGCAGGCCGAACAGGTGGCTGTAGGCGTGCGCCGACAGCTCATTGGATTTCTTGGTCGCCGCATACAGGCTGAGCGGATGATCGACATTGTGGCCGACCGAGAACGGCAGCGTGCGATTGGCGCCATAGACCGAGCTGGACGAGGCGTAGACCAGATGCCCGACTGCGCCATGGCGGCAGCATTCGAGAATGTTCTGGAAGCCGATCAGGTTGGAGCGCGTATAGGCGTCAGGATTGACCAGCGAATAGCGCACCCCGGCCTGGGCGGCGAGATTGACCACCTGCTGCGGCTGGTGCTCGGCGAAGACGGCGCGCAGGGCGTCGGCGTCGGCGATGTCGATGGCGTGGAAGCGCAGCCCCGGCGGCAGAGCGGCGAGGCGGGCGCGCTTGAGCGCCGGATCGTAATAATCATTGAGATTGTCGACGCCGACGACGTTGCGCCCCTCGGCCAGCAGCCGGCGGCACAAATGGAAGCCGATAAATCCGGCGGCGCCGGTCACCAGAACAGTCGGTTGGCGTGTCATCCTGCGGCTCCAGTGGCATTGGCGCGGCGCGCCCGACAGACGGCGATCAACCTGCAGCGTGATGCAGACGCACGGCGCTGCTTGTCGCAAGGACAGCGCCGGGATTCAACCGTCTGTCGCAGGCGCTCATACCAGGATGCGACGATGCTGACGCATCCGCATCCTGCAATGCTCAGGCGCCGCACGGGCTTGGCCGGAACCCGATACGTCACGCTCATCGGGTTCGGGCATCAGCCATCAGGATTGTGGGGATCACGCGCGCAACGCAAGGACTGGGCGGCGCCTGCGTCTGCCGAGGCGCAACGCCATGCCCGGCGACGGGACCTGCCTCATGACCAGGGCTCGACCACGGGTCCAGCACGCGCGGCGCTCGCGGTGTCTCGCTTTGGCCGTGGCGGCGCGCGCTGCATGGCGTGGCGCCACCGTTTACCGGCAAACGTGCTGCATGACGTTGCGTATGGCGGGAAGAAAGTGCAGCCTTTCCACGCCGCAGCGCACGCAGGGCCAAACTCGCCATGCGTCGCCAAGGCGATGCCCGTCCGTGTCGGGGCCGACGCGGGCGCCGCGGACGGCCTGATTGGGCGGGCTACCGCATGATGGAGGACTTTGTTGTCGAAACGCGCGTCTCACGCCACGTCCGCCCCGTGCGCCACTTCCGCCCTGGGCGCCACTTCAGGCGCCTCTTCCGCGCCGGGCGCCACTTCCGCGCTGAGCGCCTCTTCCGCCCCAGACGCCTGGCCCAGCCGGCGGGCGCTGATCCTCGGCCTCGGCCACATCACCGCCAGCATGGCCATCGGCGAGGCCCATGCGGCGGCGCTGACCATTTCAGGCGAGGCGTTTTACCGTGAGCGCATGGCCTTGCCGAAAGGGGCGCGACTGGAGGTGACTTTGGCCGAGCAGGCGCGCGCCGACGCGCCAGCGCGGGCCATCGCCAGCGTTACCGTCCCGGCGGGCCCTGGCGCGCCGATCGGATTTAGCCTGACCGTCGACAGCAAAAGCCTTCCCCGCCGTCGCAGGTTTGTGCTCAGCGCGCGGCTCAGCGAAGGGCGCGGCAATCTGCTGTTCGCCAGCGCGACGCCACAGCCATGGCGCCCTGGCGCGGCAGGGCTGGTGCGCCTGATGCTCAATCGCGCCAGCGGCCCGGCCATGGGTGGCCCGGGTGAGGCGCAGGCGGCCCCCTGGGGCGCATGGACCGTTGACGACATCCTTGGCCGGCCGACGCTGCCCCAGGCGCAGCCGGTGCTGACCCTGAGCGCCGCAACGGCGCAAGGCGGCGACGCAAGGCGCGGCTCCGCTCCAGTCGTGCCCCCCGGCGGCGGGCGCGGTGAGGCCAACGCCAAAGCTGCCGACAGGGCGCAGGGCCCTGTTGCGCCCCCGTCGGGCAAGGGAGCAAGCGACACATCTGGCCGGAAGGCCAGCAGGACGACTGGCGCGGTGACAGGCAAGGGCGGCTGCAACGGCTTTAGTGGCGAAGCGCGCGTTCAGGGCGGTCGCCTGCGCTTCGGCCGCATGGCGTCGACGCTGATGGCCTGTGCGCCAGAGGTGATGCAGCAGGAGCAGCGCCTGCACCAGGCGCTCGGCCAGGTGCGCGCCTATCGCAGCGGGCCAGGCCCAGGCCGGACCCTGTTGCTGCTCGATGTCAACAATCGCGTGGTGTTACGCCTGCGCGGCATGGATTAGGAAACGTTACGGCAGCCCATGCGGCAGCCATTGCGGCACAGCCTGTGCATGGTCACGCCGAGGCGCGCGGCGCGCTACAGCACCACCACGCCGCACAGTTTCGCCTTGTGCTCGGGCTCGACATGGATGGTCACCTGGGCGCCGGCGATTTCCTGCTTCAGGGCGCTTTCGATGCGGTCGCAGATGGCGTGGGCGGCTTCGACGGTGGAATCGCCAGCCACCACCAGATGGAAATCAATAAAGGTGACGCGGCCAGCCTGGCGGGTGCGCACGTCATGCGCCTCCAGCGCGCCCACCGCCTCGCGGGAGATCACCGCGCGGATCTGGCCCTGCATGTCCTCCGGCGCGGCCTCATCCATCAGCCCGCCCATGGATTCCTTCATCACCTTCCAGCCCGACCACAGGATGTTGAGCGCCACCAGCCCGGCCAGCAGCGGATCGAGCGCCATCCAGCCCGTGGCCACCGCCAGCGCCACGCCGATGATCACGCCAAACGATGACACCACATCAGTGAACAGATGCCGGCCGTCGGCGACCAGCGCCGGCGAACGCAGGGCGCGGCCCCGGCTGATCAGCACCCAGCACCACACGCCATTGATGACGCTGGCGAGGCCGTTGATCACCAGGCCTTCCATCGGCGCTTCGAGCACGCGCGGCGACTGAAACCCGACCCACGCCTCACGCAGGATCAGCAGCGCCGCGACGACGATCATCACGCCTTCCATCACCGCGCTGAAATATTCCGCCTTGTGATGGCCATAGGGGTGATTGGCGTCAGCCGGGCGCTGGGCGATGCGCACGGCAATAATGGCGGCCAGCGCCGTGGCCACATTGACGATGCTTTCCATGGCGTCGGAGAACAGCGCCACCGAGCCGGTGAGGCGCCACGCCAGGGTCTTCAACCCAAGCACGACAAGGCCGACCAACAGGCTGCCGATCGCGATCTGCAAGGTCCGGTTCATGGCTCTTCCGCGGCGTCGCCGCATTGCTCAACCCCACGCCAGCCATGCCGGCGCAGCCTGAAAATCAGTAATCAGCCCCTTGCCGCTCCAGCGCGGCCCTGGCGACAGGGCGCCTGGCGGGAGGCCGGGCGCCGACGCCACATTGCCACGCGTCCGCGCCGCCAGCAGCCTAGGCGCCGGGACCAGCGCGACGGATATTACGCGCGGCGCGTGAGCGAGGGGGATCGCCCTTGCCCCCAGATCGCGCCGGGCAATGTGCGGAGTGTGGTAGGCCAGCCGGCGGCCTCAGGCAAGAATGATGTTTTTTGATGCAAATAGATTGCAGGAGCGATGTGTGGATGAACGCTGCCTACCGCCGCTTTACTCACGGTTGCGACTGAAATAATTCGCGCAAACTTTGCGGCGATGCGCAAAAATGTTGTGAGCGTCGCGTTTTTGTTACGCTTGCGCTGTGGCCCGGTCCGCGCCGTGCGACGTCGTTGCGTTGTGCAGGCGCCGGGCGGAGGCGGGCTGGCGCAGGTCGCCATCGTAGCGCAACATCGGCGTCAGGATGAACCGCGAGGGTCGGGCCAACAGGGGCGGACCATGACGATGACCGTGCAGGTGAAGCGCGTTTATGCGCCGGCAGAGCCACAGGATGGCGTGCGCGTGCTGGTGGACCGGCTGTGGCCGCGCGGCTTGCGCAAGGAGGCGGCGGCGCTGGATCTATGGTTGAAGGAGATTGCGCCCACCACCGCCCTGCGCCGCGACTTCTGCCACGACCCGGCGCTGTTTGATGCCTTTACGCAGCGTTATCGTCTGGAACTGTCGCAGAATCCGGCGCTGGCCACGCTGGAGGCGCTCGCCGCCAGGGGCCCGCTGACGCTGCTCTATGCGGCGAAGGACGAGGCGATTAATCACGCCCAGGTGCTGGCGGATTATCTGAGGAGCCGCGCCAGCCAGGGTAGCGGCCCGTCCGGCTGATCGTGGGAGGGGCCACTGCCCTGGCTGGCGCAGTGCACGAGGCCGCCGCCCTATCTGTTGCGGCGCCGAGGCGGAGGCAACCGCGACCTGCCAGGCGCAAGCGCGTTTCGGTCTCCTCACCTCCGGCCGATTTATGCTGAAAGGCAGATGCGATCAGCCATCGCTCCAGGTGATCTGCAACTGTTCGCGAAAGGCGAAGCGCGCCAAATGGCTGTCGAGCACGCCCTTTAGCCGCTCTCGCGCCTCTGCGTCCAGGGCGGCGAGCCGCATGGTCAGCGTCGTGGGGTTGGCCGTCATGCGGCACTCCCCGGCGGGAAAACGGATGAAGCCGCTATCCGCCTCGCAGCTGGCTTCGACCTTGTGGCCGAAATGCTTGCACATCTGCTGCAGATATTTGCTGGCGTGCGCCGTGGCGACGTCAGTATGGGTGGCGAAGGGCGCTGCATTGTCATCGGTCATGCGCCCAGCATAGCCCTATGTGTTCCGTTGCGGAATATATGCGTTCTCGAGGCGCATCATACACGCAAAGCGCTAAGACGGGCGCGACGCCCGCGCCTGGGGGAGGCAACGCAGGCGCCCGCCACATGCCGGCGGCAGCTTCTTCACGCCAGCGGTTGCCTTCTTATGCCTGCGGCAGCTCTTTCACGCCTGCTGCAGCTTGCCCTTGCGTCTGGCGAAGGCTTCCAGCCCGGCCCGCGCTTCTGGCGTGGCGAAGACATTGCAGAAATCCTCCACCGCGACGGCGATGCCGCGCCGGTAATCGAGATCGTTCTGGCGCATGAAGGCGGCGCGGGCCATGGCGACGCCGGTGGCTGGCTTGGCCGCCAGCTCCGCCGCCAGCGCCATGGCGGCGCTTTCGAGCTGCTCGGCGGGCTCGATGCGGCTGATCAGGCCAAGCTCGCGCCCTTCCGCAGCGATAAAGGGCCGGCCAGTGAACAGCAGCTCAAAGGCGCGATGGCGGCCGACGATGCGCGGCAGATGGGTGAAATGGATAGCGGGCGGCAGGCCAAGGTCGATCTCGGGATAGCCGAGGCTGGCGTCTTCGGCGGCGATGAGAATGTCGCAGGAGATGGCGAGGGTCATGCCGCCGCCGCGCGCCGTGCCATTGATGGCGGCCACCGATGGTTTGCCCAGATTGTACTGGACGTCATACAGATTGATGTAGAGGTCCTGCAGCATGGCGCGGACCTCCTGCGGCGTCGCCTGCAGCATCAGCGGCAGATCAAGCCCGGCGGAAAAGCGCGACGCCACATCGCTGGCCAGCACCACCACGCGCACGGCGTCATCCGCAGCGGCACGGCGCAGCGCCCCCAGCAAATCCTGCATCAACCCCTTGGTCAGCGCGTTGACAGGGGGCCGGTGAAGGCCAATGCGGGCGACGCCATCGCGCACCCGATAGCTGATCTGGCCGCCTGGTTGCAGGCCATTTGTGCGACTGTCTGGGGTCTGGCGCCCGCTTGCATGGCTCATGCCGTCTCCTCCCGCCGGGGCCCTGGGCCCACATCTTGCGCCGCACGCGCGGCCTCATACCAAGTGCGGTGAGCGCGACTCATCGCACTTTGGTCAAGCCCGTGCGGCGCCTGAGCAATCCAGGATGCGGATGCGTCAGCATCTTCGCATTCTGGTATGAGGGCAGGGTACAGCAATTGACCGGGCGCACTATACCCGTCGGGAGTAGGCGCCCGGCGCGCGCCGCTTTGGCGGGACGCAACGCCAAAACAGCAACGGCGCCGCAATCGCGACGCCTTAGCCAGGGTTATTTCAGAATCCCAGAAGCATCACTAATGGGTTTCCAGAGTTCTGATCAGGTGCCGTCTCTGCTGGCGCAGCGCGGGCCGCCGGCCCCCGCTCAGCGGCCGGTGAACACCGCCGGGCGCTTTTCGAGGAATGCGGTGACGCCTTCCTTCTTGTCCTCGGTGCCGAACAGCAGAATGAAATTGCGCCGCTCGATGGCGAGGCCCTGGGTGATGCCAACCTCAAGCGCGGCGCGGGCGCTGTCCTTGGCCATCTGCACGGCGATGGGGCCGTTGCGCGCGATGCGCTCGGCGATGGCCAAAGCCCGGTCGAGGCATTCGGCATCGGCGACGAGTTCGCTGGCGAGGCCGGCGTTGAAGGCTTCGGCGGCGGTGATCGGGTCGCCGGTGAGCAGCATCTTCATGGCCTTCTGCTTGCCCATGGCGTGGATCAGCCGCTGGGTGCCGCCGCCGCCCGGCAACAGGCCGAGCGCCACTTCCGGCACGCCGAAGCGGGCCTTGTCGCCAGCCACCACAATGTCGCAGGCCAGCGCCAGCTCACAGCCGCCGCCAAGGGCGAGGCCGCGCACGGCGGCGATCAGCGGCTTGCGATAGGCGCCGAGCACATCGAACAGGCCGCGACCAAAGCCCTGCGGATCAACCACGTCGGCGGCGGTGACGCCGTCGAGGCCAGTGATGTCGGCGCCGGCGCAAAAGGCGCGTTCCGAACCGGCAATGACCACGGCGCGAACATTGTCGTCGCGATCGGCCTCATGCAGCGCTGCCATCAGCTCAGCCTGCAGCCCATCGCTCAGGGCGTTGAGCGCCTTGGGGCGGTTGAGCGTGAAGATGGCGGTCGTGCCGCGATATTCCTTGATGATCAGCGCTTCTGACATGGCGTTTCCCTCTGGTTTTGTGGTGGCCCTAGCCGGCGTCGGGCTCAGGGCATGAGCCTCGCACCCTGGGGCGAGCGCCCCATGTGCTTGCCGCGGCTCTTGAGCCGCGGCCTGCAGGCGTGTCCGGGCGTTGTCGGGCGTGCGCCCGCCGCAGGCCGTCGCCCGCTCATAAGTCAGACGCCGCAGCAACGGAAGCAGGCGTCAACAGGCGCGAGGCGCTGTGGACACGTGCGCCAGGCGCGGATGATCAGGAGGAGGTGGGCCCAAGCAGGCAAATGTCGCGATGCACGCTGGCGCAGCGCCAGCGCCAGACGCAACGACGCGCATACGCAAAAGCGCGGCGCCAAACGATGGCCGCGAGGATCATCCGTATCCATAAATGTCTTGAGAGATCACAGCGCCGCATCGGCGGATATTTCAGGACAATGCGGGATCCTGAAATAAATGGTCGGAGTGAGAGGATTCGAACCTCCGACCCCCTCGTCACGAACAAAACGCTCGGAAATAAAATAGCGTAAAAACAAATATTTAGCGTTGCCGTTCGACCCCTGTTTTCGCCATTTGTTCCGCCGTTTCATTGCCATTCATTGCCGTAAATCGGCAATGCGCATAAATGCGCGGTATTACATGAGGATGCGATGAAGATCATTGACATCAGGCCAAAGCCGCCAGGTTTCGGTAACACAATTGCGCACTTCGATGTGCAGACCCCGTGGGGTATGAGACTTTTCAATCTGAAACTCTCGAAAACACCTCGCGGATACCGGGTGTTTGCGCCGTCTGCGTTCGGCGCACCCGTGATCACATT
>NZ_JCAWFG010000001.1:0-615 GCF_059740505.1 Camelimonas sp. FR25 | reverse complement strand
CGGGCAAGGGGCCGCCTCGGCAAGGGGCAGGATGGGAGCGAGACAGGCGCCCGACCTGTCAGCCTCGCGGCTTACCCAGCGCCTCGGCCACATCATCCAGCACGCTCGGGTCCTCACCGGCCACCCAACCACCCGTACGTCATGCCCGCGCTTGTCGCGGGCATCCACGTCCTGGGCCGGTATGGCTGCGGCCACGGCGGGCTGGGGTTGATAGCGACCGCGCCCGGGCTGATGGCCGTCACGCGCGTCGGCGGCGCAACCGTGGATGCCCGCGACAAGCGCGGGCATGACGGTGGATGGGTGCTTTCGGGCAAGACGCCGCTTCGGCAAGAGGCAGGATGGGAGCGAGACAGGCGCCCGACCTGTCAGCCTCGCGGCTTACCCAGCGCCTCGGCCACATCATCCAGCACGCTCGGGTCCTCACCGGCCACCCAACCACGCGTGCGTCGTGCCCGCGCTTGTCGCGGGCATCCACGTCCTGGGCCGGTATGGCTGCGGCCACGGCGAGGTTGGGGTGGAGAGCGACCGCGCCCGGGCTGATGGCCGTCACGCGCGTCGGCGCCGCAACCGTGGATGCCCGCGACAAGCGCGGGCATGACGGAGAACAGGTGTTTT